>DASZJO010000093.1:0-36966 GCA_035948015.1 Puia sp.
ATGGTCTTTACCGGGCGGAGCAGCGGATGGGTCAGCTTTTTGTTACGTTTAGCGCCCTGGCCATCCTGATTGCTTGTCTTGGCCTGTTTGGGCTGGCGACGTATGCGGCTGAACAGCGGACAAAAGAGATTGGGATCAGGAAAGTGTTGGGCGCTGGGGTTT
Source organism: Puia sp. (assembly GCA_035948015.1). Classification (GTDB taxonomy): domain Bacteria; phylum Bacteroidota; class Bacteroidia; order Chitinophagales; family Chitinophagaceae; genus Puia. Next base: position 163 of record DASZJO010000093.1, read on the forward strand.
CGACGATAGTAGGGATGTTGTCGAGGGATTTTGTGCGGTTGGTGTTGCTGTCGATTGTGATCGCTTCGCCGCTGGCGTGGCTGGTGATGCGGAAATGGCTGCAGGGTTTTGCGAACCGGATCGACATTTCGGGGTGGATTTTCGTGGCGGCGGGGATGATCGCCTTAGTCATCGCCGTTTTGACAGTCAGCGTGCAGACGATACGGGCGGCATCGGCCAACCCGGTGAAATCTTTGCGTAGCGAATGAGCCGCTCCGCGGCTCTTGGGCTGAAAGCCGAATAAGGGCTTCGAGTCGCCCGGTTATTCTGCCCTCAACGTTTTCACTGGATTCGCAAGCGCCGCCTTCACCGCCTGGTAGCTGATGGTCAGCATGGCAATCAGGATTGCCGAAATTCCGGCAAGGACAAAAAGCCACCAGCTGATATTTACGCGGTAGGCAAAACTCTGGAGCCATTGATGGATCAGATAATAGGCAACGGGGGATGCTATCAGCATTGCCAAAATGACCAGGAAAATGAATTCCTTTGCCAGCATCAGGGCGACCCCGGCAACTGACGCGCCCAGGACCTTGCGGATGCCGATCTCTTTTGTTCGCTGTGCCGCCATGAAGGTGATCAGTCCAAAAAGCCCAATACAGGAAATGAGGATGGCTACGAGCATCGCGATATTCATGATCTTACCGGTTGTTTGTTGTTTGCTGTAAAACCCGGCAATGGTCCGGTCATAAAAGCTATAATTGAAATCTTCATCCGGGTAGATCGTCTTCCATTCCTTTCCGATGTTTTTTATGACAGCGCTGAAATCCACTGGTTGTTTTCCACTGGTGGAGAGCTTGACGTTGATCAGTCCGCCGCGAAGGTGAATTGTCGCAGCTATACATACCGCGCCAATAGGAGTACTCAGCGCTTGGGAATGGAAATCCGCCAGCACTCCGGCAACCTGCCCTGACCGATAAGCAATAAAGGAACCTGTTTTTGCAAAATAGCCTTCCTGGATCAAATGACCGATCGCATCTTCCGGTCTTTTAAATCCAAGTTGTCTGGAACAGGTCTCGTTAATCAGGTATTCCGTCGCTGAATCATCTAGTAGTGGGGCATTAAAGTTGCGGCCGGTTATCATTTTCAGGCCGTACAGGGAAACGAAATTATTATCGGCGTTGATGTGTTGTGCCTCAACGTGGGTCCCCACGTCTTTACATTGGATCGTTCCGACCCCGGGAAAGGCGGTCTCGGGCGGATCATTGCTTATGCTCACCTTGTCGACACCTGCAAGCCGCCTGATCCTATCTGCCAACACATAATCATCTTCTTTCCGATGTTTGCCGCTATTGAAAAAATTGATGATCGCGTCCTTCTGAAACCCGAGGTCTTTTTTCAATAAATAGTGGACCTGGTTGCCGATCGCGATCGTTCCGATAATGAAGATGATCGATACGCTGAATTGAAACACGATCATCATTTTTCGAAGGGGGCTTTTCGAATTGGCGATTTGGCCGGTGGCGCCTTTGAGCGATTGCGCGGGTGAATAAGCGGATAGAAGTTTTGCCGGATAAAGACCAGAAAGCAGGGTAGTAAGGATGGCCATTGTAATTAAGAAGAGCGGCAGGGATGGACTTAAGATGTCGAGTGTGACCCCGTCAGGGATGATGGTGGGAAAAGCGTTCAGCAGCAACCGGCAAATCAGCAGCGATACGATGATGGCAAGCGATACCAAAACAAATGTTTCGCCGAGGTAGCGCAGGATCAGGGCGGCTCTACCACTCCCCAGGACTTTCCTTATCCCTATTTCTTTTGCCCTGCCGATGGATTGGGCGGTTGCCAAATTAATAAAGTTGATCACCGCGATGAGTAGGATCAGCGCGGCGATGCCCATCAGGCCAAACAGGGTGCGCCGATCGGACTGTATGGAATAATAGTCTGATCCATAGTCGGGATTGAAGTGAATATCGGCCAGCGGTTGCAGGAGAATGGACTGGTGAGTTTTTGAATTTGAAAATTTGCCGTGTTGGCTGTTTTCTATATTGATGAGCGCCGGGGTCTGGTTGGCAAAATTGGCCGCGGTGGTTCCTGGGGAAACTTTTATAAACGCCTGGCCCATATCATTCCAACCCCATTTGGCAGGGTCCGTTACCCCGGGTAAATAGGGCGGTTTGTTGAGAAAGCTATGACTGATGGTAGAGAGGGATATAAATTCTTTAAAAACGAAATCCGAGTTTTTTGGGTAGTCCTTTACGATCCCCGAGACGGATAGGTGGAGGGAATCATTGTAGATTATTTCGCGGCCGATCACTTCGCTCAGGGGCAAGGAACCAAAATAATCGCGGGCCTTTTTTTCGGAGAGTACAACTTTGAATGGATCGCGGAGCGCCGTTTGGCTATTGCCCAGCAGCCAATCATATTTGAAGATGTCAAAGTATGCGGGTTCGGTGATGATCACGTCAGATACGACGGTGGTGGGATCCGGCGTGGGGAATGTCGTTATGCTCCCGTCTTTTCCGGGGACGGTGGCCTTAAAATAGTAGTCCCAAAAGTACGCGAGCTTGTCAATGCCGGTGAAATGGGTTTTTATGTATGACGCTTCCTGGAAAGAGATCAGGGGAAAATGGTGTTCGCTATTGTTGTCGCGAATGTCTGTCACGGCGCGATAGATCCGGTTCATGTCCGGCTGGAAATGTTCGAACCCCAATTCAAAACTGGCGATCAGGTAGATGGTGATGCAGGCGCTCAGGCCGATCGCCAGGCCGACGATATTGATGAGGGAATAGAGTTTGTTGCGGAGGAGGACCCTGAGGGAAGATTTTAAATAGTGGGTGGGCATGGCAGCTATTTTAGAAACGCGGGCAGGGGATACCGTGTTTGCCGTCGGATGCCTTTTTGATGTAGATCAGTGAGATCTCGATGCCGCCGCGGCTTTGGGAGGCCGAGGAGAGCGGGGAGATATTTACATCGTAGGTCACGCCGAGGCTGAAGTTGTTGTAGTCGAGGCCGACATAAGGGATGAGGGCGTCGGTTGTATTGTTGGTGAAGCGGGTCCAGGCGCCGACGTAGAAATTGACCGGATCGGTTTCGTCGGTGGTGGCACTGATGGCCCAGGCGCCGCCGAGGACGTATTGGCGGGCCCCTGCCTGATTGCTGGCGAGGGCACTGACATAGATGGTGCTGGCCGTCCCGGTGATAGGGAAGAAGCCGCCGCCATGCAAGGTGATCCGGGTCGGGACGTTGATGGTGTCGACGCCGAGGAAGGAGGCCTTCGGGCGGTTGAGGTGATAGGCGGAAGCGCCGAGGTAAAAGTTATTGTTGCCATTGGTGGTGGCGTTGTACAGGAAGCCAAGGTTGGCGTCAAAGTAGTGGACGGTTACGAATTCGGAGTTGATGGCTTCCGTGGGAGAGCGGAGGAAGGTGCCGTCGAGTTGGAGGCCGTCTTCAAATGTGAGGCGGGTGCCGTCGAGACTTTGGTTGGCGTAAGTGCCCTGGAATCCGACCCCGATGGAATGGTAGCCGTCTTCGTCCAGCGCTTTATGGTAGGCGGTCGAGAACGAAAAATAGTTGCTATTGAGGATGCCGCTGGCCGTTTTGTCGTTCATGGCGAGGAAGCCGATTCCCCAGGTATCGTTGACGGGGAGTTTGTTTGTCAGGATGGGGGCGTCGATGGAAATGGTGGAAGTAATAAATGCATTATTGATTGCGGGCCATTGGTTTCGGTAGTTGCCGGCGACGCGGACGACGCCGTTGAATTTGCCGGTGAGGGCTGGGTTGAGGGACAGCGGCGAGGCAAAAAATTGCGAGAATCCGGGGTCCTGGGCTTTTGCCGGGATCGCGAATAAGGTGGCTAGGAGGGCAAGGAGGAGCAGGCCGGTGGTCGGGCGGATGGATAGGTGCCTGGTATTCAGAAAAGCTTTCTGCTTCATAAACAGTTGGGTCTCATTGTCAAATATAATGGCGCGATGCGAGGGTTCTTCGAAGGATGGGCTTTCCGAGGATATAACCTACTATTAGACGGATAAACCGGGTCAAACGTTGGCTTGAGACAGCTACGGTTCGGAAAAATAGCAAAAAAAGCGGAATTGTGGTAGTTAAAGTTTTTACATCTGCACTTTATTGCCATAGGCAAGATCGCCGGCGTCGCCGAGGCCGGGGACGATATAGCCTTTGGCGGTCAGCTCGTCATCGATGGCGCCGCACCAGATGCGGCAGTTGGGTTCCTCCCGCAGGACGTATTCGATCCCCACGGTGCAGGCGATGGCGACGACGACATGAATTTCGGCGGGGTGGCCTTCTTCGCGGAGGTATTGAATGGTTTTTACAAGGGAGGCGCCGGTGGCGAGCATGGGGTCTGAAACGATGACGACGCGTCCTTCGAGTTCGGGGCAGGTGATATAGTCGAGCCTGATCTCGAAGCTCCCGTCGCGCTGATGTTTTCGATACGCGGAGATGAAGCCGCTGTCCGCTTTGTCGAAGAAATTCAGCAGGCCCTGGTGGAGGGGCAGGCCGGCGCGGAGGACGGTAGTGATAACGGGTTGGTTCCTGAGCATTTTGGCGGTGGCGATGCCGAGCGGTGTCTGGACTTCCTTTTCCACGGAGGGCAGGGTCTTACTGATCTCGTAGGCGGCCACTTCCCCGATGCGTTCCAGGTTACGCCGGAAGCGCATGCGGTCCAGCTGGATCTCATGGTCGCGGATCTCGCTGATCCAGTCGCAGAGCAGGGAATATTGTTCGGACAGATTGACCACCATGGCCGGGCTGATTTCGGGCAAACCTACATTATTTATTTTAAATGGAGGGGTGAGTGCTATTTTTGCGCCCTATGGTTTACAGGGTTATCGGATTGATGAGCGGCAGCTCGCTGGATGGGCTTGACATTGCGTATGTGCATCTGCAGGAGCGGGCACAAAAAGACGGGTGGGATTTCCAATTGGTTCAAACGGAGTGTGTGCCGTATACCCACGCGTGGCGGAAGAGGTTGGCGGGCGCGACGGAGTTGTCGGCGCGGGAGTATGTCGTGTTGCATGCGGACTATGGGCATTGGATAGGGCAGGAGGTCGGGCGTTTTATTGCCGCGCATGGGCTGGAGTACCAGGTGCAGTTGATCGCGAGTCATGGGCATACGGTCTTTCATGCGCCGGGGCGGCGGATGACGGCGCAGTTGGGGGATGGGGCGGCGATTGCGGCGGAGACGCGGATAAATGTGGTGAGTGATCTGAGGGCGATGGATGTGGCGTTGGGCGGGCAGGGGGCGCCGATTGTGCCGGTGGGGGAGGGGATGCTGTGGCGGGAGGATGTTTTGTTGCTCAATTTGGGGGGCATCGCGAATGTGACGAGGCAGGGTGCGGCGGGTGGGCGTCCGGCGGGTGCGGGGGCGGAGCGGGTGGCGGGTGGGCGTCCGGCGGGCCCGGCGATGGAGCGGGTGGCGTTTGATGTGGCGCCGGCGAACAGGGTGTTGAATGCGTTGGCAGGGGATGCGGGGATGGTCTTTGACCGGGATGGGTTGATGGCGGCGGCGGGTCAGGTGGATGAGGGGTTGTTGGGCCGGCTGAATGTTTTGGCGTATTACGGGATGGGGTACCCGAAATCGTTGGCGAATGAATTTGGATTGGAGGAGGTGTTGCCGCTGGTGCGGGCTGCGGGGTTGAAAACGGAGGATGCTTTGCGGACGTATGTGGAGCATTTGGTGGAGCAGATAGCGAGGGCGGTGGAGGGGTTGGGTTTTTCGGGGGCGCCGGTGCGGATGTTGGTTACGGGAGGCGGGGCGCACAATGGTTTTTTAATCGGACGGTTGCGGGCGCGGCTGGCGGAGTTGGGAGTGGAGGTCGTTGTGCCGGAGGCCGCGATCGTCGACTATAAGGAGGCGTTAGTGATGGCGTTATTAGGGGTGTTGCGGTGGCGGGAAGAGAATAACGTTTTGGCATCGGTGACGGGGGCAAGCCGGGACAGTATCGGCGGCGCGGTGTGGATCGGGCAAGAGGTGTAGGGGGTATGGGGCGGTGGGGCGGCGGGGCGGGCCGGGGATTGAGCGGTGCGGCGGCGGGGCGGATTTGGGGGTGGTCGGGCCGCGGCAGTGGGGGTGGATTTGGGGTGGTGGGGTGGTCGGGCGGCGGCAGTGGGGGTGGGGGTGGACGTGCGGTGGTTGGGAGGTGCGGCAAGCCGGGGGCTGAGCGGAGCGGCGGCTTGCTGGATTTGGGAAAAAATTTCCGGCATTGGGACGATGCGGCGCGGAGGACGGGATCAGAGGGTGTTGAGGGTCAAAGGTTTGTGTTTTGGTCTATATATTGCCGCTATAATTGTATCTTGTTAGCCGGGTTTATTCCCTTCCTTCCGGTATCCGATCAAAAGCCTCCCTTCCAGATCCTCGCTGAAAAACTCCTGAAGCTGTAATCTTACCCTATAACACGACACCATGAAACGTCTCGCTACCTCCATACTGCTTTCATTCGGACTTTCATCTGTCTTCGCTTCTGCGCAGGAATTCGCGATCAGCACTCAGAATTCTTCCCAACAATTTATGATTATTCGGGCCGGTCAGCCGGTTGCTGCCGTGAACGTTCCTGCTGCGAAGGTGGAGACGACTGCGGTAAAAGCGGATTGGTCAAAAGAAGAAGACAGGGTCGACGGGTCGATCAGCAAGGCGAAGCTGGAAAAAATGAAAGGCGTAACCAGCGCATTGGTCGATTTCCTTAAGGAATCCTGCCTGGGCGCCGGCGCTTATAGTCCCACCTGGCATGGCGAATATTTTTCCGGCAAGAATAGTCCCGGGGCGCAGTTGAAATTCGGGATGACCTGTCATTTTGCCGAACAGAGCGCCGATCTAAACATTACTGCAAACGATCTGCAGCCGCTGCTCGATCAGCTGGTGGTCAATGGCCAGCATTTTCTGACGATGCGGATCGCGAATGCAACCGACAAGAATACCTTTTATTATACGGATGCCGACGGGTCCGCCGGAACTGCCGGCAATACAAGAATGTGGCTCGTCATGGCTGGAAATGGCAAATTGCCTTTTACCCCGGTGACGCGGGCAGCATATCTGGCAGAAGCTAAAGCCGAGCTGACGGGCATGATCAAGAGCATTGAAGCAGGCTGGAAGCTGAAGGTTCCCGTCCGGTCCGCTGCAGAGCAGGAGGCCGAGCGGAAGGCGGTGATCGATCAACTGAAGGGCATGTATTCCGGCGCCGATCTTAACATCCGGGTTCGGGTATACCTGCGCAGCTACAAAACGGATGAAGAGTTCCTGAAAGAAAATGTCGCAAGTGAGACAGCAGGGTTCCGGGCAACGATCCGGCTCATGGATAGCCTCCTGGCGCATCTTGGGGCCGTTGAGCTGGCCAAACCCGCGGTCGTGTCGGCTGCTGCCGCTGACTTCCACGGTTTTGAGGATGGTCAGACGAATTATATGCTGATCCGGATGAATGCGGCGTATTTCAACAACGCGCTAAGCGAAGAGAAGCCGCAGCTTTTCCTGGTAACCTGGCGTTTCGATGCGGCGAATGCTTCGGCGTCGGCGTTGGACCGGCAGCTGACGGAGAGGCTGGATGGGCGGGTTTTGCAGGGGATGCTTGGAAAGTAAGGTTTATCTATAATAGGGCCGGCGCCTGGCGCCGGCCATGTCTTTTAGCAAAAAGTGGCCACTCTCCGTGGCCTTTTTTAGTGAGCAGGATCAGCTGAATAAACCGCCTTTCTTGAGTTCGCTGGTCCCTTCTCCGATCTTATAGCCATTCTGATAAATTTGAATCGTATAGCTACCTTGTTGAAATTTGCCGGTTGGCGTGAATGCAAATTCTACCTTTTTCTTCTGCGACATTTCGAAATCGACGGGTACTTTGGCCGTGTAAGATTTATCACCTTCATCACGGGTGGTAAACGTAACTGGTCCGGCGGCAGGGACAACCATATTCTTACCATCGGGGCCTGTTATACATACATATACATCTGTCATTCCCGACTGGGCAATGCGATTCGTCACGTCGAACGAAATAAGCAGTTTGCTGACATGCTTTGCCGTATTGGTAATTTTCTCTTTTCCGTTGCTCTTCACATCGACCGGGGTAATAGCAATATTTGACGCATTCAACGTGGAGGCAATGTCTACCTTCTTCTCAAGATCTTGTTTTACAGCGGTTGTCGTCTGAAGATCCGAAGTCAGGCTGATATTATCCTGCGTCAGTTGTACCTTATCCTGGGTTAGGGATTGGTTGTCTGTTTTCAGGCGGGCAACGTCTTGTTCCATATTGCCTATTTTGTCGTTCAACTCAGAAATCAGTTGTTTTGCCTTTGCCAATTCAGCAGCGGTCGCATTCCGGTTATTCAGGATCCTGCGGATCTCCGCTTTCTTTTGGGCTATCTCATCGCTTTGGCCTTTTAATTTGACCCTCATCCCGTTGGAGAGCCCAGTCATGGAATCCAGGCGGACCAATGATTCGTCGAAACTTTTCTGGATCTGGATTTTCCCATCGTTGAGCTTGGCAATCTGGGTGTGCGTTTGCCCGATAACCTGACTTGCATCATTCTGCATGATGAACAAATAAACAAAGCTGGCTACAAGGCCGAAGATCAGCAGCCCGATGATCAGATTCCGGTGATCTTTTTGCCGTGGCGTATTATTAACGTCTGTTGTTGGAGAATTTGAATTAGTCATACTGTAAAAGTTTTAAGTGAATTATCTGCAGCATATAGAAGGATTACCGTGCCATGATCGGTTATTCGGGGAAGTGCCCGTGCGTTTCACTCGCGGGAGGGTCGCATTGGGTTGATTTATATGCGATAGCGAGGGGAAAAGAAAGAAGTTAAAGTTGGGGTCCTGGCAATGGAGGACGGGGAGTGGGGCATTTCTTCTAGTCTTAAAGACCCAGCACTGCTCGTAATTTCACATAACCGGCCTTGCTGACCGGCACCTGGGCTCCCGAAGAAAGGACGCAGAGGTGGCTGTCCTTTTCGTAAGGGTCGATGCGGGTCACTTGCTGGATGTTGATAATATAGGAGCGGTGGGTGCGGACGAAGCGGTTTGGGTCGAGGACTTTTTCGAAGAAGCCCATCGTGCGGTTTTTGAGGAAGGCGCCGTTGTGGGTGTGGATCTTGACGTAGTCGTCGGCGGCTTCGAGGTAGTGGATGTCTTCGATGGGGATGATCTTGATCTTTCCGGCCGTCTTGACGACGACGCGTTGTTGTTGGGCGGGGGATTCGGCGGCGGTGTCGAGGTGGGATTGCTGCGCGTTAGGGTCGGAGGGGGCCGGGGTGGCGGCGGGGGACGGGGGCATGGCGGGGGCGGGTGTGGGGCCAGTGGGGGAAGGGGGTGCGGCGGGTGGTACGGCGGGGGCCGATGCAGGGGCGCCGGGGGCAGGGGCGGGATGGGGACCTTGCGCGGGAGCGGCTTGGGCGTGATGGGGACCTTGTGCGGCGGCGGCGCGGGCGGATTGGGCGGCGACGTATTGGTCGAGCCATTTGCGGAGGGCCTTGTCGAAACGTTCCTTGGAAAAGGGTTTTAGCAGATAATCGACGGCGTGGATCTCGAAGGCGCGGATGGCGTATTCGTCGAAGGCGGTGGTGAAGATGACGGCGGGCGGGTCTTCGACGAGTTCGAGCATTTCGAAGCCGTTGATCTTGGGCATCTGGATGTCGAGGAAGATGAGTTCGGGGTTGAATTGCTGGATGGCTTTGAGACCTTCGAAGCCGTCGTTGCATTCCTGCAGTACGGTGACATTGGGATAGGACTGAAGATATTCGCGGACGATGAGACGGGCGAGGGGTTCATCGTCGATCAGGATGGCCGTGACCGGCGGGGTGGGTTGGAGTGACTGTTGAGAGGATGACGACTGAGGTTGCGGGGATGACGACTGAGGTTGCGGGGACGACGACTGAGGTTGCGGGGATGAAGGTTGAGATTGCGGGGATGAAGGTTGAGATGATTGATTTTCGGCCATGGCTATACTGTTTGAGTTAGATGGTGGTATTGGCGGCCGGCCAGTTGGCCGGGATCCTTACGGTAGTGATGAATAAGTTGTCTTCTACGCGAGTTTCGAGGAGGTCGGGTCGGGCGAATAGCAGATACAACCGGCGTTGGATGGAAGTGAGGCCGAAGCCGATGCCTTTCTTGGGGCGGGAGGTTTCGGGATCGAAGGGGTTGATGACTTCGATGCGGATATAGTTATTTTCCAGCCGGGCGCGGATGGATATGGTGACGGATTCGGTGGTATCATAGAGCCCGAATTTAATGGCATTTTCGACAATGGGTTGGAGGAGCATGGAGGGCAGGCGATATTCGAGGCATTCGGGCGCATAGTCGAGCTCGGTACTAAGGCGGTGGCCGAAACGGACCTTCTCGATCTCGAGGTATAGTTCAAGATATTGCAGCTCTTCGGAGAGCGGCACCCATTGCTGGTCTTCTTTTCGGAGGTTGCCGCGGAGAAAGTCGGAGAGCTGCTGGATCATATTGCGGGCCTGTTCGGGGCGGCTGCCGATCAGGGCGCTGATGGAGTTGAGGCTGTTGAAGAGGAAGTGCGGCGCGAGCTGTTGGCGGAGCTTGAAAAGCTCGGCTTCCTTTGCGAGGCGTTCGGCGTCGGTGCGACGTTGCCGGTTTTCCCGTTCCTCAGCGGCAGAGTACCACAGCACGCTGAGGACGCTCATGCAACCGATCTGGAGAAAGGCGAAGTCCAGCCGAACGGCCCAGGATTTCGAGAAGAAGACGGCATAATCGACGGCATCCGCCTTTGAATGCAGCAGCGGGACGAGGGCGGCTTTGCAAATGCCGGTGCTGAGGGTACCGAGGCCGAGGCTGATGAGAAGGATATACCAGTATCGTTCCTTATTCGGCAGATAATATTGCATGTTGTTGCTGACGAATCCGGCGCAGAGCGCAAGCACCGTATTTGAAAAAACAGCGTCGGAGAGGGCGACGGTGGTGCTCAGGCCGAAGCCGGTCAGCAAGGATGTTTGCAGGAGGGCCCAGATCGCCCACCAGGAGACAAAGATCAATAAAATCTTACCGGAGGAGAGGGGGGACTTGGCCATCGTTATGTTATAGCAACTGTAACATTTTATGGGTTCCCGAGATCCGGATATGATCGGCGCGGCGGTTGGCCAGGTCGATATATCCTTCGGGGTCGTCGGTCTCCTGGATGCGGGAGTACATTTCTGCGCCGTCGAGGAGGCCGCTGAGGCGGTAAAGCTCTGCGACGTTGATGAACTTCCATTGCACGAGCTGATGGTCCTGGTTGTAAAACCGGTCCTGCTCCTTCTCCCCGAGGGTGTGGGCTTTGCGGAAGGCCTCGTCCTCATCTTGTGCGGCGATCAGGCGCAGCTGCTCATCGAATTGCGGGGTATGGTTGCCTTCGCCGCAGATGATCCGGAATATGATCTTGGAGAGATACCAGTGCATATAGGAATAGTTTTAGTGCTTGATAGATGCGGTTTCAGGGGTGGGGTTGATTTTGGGGTTAGATGGGTAGGATTGGGTGGTCAGAAATTTCGCAGTTCGATCCCGCCCATGAGGGAGGTGCCGTCGATGATCAGGACTTTTTCAGGGTTATTGACAGTCGGTTGCTGTCGTTTGTCTTCGAACCCGGCGAAGATGGCGGTGACGTCGGTTCGGATCTCCCAGTGTGCGGGGACGATGATCTTGGTGGCGCCCATGATCTGGACAACGTCCAGTTTGATCATCCCGGTGAAGTCGGCCTGGCTGAGGTCGAGTTCGGTGCCGCCCATAATCGTGACGATGTCGCCGCCTTTGAAGTTCTTCGAGACAATCTTCTTATGTACGCCGCCGAAAAAGGCGGTCGTGTCGAGGTAGTCTTCGGAGGAGTAGCCGGAATAACCGGAGCCGGTAGAGGTGGTGCCGACGGGGTTACCGGAGGGGCCGAAGTTGGGGTCGCCGGGGTTGGAGCCGGCTGGGCCGGGGTTACTGGTACCGGGTCCGTATGCACCGGGGCCCGGGGTTCCCGCCGATCCGGGTCCGCCGGGGTTTGGGCTGCCGGGTCCGCCGGGGTTGGGACTGCCGGGGCCACCGGGGCCGGGGTTGGGGCTGAATTGGTTGGGGTTAGGACCGACGTGGTAGCCCCATTTGCGGAGGTGCCGGTCGTTCTTCCACTGGGCTTTCCAGCGTGCCTTCCACTCCTTGTCATGCCAGTGCGACTTCCACCCTCCGTCATGCCAGCGGTCATAGCCATGCCGGCTGGGGTTCAGCACAAACATGATGCCGATGAGGATCAGGATGCCGGGCAGGATAAATCGATGTAGTTCCCATTGGGGATAGTAGTCCTGGAACTCGAAGGCGAGGCCAATGAGTATGAGAATTAACCAGAAGCCGCCGCGGAAGCCATGGCGGAAGCCGATAAAGAGGCCGAGGGCGATTAGAAAAGCATGCCAGCTGAAAAGCCAGTAGGGTAGAGGGAAGCCCATCTGATCCAAGACAAGAACGGCGCCGACGCAGACGAGGAATAGTCCTGCCCAAACCCGGCCTGATCTTCTTGGGGATGTAGAGTCATCGTTCATGGACAACAATTTTTCTCAAATCTAGTTGGTTCCGCGCGACTGGTCAAGAGGGTATCGCCGGTGAGGGGCGAGGGGGCGGTAAAGTGGGGGGTTTTGTCGGTAAAAAAAATCCAGCGCTGGAAAACGCCGGATTGCTCTTAAGACACCAGACCAAGGTAGGTGCCCGCGTCAGCTGACTACCAAGGTTAGTTTTTAATAAGTTTGTAGGTGATGGCATCGACCTGTACAAAATACAATCCTGCAGGGAGGGATGCTGCAGGGATCTGTGCACTGTTGATGCCGCTGCCATATTCTCTGACCTGCAACGCCCTGCCGACCGCATCGCGGAGAATAATCCTGGAAAAAGGCGTAGGACTTGAAATGTTGATCATATCGATGAAGGGAACCGGATATAGGCGGCGCGTGGTTGAAAGGGTCTGCGTGACGATCGTGGCGACGACGGAATAGCCTGCGGTGCCACCTTCGGCATTCAGTATTTTCAGCCGGTAGAAATTCTGGCCGGTCGGCGGAGTGGCGTCGGCATAGGCATAGCTATCCTGCTCCGCGTCGGCCGCGATCGTGGTCAAGTCCTGCCAGTTGACGCCATCAGCTGAGCGTTGGATGACAAAGCTGCTTGTCACCTCACCGGCGGCGGCGGCCCAGTGGAGGACGTTGCCGCCAGCGCTCGCCTCTACCGTAAAGCTCACGAGGTCAATGGCCAGTGTCGTGGGCGGTTGGGAATATACCGTCAGGGTGATCTGGTCGATCGCTGCGATGGGAATGACGCCGAGCGAGGTGGTTTTGATATTGGCGGAGACCGCGATGCCGAACCCGGTGTTATTGATATCCGTAGGCAGGAAGGTGGTACCCCAGAGATCCGAGGCGCTGCCATAGTTAGCTGCAGTGATTGTCTGGTTCGGCCAGTTTGTGCCTGAGGCCTCGTCAGACCCCGTAAGGGAGCCGGCAGTGGTCAGCATGACGGAATTGTCGGAGACGCTTCCGCCCAGCGAGATGAGCGACGTATTGGCCCGGTAAATGGTCGCGGAAATCCCGCAAATCGTATTCGTCGCAGGGATGTTGAAACCGAACTTCGAGACGACGAGGTATTCGGTGGTCACCGTGCCGACGAATGAAACCAGGTTCTGGGCGGTAGCATAGGCGCCATTGAGTGTGGCCGTGTTGCCGGTGCCGGTCCAGGCGAGCGTGCCGACTGTGGCCTTGTTGGCGCCGGTGGTGCTGCCCAACGGCCCCGACCCGGTGCATTGAGCATCGGCGCGGGTGAACATAAGTGAAGACCAAAGCAGGGCATGGCCTGCAGAAGCAAGTAGAAAATGTTTCATAACATACGGATTTAAACTAACTTCAGGAGATAGTCCCGGAGTCAGTGAAATGACGAATGAGTTACGCTAGAGCGCAAGCTGCTTTGAATGGTTGCTTTGAATGGTGCCCGTTAAGAGCGGGATGGTGTATTAAGAGCGGGTCGAAACTAAGGGTTACTACTACCCTTTTATAGGGGTTTTACTTGTCGGAGTGTAATTAACGCAGAATTTCTTGGAAATGCAATTGGAGAGAGCCATAAAATCGAGATGCTAAGTGTTTTTACTTATATCATTTTAGCTACAAATCTTTTCTAAATTATCCTGCCATGCTCAAAAATTATATCCTTACCGCCCTCCGTGGCTTCCGGAAAAATAAGATGGCCACCACTATTAACATCCTTGGATTGACCGTCGGATTATCCAGCTGTCTGCTGATAGCGCTTTTTATCCGGCATGAGCTGAGTTATGACGATTTCGAGGCAAAGGGGCCGCGGATCGTCCGGGTCATCATGGAGTATAAGTTTGACGGCGGCGCGGAATTCCAGCGGGGGAATTTCACGGCTACCAAAGTGGCGACGACGTTCAAACGGGTCTTTCCGGAAGTGGAGGCTTCGGTCCGGATGTCGGAGGACGATGAGATCGTGACCGTTAGGGACCGGCTCTTTCATGAGATGCGCTTTATGTATGCGGATTCGAGCTTCTTCAACATTTTCAGTATACCGCTATTGCAGGGGGACATGCGGTCGGCCTTGTCCGGGCCGGGGAAGGCCGTGCTGACGGCAATGACAGCGCGACGGTATTTTGGGGATGCAGACCCTGTTGGAAAGACGATCCGGGTCGGCACGGATAGCAGTGATTATTCCGTGACCGGGGTAATAGCGGAGCCGCCGTCCAATTCGCAGATCAAATTCGACCTCATCGCGTCCTTCTCTTCGCTGCATGCCAACCAGGACGAATATTACTGGGATGCGAATTATACGACCTTTTTGCTTCTGCACAACCCGTCGGATTTGGCGACCCTCCAGCCGAAGGTCACGGCCTTCATGCAGAAAGAGATGAAGGGATCGGGTGCGACGATCAATTTCCTGCTGGAACCTTTTCAGCGCATCCATTTGTATTCGCCCTATGCCGGTTTCGAGCCGGGGACTTCGATCGTCTATATTTATATTCTCGCCGGGGTGGCGTTGCTGATCCTGGTGATTGCGGGGTCGACGTATATCAATTTGTCAACCGCGCGGTCGGTAGACCGCGCGCGTGAGGTCGGGGTCCGGAAGGTGATCGGGGCGGGGAAGGGTCAACTCTTCTGGCAGTTCATCGGGGAATCGTTACTGTTATGTCTGCTGGCGGTGGTGCTGAGTCTCGCGGTCGTGGCTGCGGTGCTGCCGGCGTTCGACCGGCTGGCGGAGCGGGAACTTTCGTGGCGGCTGGTGTTGTCGCCGGTGTTCATCGCCCTGGCGTTTGGTGTGGCGTTTTTGGTGGGGCTGCTGGCGGGCAGCTATCCGGCGCTGGTGTTGTCGCGATTCCATCCGGTGAAGGTGTTGAAAAGGGCTTTTAGGAACACGGCGAGCGGGCAGGGGTTGCGGCAGTCGCTGATCGTCTTTCAATTCGTCATTTCGGTCTTCCTGATCGTGGCCACCTTTGTCATGGGGCGGCAGCTGAGCTATATCCGGCACCGGGATCTGGGATACGATCGCGAACATGTGGTGCAGCTGCCGATGGATCCATCGTTAAAGGATCAGATCGATTATATCAAGACCGAGTTTTTGCGGAACCCGGACGTGGTGCGGGCGACCGTCTGCGCGTCATCGCCGGTGAGTATCGTTGCCGGCTATAATATGAGGAACACCCTGATGCCGGAGAACCGGCAACTAGCGGTCAACGGCGACCCGATAGACCAGGATTTCATCGCGACGACGGGGTTGAAGCTGGTGGCGGGCGAGAGCATCACGCGGCAGGATATGCGGGATGCGCATCCGCTGCAGGCGAGCGGCGGTAAGGACTCCATTACAAAGCCGAATTTTGCGTTCGTACTGAACGAAACGGCGGCGCGGGAGTTGGGTTGGTCGCCGAAGGAAGCAGTGGGGAAGCGGATGTTTATGGACGGTTCGCGGCCGGGATTTGTGCGTGGGGTGGTGAAGGACTTCAACTTCCAGTCGCTGCATTCGCCGATCAAGGGGCTGGTCCTGTTCCCGTCGATCCGGACGAGCCACTTGCTGGTTCGCATCACGGGTGAGCATTTGCCGCAGACGCTGGCGTACCTGGAGACGACCTGGAAGCGGGTGGCGCCGGGGATCCCGTATGAGGCACATTTCCTGGATGAGAACTACAATCGGTTATATGCGGCGGAGGAACGGCTTGGGACCGTGATGAATTTGTTTTCAGGGATTGCGATCGTGCTGGCTTGTCTCGGGTTGTTCGGGTTGTCGTCGTATGCGGCCAAGCAGCGGGTAAAGGAGATCGGCATCCGTAAGGTTTTGGGCGCGCCGGTGGCGGGGTTGGCGATGTTGCTGGCGGGGAGTTTTGTCCGCCTGGCGGTGGTGGCGATGGTCATTGCGATGCCGCTTGCAGCGTGGGCGATGCACCGGTGGTTACAGGATTTTGTGTATCGGGCGGAGATGGCTTGGTGGGTTTTTGTTGTGGCGGGGTTGATGGTTATGGTGGTGACGCTGGCGACCGTGAGTATACAGGCGGTGCGGACGGCGTTGATCAATCCGGTGAACAATTTGCGTAGCGAGTAACCGAGCAAAGCGAAGGTTACGGACGAGGAGGAGCGTGGCGAAGCAGCTCCGACGAAGTTCCGCTTCGCGGCTCTTGATTTAAAAGTTGAGTAGAGTTGTTGACTATGAACGGAGCGTCGCAACGGATGATGGGGAGGGATCGACCGTTGGTCCAATTATTTCAAGTATTTTTTTATTGTCGGGTAGGCGTTTTCGATAGCCTCGAGCTGGTCGGCGGTGATATTGCTGTCGGCCTGGGACTGTTGGATCAGCATGGCGGCGGAGTCGGGGTGGCCGGCGTTCACGAAGTTGGCCAGGAGCTCGACGGTGCCTTTGCCGAAGCGGGGCATGTTGCGGTGCACGCGTTCGAGGTACGTGCGGGATTGGGCGGGGTCTCCCATCAGCTTATAGGTGATGGCGCGGTAAAAGTCGAGGAAGGGGTCCGTATTCAATGCGGAGTCGAGGTGGTTGATGGAACTGAGGGCGGCGGGGTAGTCCTTCTTCATGATATAGGCATCGAGCATAATGAGGCCGAGATTGGGGTCATGCGGGAAATCGGCCTTGTAATCGTTAAGGGCGGCGAGGTAGGCGCTGTCGCCGAGCTTGGCCGAGATGCGGAGATGGATCAGTTGGAAGAGTTTTTCCTTTTGCAGGTCTTTGGGCAGTTGGTCGAAATATTGGCCGGCCTCTTCGGCGTTGCCGTTTGAGATGAGGTCGTTTATCTTCCGGATGTGGAGGATCTTCTGCTGGTCGTCGGGTGTCATGTCGGAGACCTTGTCGGTCATGAGGACGAGCGCATCGGCGAGGGTCTTACTCAGTTCCTCGCCGGTCAAATAGACATATACATCGAGGGCCTTTACGCCCATGTCGGTCTTGACCAGTTCGAAGTCGTGGTAATTGATGGCGGTGCTGGCTTCGAAGAGCCGGAAGAGGAGGTGTTGGTGGCCGTCCTTTTCGTATTGATGGACGAGGGAGTAGGCGCCGCCGCCGCGGGCTGCTGCAAGGACCTGGTGACCCCAGTGGGCTTCGGTGATGGCGGTCTTTGCCTCTTTGGCAAGGGTGAGGTTGAAGCGTTGGTGGGCTTCGGCGAGTACGCGCTGGGTGAAGCGTTTGTCTTCGAAGATGTTGTTGAGGAATGTTTCATTACCGGAGGTGACGGATCGTTCGATCTTTGCGGCGAGGTCCAGGGCTTCCTGTTTTGTTACGGGTTTGTCGGGCAGGTGGCAGGAGGACAGCAGGGCTGTGCAAAAGGCGGCGCAGAGCGCGGCGGCAAGGGTGGAAGGGAAGGCGCGGCGGGCCGGGCGGCGGCGTGTAGGGGCGGCGGCATGCAGGGGTTTAATAAAGGTCATGGTTGGTGTTTGGGCAAAGATAGGGGGTGGGATTGGGAAAAGGAAGGGGCGGAGGAAGTATCAAATTATTGCTACCACCATCGGATCGGTTCGGCAGAGGTGTCGATGATGACCTCGGGGTGGTAGGAAGTGTCGAGTTGGAGATTCCAGATCGAGTCGCGGCGGCGGATGCGGTGCATTTCAGGTGCGATGCGGGTGCGGAGTGCTGCGAAGGCGGGGCAGGGGTTGTCCCAGATGGCGCGCAGGAGGGATTCCCGTAAGTAGAGCGTATCGAAGGTGCAGGGCAGGAATGGCTTTCGGTTGAGGATCCGGGATAGTAACCGTGCGCAGGTGTCGGCTTTGTAGGAAGCTAAAGTGTTGAGAAAACTGGTGGCCACGTCGTAATTATCAGCGCGGCAGATGATGGGATAGAACCTGTGCAGTGAGAATTCTGATAAAATCTCGAGATAGGCGGTGTCGGGGTATGAGGTGAGGATTTCGAAGGATCTTCTTCCAAGCAGCCCTATGTGTTCTAACATGATCTCTTTTATGAAGGGGATATCTTCTTTCCTTTTATATTTTGCGAGCGCGGTCAGCGCGTCTTCGAGCTGGAACCGGTAGTCCCGGTCGCGGGTCGCCATTTTTTTGATGTGCTCATGGTATTGCGGCAGCGGCGGCATGAATTCGGCTGCGTTGTATGTGGGTGTCGGTGGTTTGAGTGCTCAGATATCGGATCGCGGCGTTGTCGTAATCGAGGATACAAAAATTGACCGCGCGGTTCAGCCAGGGTTGCAGGGTGTCCGGGTAATCGCGGATGGCGTAAGGGGGTGTAGGTTTTGGGGCCTTACAGGCGGTGCCAGTGAGAAGGACGAAGGTGACGATGGTTACGATGTTTTTCGATGAGCGCATGAATGGAAGATGCGGAGCGGGTGGAATTCCATAATTGTTTTGGCTTGTGCAATTTTTTCGATTGGGGCATCATAAGGGAAACTTGTTTTTATGAAAGAAACTTTACGATTGAATATTCCGGTGCCCTGTACGGAAGATTGGGAAAAGATGTTGCCGGCGGAGCGGGGGCGGCATTGTCAGCAATGTTGCAAGACGGTGGTGGATTTTACGGGGATGAGTGATGAGGAGGTGATGAGATTTTTTGTGACGAGGGCGGAGGGTGCGGGGAGTGGGGCGACGGATGGCGGGGGAGTTCATGGCGAGGGCGGGGGTGGAGTGGCGTACGGCGAGGGCGGAGTTTGCGGGCGGTTTGCGAGTGATCAGTTGGGGCGGGAGTTGGCGCCGGCGCCGGTGCAGCGGAATGGTTTTAAGGGATGGCCGTTGGTGGTGGCGGGCGCACTTGTTTTGGGTCAGGGGCAGGAGGGCGCGCGGCAGGAGAAGACGGGCAAGGTGTTGAGACAGGTCGGATCAGGGGTCCGGAGCCCGATGGAAATGGGAGAAACTGTAACGGTGCCGGATACTTCGGTGCTGCTTGGGGATACTACGCTGATCCGCGACACATCGGTTGACATGGGTATACCGGTGGTGATGGTCGGGGACGTGGAGGAGCGAAAGATGAGCGTGAAGGGGGAAATTGCGCTTAATGACACAGTGGAGGCGATGCCGGCGGATACGGTGACCGCGGTGGTGAAGCCGAAGGAAGAATCATATACCGGATTAGTGGTGATCGTGCCCGATACGACAATGGGTGTAGGTAAACGGATGGACACGGTGTCGCGGATTAAAGTCGCAATCGACACGGTAGTCAATATATGGAAAGACACGGTGGCGGCGGTTTCGGCGGTGGTTGGGCCTGATGAGGCGGTGAAGGTCTATCCGAATCCGGTGATGCGCGGGGGGATGGTGCGGTTGCTGTGGGGGGTGGAGGATGGGAGGTACCAGGTTGCGATGATCAGTGTGGGTGGAGGGGTGGTTCAGGAGCGGGTTGTGGTTGTCGGCGGCAAGGGGCAGGTGGATGAGTGGGCGTTGCCGGAGGGGTTGGCGGCGGGGGTGTATTTTCTTCGGGTGGTGGGGCCGGGGACGAGGGCGTATACCGTGGAGGTGCTGGTACAGTAGGGGTTATTCGATGTAGGCGGAGTAAATTTTGTTTCGGTTATAGATGGACGGATGGTCGGCGAGGCGAGTGATGGTGGAGTAACCGGCGGCGTGGAAGAGGTTCGCAAGGCTTGTAAAACTAATCGGATACGGCACCCAGACAGGCGTGGGCCGGTCGGTATCGTATTCAATGATGAGGAAGGCGGGTTGCGGGCGCAGGTTGGCGGCGCGTAGGGTGCGGATCAACGTTGGTTTGTCTTTTACATAGTGAAGTGAGTTGGCCATGAGTATTCCGTCAAGATCGCGGAGGGGAAGGGGGTGTTTGACGAAATCGGTTTCGATCCGCTCGATGGTGATCTGGTTGGGGGTGTTTTGGGAGCGGATCTTTGGCTGGCGGTCGACGGCGTAGATGGTGCTGCCGGGTTGAAGGAGGGTCGCGAGGGCGAGGGTGAAGAGGCCGGAGCCGCAGCCGAGGTCGGCCCAGTGGATACCCGAGCGAAGCGAAGGGTACGAACGAGGAGGGGCGTGTCGAAGCAGCCCCGACGAAGTTCTTTGAGGAGACTTGAAAGGGGCGGTTTTTGGGTTAGGATGGCGGAGGGCCGGGGCCGGTGAAAGGAGGGCGAGTGCTTCGGTGGGAGACATGGAGTAAAATTAGACGAATTTGTATGTATCTTGGTTGGCAATAATAGCTATGGAACTACGCGAGGCAAGACGGATTGGCGGCGGGAAGGCTTTATTGGCCTGTCTTTGGATGCTGCTTTTTTTTGAGTTGATGGTGTTCTTCGTCGGGTCGCACGGAGACTTGATGCATGAGGGCCACAATTTTGTCGAATCGCAGGAGGACCCGGTGGCGACGAGCGCGGTGATTGTGGTGTTTGTGACGGTTTGGCTACTTGGCAGGGTGGCGGGGAAGCAGATCCTGGTCGAGGGCAGGAACCATATGATGGTGGCGCTGATCCAGTGGGCGATCACGATGGGCGTGTTGGTCGTTTATGTGCTGGGGTTTTCGTGGATATGGGGGGTCGTTGGTTATGACTGGGGGTCGATGTTCCTGTTCCAGGCGTTGATCATGGGGTGTGTTTGGTTGTTGGCGGTAAGGAATATCAAGCGGGCCGGGCATTCGAAGCCGCGGGTTTGACCGTTATCTCCACGCCCCCAGGATCGCGCCCATGAGGCCGAGGGCAATGAACCAATACCCGCCGTTGATGAAAATGTATTTCGCTGACTTCAATTCGAAGAGGCCGACGACGGCGATGCCGCAAAAGATCCAAAGGCCGGTGAGGAAGCCGTAGAGGAGGGCCGCCTTGAAATCGATCTTAGAGTCATTCAGGAACATAGCGAGGTTCGCGGCCATGACGAGGGTGAGGAGGAGGGAGATTCCGAAGATCTTGGCCTTATTGCCGGCCTTGATCTGGTCTTCGGTGAAGTTGTTCACTTTCATCCAGGCTTTTCCAAAGAGCGCGGGGGAATACCACACGCCGCCGAGGACGAAGGCGGAGATGCCGGCTACTAATACTGCGATCCAATTGGGGGTCATAAAAAAGGGGGTTTTCTTCGAATATATTGGGTATTTTTCCTATGGTTTTCTGAAAGGGAACGAAACGGGAAAAAATGGCGACGGAACGGATAAACGATATTGGTTTCAGGCTCATCCTGATCCCTTTTTTTGGTATCGCGGTCCCGTTGCTGTCGCGGATGATCGATCCGCATTCCTTCTCGCATTGGAT
Organism: Puia sp.; assembly: GCA_035948015.1. Lineage (GTDB taxonomy): Bacteria > Bacteroidota > Bacteroidia > Chitinophagales > Chitinophagaceae > Puia. Next base: position 21,753 of record DASZJO010000093.1, read on the forward strand.
GCTGAAGCTCGCGTATGCCTATACGATCGGCATCGCGTTTGTTATCTGGCAGGGTAACCGCTACCTGTTGTTTTCGTTGCGCTCCTATTTTGACTGGTTCAACCGGCCGGTGCGGAAGATCATTGCCTTACTGTTGGCGGTGTCCTTCTTTACCATCCCGGTTTGTGTCGTCCTGCTGATGGGCTGGTATCAGATCTTTGGCGCGGGGCGGGTGAATTGGGAGGTGGTAAGGACGGCGACGCTGATCATAATGATTTGTGTTATTTTTATTACGCATGTATATGAGACGGTGTTCCTGGTGAAGGATTCGGAGAGTGAGATGCTGCGGAGCGCGCAGCTGGAGCGGCTGAAGGCGCAGGCGGAGTTGCAGGCGCTGAAGGGGCAGATAGATCCGCATTTTATGTTTAATTCCCTCAATACATTGACCTGGCTGATCGAGGAGGCGCCGGGGAAAGCCAAGGTCTTTAACGAACATCTGGCGGATGTGTACCGGTATATCCTGCAGAACCGGTCGCGGGAGTTGGTGATGTTGGGGGAGGAGGTGGGATTTCTGAATGATTATTTTGGGCTGCTGCGGATCAGGTATGGGGAGGCCGTGCGGTTGTGCATTGATGTGAGGGAGGGGATGTTCGATCAATATTTGGTGTTGCCGATCTCGTTGCAGGTTTTGGCGGAAAATGTGGTTAAGCATAATGAGTTTAGTGTACGGGAGCCATTGGAGATAAATGTTTCATTGGGGGGGTCGAGGCTGAGCGTGCGGAACCGGCTTTCGAAGAAGGAAGTTGTTCGCGGCTCGCCGGGGGTGGGGCTGGCGAACCTGGATGAGCGGTGTAAGGTGGCGATGGGGATGCCGCTGGAAGTTGTGGAGACGGCGGTTGAATTTGCCGTCTATTTACCAATTTTATCCATCGGATAGCATGAAAGTGGTCATCATAGAAGATGAGGCGCCGGCGGCGGCGCGGCTGAAGAAGATGCTGGCTGGCACAGGTTCGGACATCCTGGTGGTGGCGGTTTTGGACACGCTGGCGGCGGCGAGGGCGTGGATGCGGACAAACGAGGCGCCGGATCTGATCTTTATGGACATCGAGTTGAGTGACGGGTTGAGCTTCGACCTGGTGAAGGAGGTGAGGGTGGGGTGTCCGGTGATCTTTGTGACGGCCTATGACGAATATTGGCAAGAGGCGTTCGAGTATAACGGGATTGACTATTTGTTGAAGCCGGTGAAGCGCGAGCGGTTGGCGGCGGCGTTGGGGAAATTCGGGGAATTGAAAGATTTTTTTTCGAAACGGTTTAAGGATTTGTTGGATTATAAGGAGAACAAATGCAAGAGCAAATTTTTGGTGAGACGGGGGGTCGAGTTTGTGTCGATCCGGGTGGAGGAGATCGCGTTCTTTTACGCTTCGCATAAGCTGGTATGTTTGATGAGGAAGGACGGGGCCAAGTTCCTTTTAGATCATTCGCTGGCGGAGATAGAGAAGCAGGTGGATGCGTCCGCGTGGTTTCGGGTGAACCGGAAGTATTTGGTAAATTCGGCGGCGATTAGAAAGGTGAGTGCGCTGCCGAAAAGTAAATTATTGGTGGAGGTGGCGCCCGAGGTTAAAGAGGAAATGGTGGTGAGTTCGGAGAATAGTGCGGCGTTTAAGAAATGGTTTTCGAAATAATTATGAAATTGAAGCGATAGCGGGATATGAACGGGCGATAGCGGACGGTGGGATGGGCGGAATTGGACGCCGGGATGGGCGAAAACGGACAGGGGGCGGGGCGCATGGCGGGGAAGAATTTGAGGGGCAACGGGTTATGAAACTGGCATGGTACGTGAGCGAAGACGGCAATAAGCTTGTATATGCTAAAAATCCACTTTAGGAATGCCCTGCGCAACCTGGTCAGGTTTCGTAGCTTTTCTATCATCAATCTTGTCGGGCTGACGCTTGGGCTTTCGGCCATCATGGTCATGGCCGTTATGTTGTATGCGTATCAGACAACGAACTCGCAATTCGCGAACAAGGATCGCATGTATTATCTGAAGATGCGGAACCCCGATGGGTCGACGTTCATGCAGTCCCCATATCCTTTCCTGTATGCGGCATTGGCGAGTTGCCCGGACATCGAGGCGGGGACACATATTCAGGGCTGGAACGAGCCCTGGCTTAAGGCGGGGACGAAAGAGTTCCAGGATTGGACTTCGTTTGTGGACAGCGATTTCCTACGGGTCTTTAGTTTTCCATTGGAGACGGGGAATGCGGCGACGGCGTTGCGGGACAAATATAGTGTGGTGCTGAGCCATGAGATGGCGGAAAAGTTGTTTGGAAGCGCGGCGGCGGCCCAGGGCTCGCGGGTACAGATCGATGATACACTGGCGGGAACGGTGACGGCGGTGTTGAAACCAGTACCCAGCAATACGTCGGTCCGGCCCAGGGTGCTGCTGACGGCGGCGCTGCTGAATGATGCACCGGGATTCAAAGAGGGGGCGAACTGGTATAATACTTTCAGCGAAAATTATTTGCTCCTGCGGCCGGGGGCGGATACGGCGAAGATCAATGCGCAGCTGGCGAAGATCGTGCAGTTGAAATTCGATCCGGCGAATCGCGGCCGGGTCCCTTTCCTCTTGCCGTATGCGCGATTCAGACAGGCGGAGACGGTGGAAATTGAAAAGGTACTCGTCAAAGGGTTGGAGGGGACGATCGTCTTCCTATTACTCGTGATGGTGGCGAACCTCCTCAACCTGAATACAGCAACTATGCTTAGCCGGCAGAAGGATATGGCGGTACGGAAGATACTGGGCAGCAGTCGGCTGCATATCGTGCTCCAGTTCGTGCTCGAGAATGCGATGCTGGTGTTTGGGGCGCTGCTGCTGGGGTTCTGGCTGTTCCAGGTCCTCCTGTTGCCGGCCATCAATGGAGTCATTGGGAGGAATTTCGGGACGATCGTGTTCAATATCAGGCGGGACTATCCGCTGGCGGGGATATTCGCTGCCGGGGGGTTGATCATCGTCGCGTTGGCGGGGAGCATTCCGGGTTTCCATTTCGGGTCGCTGCGGCCGGTGGATGCGATAAAGGGCCATATTATCGGGAGGCGGGAGGGGAACTACGTGAGGAATGGTTTCATAGTCTTACAGTTTGCGGTGGCTACGATCATTATCGGCGTGGCGATCGTTTTAAGGAGCCAGATCGGGCATATGAAGTCGGCGGCGTTGGGTTTTGACAAGGATCATGTCATGATGATCCCGCTGGACCTGGCCTACCGGAATCCGGCGGCGGCGGGGGCCCGGTATGACGCCTTGCTGAATGAGCTGCGGGCCGATCCGGGGGTCGGGAGCTTCTCCAGTAGCTGGGATATCCCTACCCGTTATCAGGAAAACTATAATGGTTTTGTCGATCCGGTGACTCAGAAGGAGGTCAACATGCGCAAAGGGGTTGTGGATGACGGCATGTTACCGACCTATCGGATCAGGCTGCTCGAGGGCGTGAATTTCGATGGCGTGCGTGACAGTTCGAATTTCGGGAAGGTTATCATCAACCGCAAGGCGGCGGAGAAGTTTGGTTGGAAGCATGCGGTTGGGCATGTGCTCCGGGAGAAGGGCGGCAATGAAGCGGTGACGGTGATCGGGGTGATGGAGGATTTTCATTATTCGGATCTTTCGCGGGATATCCAGCCGCTGGTCCATTCGTTTGGCGGGCATCAGCAATTGGGCTACCGGGAAATGAGCGTCCGGGTGGTGCCCGGTCATGAGGCGGAGGTGTTGGCCCGCGTGCAGCAAGGCTTTCGGGAGATGCCGTCGCGGAGGGCTTTCAGTTATGAGTGGCTCAGCGATAAGGTGGATCAGCAATACAGTAATCTGGAGGGTCTCCTGGGCGCGACGAATTTTGTTGCCATATTGACGGTGTTGATTGCGGCGATGGGGTTGTTTGGGCTCATCGCGGCGTTCACGCAGCGGCGGGTGAAGGAGGTGGGGATAAGGAAGGTTTTGGGCGCGGGGGTGCGGGATATTGTTTTATTGCTCTCGCGAAGCTATTTGTTGCTGATCGCGCTGGCGCTGGTGGTGGCGGCGCCGGTGGTGTGGTATGTGATGCATAGCTGGTTGCAGGATTTTGCTTATCGGGTGTCGATCGAGTGGTGGATGCTGGTTGGCGCGGGGGCGATTGCGTTGGCGATCGGGGTGGTGACGATTGGGTGGCATGTGGTGAGGGCGGCGAGGGCGAATCCGGTGGAGAGTTTGAGGAGCGAGTGAGCGAGGGTCCGGGGGTAACCGAAAAAGACTGCGAGTTGGGGCGATTGCATTGACAGACGCTTGTTAAATAAACAGTAAAGCCGCTTTTGGTCGGGCGCTTTCTTCAAGGCGTATGTAATTTGGCGGGATGTTGCATCCTAAACAAAATTGCGCGCTATGAAGGAATCATTACAACTACACATCCCCGCGCCCTGTGGGGAGGATTGGGAGCGGATGGATCAGGAGGAGCGGGGAAGGTTTTGTCAAAATTGTCAAAAGACGGTGGTCGATTTTACGGGGATGACAGATGCGGAGGTCTTCGGATATTTTAGCGCGGCGACGCGGGGGGTGGGGTCCGGGGAGGCGGGATCGGGGGGTGTCGGGTCGCATGGCGTCGGGTCGGAGGACGCAGGGTCGCATGTCTGCGGGCGTTTCTTGCCGGAGCAGTTGGGCCGGGAACTGTTGCCGGCGTCGGTGCAGCGGAATGGGTGGTCGGGATGGCGGTGGGTCCTGGCGAGCTCTTTGATGCTGGTGAGGCCGCCGGAGGGGGGTAAGCCGGTGAAGGCGGTTGCGGTGGAACGGCGGGATACGACCAGTAGAACTTTTACCATTCACTCGGTTGGGATGGTGGTCCATGTTACGAAAATGAAGAAAAAGGCCGCGGGGGTTGTGGCGGATTCGGTTCGGACTTGGAGGCCGTCGATCGTTAAGATGGATTCGTTGCTTGGGCCGCGGGTGCCGGGGACCATTCCGGTGATGAATAAGGCGGTGCCAGGTGCGGGGAAAGAGTTGGTCGGTTGGCTGGGTGCGGTATCGATAGGGAAGGCGGTCAGAGTGAAAGGGCTGGACAGCTCTATTTTGCAAAAAGTGGTGGATACGGTGGTCGCCTGGGCTCCGTTGCGACGGGAAGATTTTGTGACGCTATATCCGAATCCGGTCGCTCGCGGTGAGGTCTTGCATTTGGCGTGGCTGTCGGATGTTGGGAAATACCAGCTATCGTTGTTGAATATGCGCGGGCAGTTGGTGGCTGAGCGGGTTGCGGAGGTCGGGGGAGCGGGGCAGGTGGATCAGTGGGTGTTGCCGGTTGGGCTGGCGGCGGGGGTATATGTGCTGAGGATAACCGAGCGAAGCGAAGTTCTAAAGGACGGGAGTGGGAGGGTGGATGTGAGGGAAGTGGTGGTGAGGTGAGGGGCGCTTCGGGGTGGTGGAGGGTGTTGAACGATGGTGAGGCGGGAAATTAAGTTTTCCAAATTATTTCGCTTAGAGTAGCTAATATTGCCACCGATTTAATGTGGTGGTTATGCTATTGGAGCGGTATGCTTTTAAGGTTGACGCAGGATTTCTGCAGTATACGTTTTACAGCGAGGGGTCTAAGGGCAGGATAGATAAAATAGTTTTGTATACTTACCTGATGACTTTAGGCGGAATACCTTATTATAATCTCGGCTTTGGAGACCATGATGATAAAAATGATCAGATCAACGATCTGGCCGTGAGCGGTAACGGAGACCGGGACAAGATATTGGCTACTGTCGCCTATACTGCAATTGAATTTAGTAGTCATTTTCATAAATGTAGAATTGTAATTCAGGGGAGCACGTTGTCGAGAACAAGACTTTATCAGATGGGGATAGCAAGACATCATCAAGAAATTTCGCAATTATTTGATATCCAAGGAATGACTGAGACTGGTGAATTGGTGCCGTTTAAAAGAGGCGAGAATTATCGAGCGTTTTTGGCATCCCGGAAATAATTGGTAAATTTGGGTGATGAAATCATCTAAGCAAAATAGCCGGGCAACGAACAAGAGGCGGAATGTTAAGCGTCAAAAGAAAGTTGTAGTAAATTCTGAAATGAGGGATTTCAGCAATGACCCATATTTTGTTGAGAAGGCGGAAAGAGCGAGAGAGTTGCTGATCAAGTATGTTGTCCCGAAGCTTAATAAATAAGGTGATTTATAGCTAAAATGTTTGAACCCGCTTTTAAGAGGCGGGTTTTTTGTTTTGAGGGGGTTCGCGGGATTGAAGGGGGTTTTTTTATATAACTTCGGCATCAAGATATGAAATGTATATTTTGCTTCCTGCTGCTGGTATGTACCGTCTGCGCCAGTGCCATTCCGGTTGACACAACCGAAGGCCTGCGGAAGCTAATGGATAGTCTGTATCGCAGGGGACAATTCAATGGAAGCATCCTGGTAGCGGTCAATGGAAGAGCCATCTTCAGGAATGGCTATGGTGAATCGAATTTTGGAACTCATGAGCGATTCGGGCCTGCGACTATTTCGTGTCTGGCTTCTGTTTCGAAGCAATTTACGGCGATGACTATTATGATGCTGGCGGAGCAGCACAAGATCAACTATGATGACCCTGTCGCTGAATACATCAGGGAGTGGCCGGCTTATGCGAGCGGGGTTACCGTAAGACATTTGCTTACCCATACCTCCGGCATTCCAGACCTGGGGGATTTGGGCATTGACCATCCGGGTTTAACCAATGCGGAAGTACTAAAGACCCTTGTCAACAGAAATGATTTGATAGTTAAGCCGGGCGGAAGATACAGGTACAGCAATACCGGTTATATTTTGCTCGCCATCATAGTGGAGAGGATAACGGGCCAGTCTTTCAAAGACTATTTGACCAATAACATCCTGATTCCGCTGAAAATGGATAATACTTTTTTAATGGATGCCGCAGTGAAGCGACCCGGCAATCTGGCCATCGGCTATAGCGCCTTTGGTAAAGTGGACAATGAGATTTCGTTAACGACAGGAGACGGCGGAATGTATTCTACGGTTGACGATCTATTGAAATGGGATGCGGCATTGTACTCCGGAAGGCTGGTAAAGCCGGAAACCCTGGATACGGCGTTTACGCCGGCTACTGTCCGGGAGGGTAGATCAACTTACGGATTTGGCTGGAATATTACGGGTAACAGGGACGATCTGGTAGTTTGGCATACCGGAAATACGGCGGGGTTCCGGGCTTTTATTGAAAGGAGGTTAAGAGAACGCGTCGCCATCCTGATGTTGACGAATAAAGGAAACAGCAGGCGGATCGAAATTAATGACGCCGTTGTAAATATTCTTCGGGGCTTACCTTATAAATTGCCCAGGATCCCGATAAGCGGCGAGCTTTATAAAGAGATAGAAACGGGGGGGATCGGCGGTGCTTTGCGAACGTTTGACAGTCTGAAGGAATCAAACGACAGTATCTATGATTATGCCGAATCGGAATTAAATACCCTGGGATACGAGCTGCTGGGGGAAAACAAAAAACCGGAAGCGCTTGAGATCTTCAGGTTGAATACGTTTTGTTACCCAAATTCTTCCAACGCGTTCGACGGGCTTGGTGACGCCTTTGCCGAGGTTCATCAGAAAGATTCCGCGATCAATAGTTACCAGAAGGCTATCGACCTGGATGGGAATAACCTGCAATCCCGGGATAAACTAGCCAATTTAAAAAAAGGTTCGACCAGGAACGTCTTCGTGATGGTGTTGGCGGTGCTCGCTGGATGCTTGTTATTGGGGGTTCGGGTGTTGCGTGGCAGACGTTGATGCGGTGGAATTTGTATCTTGTGGCATGGCAACGAGTAAAAAATCAGTGACATTGGGGAAGGGTGGCGGCGTCGAGAAACGGGCGGTCGCTACAGAGCTGAAGCTTCCGAAGCGCTATACGGGTCGCATGCTGGTGCGGCTCGACCGAGAGGCGGGGATGGATCGAGTGCTGCGATCGGCGAAGGAGAGCGGATTGAATTTGGCAGTGGGGATGGATGGATGGGGAAAGGAAGCAGATGGGGTGGTGTTGGAAAAATTGAGGGTGGCAGTCGTGAATGAATCGGCGGAGGCGAAGGTGAAAGGGTTGATCGGCGGGCGGAATAGCGCTTTCATCTCGGCTGAGCCAGACCGTTATCTTCGGCTTTTGCAGGCTGCTTCGAAGGGCCGGGGCAAAAAGACGACGCTGAAAGACGGTTCTGCGGCGACCTGGGGGGTGCAGGCGATCAATGTGCTGGGGACTTCCTTAACGGGGAAGGGCGTGAAGGTGGCGGTACTGGATACGGGGTTTGACTTTACGCACCCGGATTTTTCGGGGAGGACGATACATCGGAAGTCCTTTGTGGGGACGAAGCAGGCGATCGATAAAGAGGGGCATGGGACGCATACAGCGGCGGTGGTTGGGGGCGGCAAAAAGACAAAAGGCGGCGCACGGTATGGGGTGGCGTCGGGGGCGCGGCTGTATATCGGCAAGATCATGGATGATAATGGCGAAGGGTCCGACATGCAGGCGCTGGCGGGGATCGAGTGGGCGCTGGACAAAGGGTGTCAGGTGATCTCGATGTCGCTGGGAGCGTCGGCTGACGAGGGTGGGGGTTACTCGCTGATCTATGAGCAGGTGGGACAGATCGCGGCGGAGAGGAATTGTCTTCTCATTGCGGCAGTGGGGAACGAGAGTGAGCGGGAACTGGGGATCGTGGCCGCGGTGAACCATCCGGCGAATTGCCCGTCGATCATGGCGGTGGGTGGGCTGACGACGGGATTGGAGGTGGCGGAATATTCGTGTGCGGGTACGGGTGAGGGGATGGGGCAGGTCGATATTGCGGCGCCGGGCGATGATATCCTGAGCGCGAAACCGGGAGGCGGATATCGCCGGCAGTCGGGGACGTCGATGGCGACGGCATTTGTTGCGGGGCTGGCGGCGTTGATGTGGGAGCAATTCCCGAAGGCGAGTGCGGGGGAGATCTGGGCGAAGATGGTGCAGCAGGCGCGGAGGTTGGCGTTGCCGGCGTCGGATGTAGGGGCGGGGTTGGGGTATGTGCGGTGAGGGGTGCGCGCTTCGCGCGTTATTTTTAATTTTACAGTTATGGATTTTGTTGCGAAAATAGAGGACAGTCAGCGCGAGCGCATCGGGGAGATTGCCGGGTCGCTGGAGAAGATGGGGGTTCGGGTGCGACAGGTGCAGCCGATACTCGGATTGATCACGGGGGCGAGTGAGACGTTGTCGCTGGAGCAGTTGAAGATTGAGGGGATCGCGATGGTGGAGCCGGACAGGAAGTGGGGGGCGGGGATGCCGGGGAAGGGCGAGGCGGCGTCACGGGCGGAGAAGGGTGAGGGGGAGGCGGCGGGAAAGCCGGTTAAGGATGAACGGGAGGCGGAAGAACGGCGCGCGGTGGCTAAGCGTTCAAGTGGGAAGGGGAAGCGTAAAGATTGAGCCAAATGACTATTTAAAATTCGACCAGTTGTCGATATCTTTTTCCCATTTGCGGCTTGCGGAACCTTTGGAGGTGTAGAGTTCCCAGCCTTTGTCCTTGTTCTTCAAATATTCCAAATAGAGGAGATAGCGGAATTGCTGCGTTGTAAAAACGCTGTACCAGGTCATATCCTGTTTTGGCAGGATGCCGGCATTCTGGAGTACATCATAAGAGGAGGAGGCGCAGCGCATTCCGAGGAAGGCGTAGTCGTAGGGCGTTTGGTCGGTGTAGCGGTGGACGAGGCTGTCGAGGAGAATCTTTTGGGCCGCGTTGATGGGGATGATGAAGACGGCGCGGCGGAGGCTGTCGATATTATTATAGTGATTGCCGAGGCAATTCCACATTCGGGTGGTCGTTACCGTTCGAAAGCAGGAGTTGAAATTTTGCTTTTTGAATTTCGGGGCAAAGTGACCGCTGGCTGCGAGGCCGCCGTAGGTTTGCGGTTGGAAGCTGAGGACTTTGTCGGGGGCATATTCGATGCCGACGTGACCGCCGTGGAGTTTTGCCACCAGGTTGACCATGTTGCGCGAGCCGTGGAGGGGTTCGACTTTCCAAAAGCCTTTGGCGGGGACGGAGCCGTAGAGGCAGAGGATGCGGATGCTGTATGCTGCATCTGGAGTGCCGCTTCGCGGCGCTGCGTTTAAGGAGGGCAGGAAGAACAAAAATAGTATGGCGATCAGGCGGTTCATTTGGCATCGGGGTATAGGGCTTTCCAGTTTTTTTCATAGGGGTCGCCGGGCGTCCATCGCGGTTGAACGGGCTCGTTGGCGATAAATTCTGCGGCGAGGATGTAGGCGTGGATCCATCTTACGACGTAATGCATGTCCATATTTCCGGTCTCATCACTCAATTGATGATAGCGGTTGAAGATGGTACTGTCCATAGCCTGCATGCCCATGCTATAGGTAGGCGCGGGTATGCCATGTACAGCAAGCGGAGCATTATCGCTTTCGAAGAACAAGCTGCCGCCGGTGGGATCGTTATTGACGTGCAGGCCATAAACCCTGCAGGCGGCGATGATGGCGGAGTCTTCGGAGGTGCGGTGAAGGCCGACCAGCGTCACGAGTGTGGTGTCGTCATAACTGGCGTTATCGATATTAAGATTATAAACGATCTCCTTCAATGGGAAGACCGGGTGATCCGCGTACCATTGGCTACCGATCAGCCCTTCTTCTTCGGCCGTATAGCATACAAACATCACGGAGCGCTTTGGCGGATACTTGCCGAAATACCGGGCGGCGTCGATCACGGCGGTGCAGCCGGAGGCATTGTCGCGGGCGCCATTGTAGATACTGTCGAGTTTGCCTTCCTCCATGCGCGGGTGTTTGGTGACGCCGAGATGGTCATAATGCGCGCTCAGCACGATAAACTGGCCGCGCAGGGTCGGGTCCGTACCGGGAATAAAGCCCATCACATTTCGAAGTTGCACGTCCATTGCCGCCGAGCCGCTGTCGATACGGTTTGCGTTGAAGTGTCGCCGGAAAAACTGAAAATAGCTGTTACTACCGGGGAGGTTGCGGACGCCGGCCCGCTGGAATTCGCGCGCAATACTGGTGGCAGCGCTGTCATTGCCGGGGGTACCGATGAAGCGGCCTTTGAGGGCATCGGATGCGAGATAGATGAGCGGGGCGATGGTTTCGCCGGGGGGGTTGGTCTCTTCGATATGGGCGAGGGTCTGCGGGGAGGGGATGTAGGATTGTGCGTTTAACACGTTGGCGCAGAGGAGGGCCGAAAGGAGGAAGGTTTGGCGTTTTTTCATAGGAATAAATATAATGTTTTTTAGCCGCCGGAATTGCAACTTTTCCGGGACCGGTGCGTCTTAGGCATATAACCGGATAACTATGCTGCGCAACTACCTGAAGACGGCCCTGCGGAATCTCTGGATCGACAAGGGGTTCTCGGCCATAAATATTTTGGGGCTGACGATCGGGATGGCGTCAAGTCTTCTGATCCTGCTCTGGGTCCGTAATGAACTAAGCTATGACCGTTTCCATGCCCATGCGGACCGGATCTACCGGATCACGGTGGATGCCAGCGGTTTCAAGGCTGCGGTCAATCCGGCGGGTATGCCTCCGGGGCTGCAGGCGGCGATGCCCGAGGTCCGCAGTGTGCTGCGGTTGGGGTATGAGCGCTCGGTCTTGTTTTCAGTCGGGAAAAGGGAGTTCGAAGAGCCGCGGGTATTGTTTGCGGACAGTAATTTCCTCGACTTTTTTAGCTACCGGTTGGTCGCGGGCGATCCGAAGACGGCGATGGGGCGGCCTGATGGGGTCATGTTAACTGCAGAAATGGCGCGGAAATATTTTGGGACGGAAGTCGCGATCGGCAAGACCCTCAAAATGAACAATGACTTGCTGCTGACGGTGACGGGGATCCTGGCCGGGATCCCGGAAAATTCCCACCTGCAATTCGATTTTGTGCTGCCGATGGCGGTGGAGGCGCGGAGTAACGATGACTTACAGAAGAATGTCTGGAGCAATTTCAATTTCTACGGGTATGTGCGGCTGGAGGATCGTACCGATGTCTCGCCGGGCAACCTTGCGCGGCTGGAGAAGCGCATGGATGCCATTTATAAAGAGCATGTCGCCGAAAGTCTCCTCAAAGCAAATTTCCACCTGCAGCCGCTTCCCGACATTCACCTCCATTCCGGCGAATTACAGGTCGATCTGCCGGGTCATGGGAATGTCCAATACGTGAATATATTCCTCATCGTCGCGATATTTATCCTGATCGTCGCCTGCATCAATTTCATGAACCTAGCGACTGCGCGCAGTGCGCGGCGTGCAAAGGAGGTTGGACTGCGTAAAGTGGTAGGCGCGTTGCGGGGGCAGTTGATTGGGCAATTCATCGGGGAGTCGATGCTGATCGCGTTTGTTGCGCTGGTCCTGGCGATCGGGATCGTCGTCGTGGCGCTCCCGGCCTTCGGGCAGCTGGCGGGGAAGGCGTTGGGCCTGCGGCTGGCGGACGGCGGCCTTTGGCTGATGCTCCTGGGTACTGCGGCGGCGACGGGGTTGTTGGCGGGGAGTTATCCGGCGCTTTATCTCAGCGGGTTCCGGCCGGTGGCGGTGTTGAAGGGCACAGGAGGAAGCGAAGCTCTACGATCGCTTGGCGGGAGCCTGGCGTTCAGGAACGTTCTTGTGATCGTGCAATTCGTCGTCTCGATCGTTTTGCTGATTGGGACTTTTGTTGTGTATAGCCAGCTACGTTTTATTCGCGACAGGAATCCGGGCTTTACCAAGGCCAACCTGTTGTATATGCCGATGAAGGGACAACTGTGGGACAAGATGGATGCGTTGAAGGCCGAGCTCCAGCGGCATCCCGCGACAAGTGACTATTGCCTGGTCAGTGAGCTGCCGGTCAACTTAAAATCCGGGGCCTCCCAGGTCTTCTGGGAAGGGAAAGATCCGCGTTCGCAGATCATTATTCCTGAGATCAGCGCCACGGAAGGGTTCATCGATGTGTTCCAAATGAAGATCCTGGCAGGCCGGGGTTTTTCGAACGCCTTTGGGAACGATTCCAGTCATTTCGTGATCAATGAAAAAATGGTGCGCACGATGGGGCTCACGCTTACGACAGCGGTTGGCAAGCGGCTGCAATATGGAGATATAAAGGGGACGGTCATTGGGGTGGTGCAGGATTTCAATTTCAAGCCAATCCAGCAGCCGATCGAGCCGCTGGTACTGCTCATGAGCGATTGGAAATCTACCGTGGTGGTTCGGGCGAAGCCAGGGCAGACGGCGGCGGCGGTAAGTGCGTTGGCGCAGATCAGCCGGGAGCTCAACCCGGGTTACCCCTTCAGCTATAATTTCCTCGACCAGGACCTGGCCAATCTATACAAGGGGGAGCAGCAGATGAGCGGCATCTTCAATTTGTTTGCTATCCTCGCGCTGATCATCTCCGGGCTGGGGCTTTACGGGTTGTCGGCCTATCTGGCGCAAAGGCGGACGAAGGAGATTGGCGTGAGGAGGGTCCTGGGCGCGTCGGTGTTCAACATCCTGTATCTCTTATCGACGGGATTCACGCGGTTGGTGCTTGTGGCGGTGGTGATCGCGGTGCCGGTATCGGTTTGGGCGATCAATCGGTGGCTGGAGGGATTTGCGTATCATGTGACGGTGAACTGGCTGATCTTCCCGCTGGCGGCGGTGGTGGCGCTGGTTTTTGCGTGGGTCACGGTTAGTTTCGAATCGTTAAGGGTGGCGGTGAGGAATCCGGCGGAGAGTTTGAAAGTGGAGTAGGGTTACGATTTAGACCCGCCGAGCGATTGGAGAATAAATTGGATGATGCTGATCAGAAAGGGCGAGCTGGCGGCGAGGATGCTGGCGGTGGTTCGGAGGCCCGAGGAAAAGACCGGGAGCCAGGACGTATTGTCGGATCCGGTGCCGGGTGTATCGGGGATCTGGCTCTCCATGTTGAGCATGCTGATCTTTACAGGAATATAAAAGATGAGCAGCAGTATGCTATAGAAGCCACCGATCAAATAGACAAAGTCGTTGCGAAGGACAATGTGAGCGGGCGGGGCATTCAGGAAGGAGACAAGGTCGAGCGAGTCGATGGCGCTGAACAGGCTACCGGACTGAAGGACGTTCATCGAGAGCAGGAATGCGCTGGTGTAGAAAAAGACGGTCCAGAGTCTTCTCAATTTTTTGTAGTCGTCGGCTAGGGTGATGGCGTCGAGTTTGGTTTGGTTGTCTATGGCGGCATTTTCCACGAGCATTCGCCTATGCCGTACCGCGAGATCCTGAAATCCGACCATGGTGTCGCCGATGATGCGGCCGGTGAAAAGGTAACCGGCGTAGCAGGTGATAGAAGCGAGGTAGGCAAAGATGTAATAGACGTTTTGGATCGTCGCAAATCCATACATAAAGAGCCGGTTGCCGGCATAGGTTGGGGTGAAGATGAATATGCCCGCTGTGGCGGCGAAGAGAACCATGACGCCGGTGGCGATGCCGATTGCTTTGTAGATGTTTGATCGCTTTGGTGTGGATTCGATCCCCATGAGTTCCCGCATCGTAACGACCGATAGGGGTATAACGATAAAAAAGGCCATGAATTGGAAGATCATCAGCAGGGCCAGGGTACCGAAATTTGGATATTTGTTGAAAAATGTAAAGCCGGAGTTGGGGTAGATCACTTCATGAAGGGTGATATCGCCTTCCGCGCGGATGCTGTATTCGGCGGCGGTGGTGTCGCGATCGTAGCGGAAATGGAATGTCCGGGATGCGATGCTGGTGTCATCGTTGTAATAGAGTCTTTCGAGGGCTGATTTGTTGGTGGTAAAGAGCGAACCGACGAAGAACCGGCTATTGAACGAGGTGTCGGTCAGGTCCTCTATGCGGCGGCGCTCTGCCTGGAGCCGGGTGTAAAGGACGTAGGCGATCAAACGCTGGCGAACCGAATCGGGCGGAAGGGGGTAGGCTATTCTCTCGTGAAAATCAGGAAGAGGGGAATCGTCGTCGTCAGTGCGGCTGATCTTTCTGAGTAAAATTTTGGCCAGCAGGATCGAGTCGGGGGAAGGGCGATTGGGAAAGAGTTGCCGTTCCTTTCGGGCGAGCAGGGTATCTACGATCGCCTTTGGGTGAAAGGCGATATCGTGGTATTTGAACTTCGGGTTGAAGAGGAGGAATACGCCGAAAAGGAAGCCGGCGAGGCCGAAGTACAGGAGGATCTGGGTTCTTTGGGAATGGTTTAGTTGTTTGGGTTGCGGGGGGTTGGGGGTGGAGGTCGGCGGGGGTTTGAGGGGGTTGGGGGTGGTGGGGGGCGGGGTTT
>DASZJO010000094.1:0-5975 GCA_035948015.1 Puia sp.
AAATCAGTTTCTTACGTCATGCCCCCTTTCAGTTTTGTCCGCTTCCGATACACCAACCGTCCGCTCCCGCACCCTCAAAACTCCTCGGCCAAACCACCCCATCCCACACCCCTCATTTCTCCTCCACCTTCCCCGTCCCGCACCCTCATTTCTCCTCCGCCTTTCTATTATTGAAGAGCGTCCAGAACAAATCCAACTGGAACCCGCTATTATGCCAGTTCACATCCCCAAAATTCGCGTCATTGACATTGTTAACCCTTGTCAATCCGACGTTATATCGCGCCCCGATGCCCAGCCCAACCGGACTTTGATAACCCAGCCCCGCACCCCACGCAAATTCTGCGCTGTTGGTGAAATTCTTGACGGTCTCATTTTGATACGAGCCGCCAGTCACATTGAAGTTGACCTCAGGGCCTGTCTCCAGATAGAACCCGCCGGTGAACCTTACCTTCGCCATTACCGGTACGCTCACGTATTTCAAATTAAGCTGATTGTTGAAATATACGACCTGGTTGTTCTCGGAAGTAGTCGTCTTGATCTTCGCACCTGCGGTCGTATACAGCAACTCTGGCGCAATGGCGAAATGATTCCCCAACCAAAAGTTCGTGAAGACGCCCAAATTCCACCCGGCATTAAAGGAATACTCATTATAGGCAGGATTGGACATGCTTGAAGTAAACGTACTCAGGTTACCCCCGCCCTTGATCCCTAACTGAAATGTCTGCGCACAAAGATGACCACCTGCTACCAGCAGGGTTAAAGCCATAATACACAATGCCTTTTTCATAATGGTAGTTTTTAGGGACATCCCTTCAAATCCCATGCCCGCTACCCCCCTTTCTCTTATTTCGTTTTAAGGGTCAGAAACTTCAAGCTTATGATAATGCTCAATAAAAAATAGCCTGCCGCTAAGAACAGAAACGCGATCCCGTCTTGTATGACTAGCTTAAGCATTAGTAAGTGTGAACATCTAGGACGCCTGGCCTCCCTCCTCCTCCCCCGACCTCCTTATAAACTTCGACGCCGAGAACTTCGTCGGAGCTGCTTCGCCACGCTCCTCCTCGTTCGGACCCTTCGCTTTCGCTCGGGTCTCAGCCGACTTCGCCCGCCCCGCCTTCTGCCCACCCGCCTTCACCACAGCCCCCGTCCCAAACCGCCCCTTCACCTCATCAATCGCCTTATACAACTGCGTCTTCTTCCCCGTATCCTCAAAAAGATTCGTCTGTATCGCTTCTCCCGTCAACTCACTCAACCGCACCCCCATCAACCGGATCGGCTGGCCGCGGCGCCATAACTGATGAAAAAGCTCCTTCGCCTTCGCAATCAGCTCATCATCATAAAAGGTATACGGGATCGTCATCTGCTTCGACGTCGTCTCAAAATCGGGGTACCGGATCTTCACCGCTACACAACCCGCCGTCTTATTGTCCTGCCTTAGCTCATACGCCACCCTCTCGGTCATGCGCACCAGCTCGGCCATAAGAAACTCCATATCCGTTTTATTCTCTTCAAAGGTATTCTCCGTTGAGATCGACTTCGCCTCATGATAGGGGATCACCTCGCTTTCATGAATACCCCGCGCCTTGCTCCAAAGCTCCGCACCGTATTTGCCGAACCGCCGCTCAAGGACATCAACCGAAATCTCACTCAAATCCCGGATCGTCACAATCCCCATCTCCTGCATCGCCTGATAGGTATGTTCTCCCACTCCCGGGATCTTGTTGACCTTCAACGGCGCAAGGTACTCCTGCTCCCTTCCCGGCAACACCTGGATATACCCGTTTGGTTTAGCCTCCTGCGTCGCAATCTTCGAGACCATCTTATTCGAAGCCAGCGCAAAAGAGATCGGCAGCTGCGTCGCGGAAATGATTTCCTCTCTAAGCGAGATCGTCCATTCATAAGGATTAAAGAACCTGTCCATCCCCGTAAGGTCGAGGTAAAATTCATCGATCGACGCCTTCTCGAAAAGCGGCGCCTTCGCAGCAATGATCTCCGTCACCCACCGCGAGTACCGGCTATACTCCCCCCTCGTGCTGCCCACCACCACCGCCTGCGGACAAAGCCGCATCGCCGTCTTCATCGGCATGGCGCTGTGTATCCCAAACTTGCGGGCCTCATAGCTGCACGCCGCCACCACCCCCCTTTCACGCCCCCCGACCAGTATCGGCAACCCCTTCAAAGACGGGTCGTTCAGGATCTCCACATTCACAAAGAACGCGTCAAGATCGAAATGCGCAATATAACGCTGCGGCTGCATGACCGTAAAGTTAACTTAATCTCACCTGATCAACATCACCGTACCCCTTTGCATTGCCTCCGGCCGACCGCTATACTGATATCTACAGTACCAAACATACACACCCGCAGGCGCCCGAACTCCTCCAATCGTTCCGTCCCACCCATCCGTCCCCGGCGACTCCGTCTCAAAAACCCGCTGCCCCCACCGGTCGAATACCGCGAATTCAAAGTGAACGGCAACCCCATAAAACACCGGCCTGCAACGATCATTATGCCCATCCCCATTCGGCGTAAAAGCATTGGGCACGTACAGCCCGACAAGACATTCCTTTCCGGTTGCCACGGTCGAATCTGTCGTCCTGCACCCATGGGCATCGGTAACGACGACCCAGTAAACCCCGGGCTGGCCGACATCGACGGAAGAACCCGTGCTGCCGGTATTCCAGAGATAGGTAGAATACCCCGGACCCGCATTGAGCACCCGGTCCGTACCAAGGCAGAATATACTGTCTAACGGAGGTCGAACGATCTTATAAAGCCCAACCAAAAGAAAACTATCCCTGGACATGCAGCCATTGTTGTACAGCGCGGTAACCGAATACGCGCCGGCCTGACTGACATAAATGCGCTCACTCGTATCCCCCGTGCTCCATAGATAGCTGTAGAAAAACCCCCCCGCATCCAGCACCACGCTGTCGCCCGAACAAATACTGGTATCGGCACCGAGCGAAATACCCGGGGATGAAAGCGCGGTGATCAACACGGAACGGGTCACAATGCAACCCGGCCGGCGCTGTGCCACAACCGTATACCGTGTCGTCACACCGGGAGTAACCAGCGCCTGATTGCCTTGCGCCAACATGTTGTACGCCGGGCTCCAATGGTAGTCGGCATACCCATCGCTGGCCTGCAACAAGACAGTATCCTGATTACACGAAACCGTATCGGGTGGCGTGATTTGGAACAGACTGTCGGCCGCCACAACCAGCACCGTGTCGCTATGACCCACACCGCATTGATCTGTTGCCGTAACAAAATATTTCCCCGGCACCGTAACCACCAGCGACGTCCCCGTGCTATTGCCATTCCAAAGATAACCGGTATAACCCGGGCTCGCCACAAGCGTGACCGACGAATTATCGCATAGAACGGTATCGGGCCCAAGGCCCAATCCCCCAGCCGTCACGACGATACTCGTGCCCACACTCTCCTCCGTCAGACTGCAAAAACCCTCCACCTGTGCACCCACCGCCGTAGACCCGCCCTGCCGGACGATCAGCTGGATGGAGTCCCCAAGGATGAGGCCTGGCTGAAAGAACGAACTATCGTAATTCCACGTAGCCGCCGCAGCGCAATTGCCGGAATGGTCGAGATAGTAGACCAACGTATCCCCGACCGCACATGACACCCCTTTTTGCAGCATGTTCACCGCATTGCAGGTCCCCGGCACGGCGCACAACAAAATGGGACTGATGGCGACGACTTGCGTGTACATCGAAGCGTTGACCATCGCCAGCGCCGCCGGCAAGTCCGAAGACACCGGATTGCTCGCCGGGCTTACACCCGTGTACGGACTCACGACAAAATTATGGGGAGCAGCCTGACAAGCGGCCGCGCCCCCCTCCAATTGCCCGGCGCTATCCATTTTAAGGACGATACCGTTGGTGAAATCGGGCTCGCCGGTATGTTGATAGGACTCCGCGCCCGGAATAATAAAACCTTTTCCTTGCGTGCGAAGATTGTCAGGGATATAACCGATCGACGCAAAGTCGTGCGACCATATCACGGTTCCGTCTGGTCGCAGTTTCGTCAGCAGCAAACTGTTGCTCCCGGCAGAACTGATCGGGCCCGTCACCACGAAATTCCCGTCCGAACTCAATGTAACGGTAGGCGGGGGGAGGACCGGTATCTCGGTGGGTGGGGAGAGCGTTATATTCAGCGCATCGGCGGCACCTAACGTCTGCGCCTGGTAGAAGTTGCCCCGTGTATCCAGTTTGATGACCAGGTTGGTGATCGGAGCACCGGCATTTTGAATATAATTGTATAGGAACAGATAAACCGAGTCCCGGATAGAAATGATCTTATTGACTTCAGCCGCTGTACTCGCGGTTTGATAAGCCTTGCTCCAGACCTCCGCTCCGGTTTGCATACTCAGGCGGTCGACGCCAAACTGGTTGGTAAACACGCCGGAACGAAAGGCAATATCGATATAATTACCGGAACAAGAGACCGACAGGTATATCGAACTATCCACCTGGTGAGTGGCTATCCGCTGCCAGACGATATTGGCATTGCCGTCGTACCGGATAACGGTGAAACCGGCCAAAAGAATAAAACCCCCATCAGGAGTAGCACCGATATCTGTTAGTTGAGGCCCATGGATGGTCTTGACCCAAAGGATGTTCCCGCTGTTATCCAGTTTCACAAAAGCAATATACCAGAAAGCGGTGTCGCCACCTCTGACGTCATTGCCTATGGCGAGGGTATTGCCATCCGCCAGTCGCACCAGCCGTTTGAAAGAAAGATTCAATCCGGCCTGAAGATTGTAATTCTTTGCCCAGACGACATCGCCGCTGGATTGATATTTGATCACAAGGCCGTCTACATCCGCAACCAGAGAATCGCTCGGTATAACCAGGCTGCCTGCCGCCAACCTTCCCCCATCGGTCGTGGGCATCACATCATATAGTTTCGAGCTGCGATCGGTCGCGTACGCAATATTATATGTCTTATTGCAGCCTGCAGGAACAGGTGTATGGTCAAGGCAAACAGACCCGGAACAATTGGGATTCTCCGGGTCATTCAGCAAACTCATTGACGCAGGAACCGGCGGATCAACAGCAACAGCCTGTACCAACGGGCTGATAGCCGGTTGCGACGCCCAGGTGAATGGAGCCGGCTGATAGTTGGCTGTACCGGTAGTCAATGCCTCCTGGGGCAAATTACAGGAGCTGACCTCACCCCAGGATGTCATCTTGACGAGCCGCATGATATAAGAATTGCCTGCGACAGCGCTATTGAACCAGCCGGCCACCAAGCACCCGCCATCGCTGGTCACGTCTATGCCCTCCATGACCGAATTATCATCACCCGGGGTCAGGACAAGACCCCATTCCTCTACGCCATATTTGTTTATTTTAGCCACCCCCGGCGCCACATTATTGCCAACTCCTGTACTCAACACAAAGAATCCGCTGTCCGCGGTCCGCACAGGTTCCATCAGCGTGGATTGCCCGAGGCCCGAACTGCCATCTGAGGCATAGGCAGGTGGAAAACGCAGGTTACCTGCCAGATCTGTTTGAAAAAGAAGAATCTGATTACCAAGCAGCACGCCCCCAAGGCCGTTGTTGGAACCCGAAATATAAAGCCCGTAGGAAATCGTGCCGCCATAGATCTGAAGCCCGGTGACCTGTTCGTCATCAGCGTTACCCTGATATGGAAAGGTGCTGGAAGACAGGTACGACCCATCCGTGATATTAAGCAGCGTAATAACCGCCTGTTTGAATCCGCAGCCCTGACAAACTTCATATCCGGCCGCATAAAGGGTATCTCCAGAAAAGGCCACACTGGTAAAGTTGTCCTCATTGCCATTGTCAAAACGATGGGTCCATCTCAACGTGCCGTTCAGTCCCATCTTGAATACGACCGGATCGCTTCCGCCCATGCCATCATACACATTGAAACTCCCGAAAATATCACCGTCGGTATATTGCTGCACAGCCCTCACCCAATTATTG
>DASZJO010000095.1:0-16138 GCA_035948015.1 Puia sp.
CCGCCCGGGGTACAGCAGGTCCAGCCTCCGCCTCGTGTTGCTGATCCCGATCCCCGTGTTGTCGGTCATTCTAAGCGCCGTATTGAAATGCTTGTGGTTGCTGATACTAAAATACAGCGATTCTTCCTTTATATCCAGGAGGATACGGATTGGCGAACACTCCCGGGTACTTATGCCGTACTTGAAGGCGTTCTCCACGAAAGGCAATAGCAGCAACGGCGCGATCTGCCGACCCAGCGGATTGCCGTTGATCGTGAAGTCGATGCTTGTCTTGTCCGTCAGCCGCATTTTCTGCAATTCGATATAATGCGACGTGAAAAGGATCTCCTTCTCCAGCGGAACGAAGTCGTTCCTGGCTTCGGTCAGGACATACCTCATAATACTCGACAACTTCATCACCGCCGCGGCGGTCTGCTCGGACTGCGCGCTGGCCAACGCATAGATATTGTTGAGGGTGTTGAACAGGAAGTGCGGGTTGATCTGCGCTTTTAGAAAAGACAGTTCCGCCTGGAGCTTTTCATGCGCGATCTCCTTGGCCCGCTGTTCGGATCGCAGCCATTGGTTGATCACTCTTATCCCCGTACTGAAAACGAAGACCATCAGGAACGTGAGGATATTGACGGGGCTTAGCAGTGGCGGATTCCGCGGCCGCGGCGGCCGGAGCTGACCGGCCGGACCGGAAACGATCGAACTCCCGCCGACACCCGGGCCCCCGGGGAGACCCGATCCACCCGATCCCCCGGAGAGACCCGATCCTCCCGGGCCGCCGGAGAGACCCAAAAGGTTGGAATATGATGGCTGAGGTCCAAACATCGAGTGATAGATCCGGGGCACAAATCCATAGAAGATCAGCAGGCCCAGGATAAGCAGGGTATAGGCCAGGAACTTTTTGGTCTCCAGCAATTTAGGAATAAAGACGTAGGTATTGAGATAGTAGAAGGAGATGATGATCGCATAATTCACGAAGAAAAAGGTCGTGAAATAATGGTCCGGGAAGATGTTGGACTCGTGATCCAACGGCCGACGGTAAAATACCAGGGGCAGCAGCATAAAGCAAGCCCATGCGGCTAAATGAATGATGATCTGTACGGTAACCTTTTTCACAGGTACCAAAACTAAAAGGGAATCTCCGTCACGGCGGAAATTTTAGATGAATGGGGTTATTGTACCGGTGAACGGGGCTGAGCGATCGACGGCGGGCGAACCCACCGCCGACCTCCCCGAAAATCAGAAGTTAAAGGACAGTTTGGAAAAGATCCGCAGGCCATCGAACCCCATCTGGATGGAATCAAAAGGTCCGCCGCTCTCGCTGTCATAGGCCGACGCGTTTCGCGCATTCGCCACGATCGACAGATCGGGATGAACATTGAAGAGGTTATCGACCCCTGCATACCAGACCAGGTTGCGGGAGATTTTATAAGAGGCGTAGAGATCTGTCGTGATCTTTCCGGTGTGCACGAAGTTCTCCGGCACCACCGACTTGCCGTCATCCGTTGTCACATAAGGATCCCACCCCAAACCCTGGTCGGAAATACCGGCGCCGCCCGGACCGCCGGCAGGCGCACCCGGCAGACTGGAATACCCGAATCCCTGCGTGACGACTTTGCCGAAATAGTTCAGGTGCGCGCCGACCCCGAAATTGGCAATGCTGTACTCCACCGCCAGCGTGCCTTTTGCCCTGGGCGCCGACGCCCGGAGGAAGTATTGCTCGCGCGTACTGTAAAAGGCCTGCTGGTTCGCATATGACCCATTGAGTGGCGCCGGGATATTGATCTTGTCGATGTTGATGTTTTGGATATTTCCGGCCAGCGTCACCTTGAACCGGCTCCTGCCGATCCGCTTGTTGTAATCCAGTACGATATCAACACCCGTATTGGTGGTGTTCACCGCATTGGCAAAGAAATTCACAGAGCTCACGTTATACTGCTGAAGAAAAGGTGCGATCGCAGCGGTCGATCCGTTGAAATTCCCGGTGATCACCACCCGGTGCTGCATCTGAACCCAATAGCCGTCCACCGTGGCGGTGAAATTTGGCGCAGGCGCCCAGGTAAAGCCCAGGCTGCCGTTCACCGAGGTCTCCTGCGTGAGTTTCGGTATGCCTGCTGCGCGGGCGATCGGGCTGTAATTCGGCACCAACTTGACATAGACGAGCTGGCCATTGACGACGTTCGTATTTGTATTGCTGAAATTGATCTGTTGCAGGGACGGGGCGCGGAACCCCGTGCTGATAGACCCGCGCAGGTTGAAATTATCTGTCAGCCTGTATCGCGTAGCCAGCTTGTAGGTGTTGACGAACCCGAAGTCTGAATAATTCTCGAAACGCGCGGCCGCATCGATCAGCCACGCGTGCGTGACATCAAGCGCAAAGTCCACATATCCGCCGACATTGGTGCGATGCGCTATCGTTGCATCCGTCGTTTGATAGCCGGGATAACCTTCCGACCCTGTAGCCGGCGCCCGCAGCGAGTCTCCAAGCCCGTCCCCGACCAGGTTGGGATAGACCTTTGCCGGCGCATTCTGCCCATAGGAATCGGGCTCGCCCGCATAAAGATGGTAGCGTTCGTACCGGAATTCACCCCCGAACGAGACGGTCAACCCTTCCGCCACACCGAGGAACTTCTTGCTCAGATCCGCGTTCGCCGTGTTTTGGGTAAAGGTGAAACCGCCGTCGTCAAAGTTGGTCTTGACCTCGCCCGGCACGTTGCTGAGTGAAGCATTGAAGGTCTTATATCCATGATAATGGAAGTCGTTATTACCGACGACATTACTGATATCCCAGTCCCAGCCCCCCGGCGTCGTACCCTCGATCCCAAGGGCAAAAGACTTGTCGGTAATATAGACCTTCTCCTGCGGGTTATAGTAGACGTTATTTGAATTGATCGATCCGTCAAAGGCGCCAGCTACCTTCATGATATTGGCGTCAAAGATCAGCGTCCCGTCCGGGTTAGTGGGGAACTTCTGCGGATTGGCGGCGAAGTTCCGGGTATAGGCGTACACGTCGGAAAGCTTGTGGTTATAGCCGCCGAAGAAATAGATCTTTGCCCCCGTCCCCGCGATCGGGATCTCGCTATTGACCATCGCGCCGCCCGAAATCACCCCGCCATCCCCAAAAGCTCTTCTGATCGTATTGATCGGGAGGGCCTGCGGATTGGTGGCCATATTGGTGTCGGGCTCCGCACGAAACGTCTTACCCTGATCGAGGAAATTTCCCCCGAAATTGATAAAGCCGCCGTTCTTTCCGATCCGTAACCCGTAATCGGCACCGAGGCTGTAAGCCAGCCCGTCCAGCCGCGTTCCCGTATAATACTGGCTCGGGTCGACAAAATTCAGCGAATTATATTTATGGTCATCATAGGCGCTGCCCCCCATGGTGATATTCAAATGGCCAACATCCTTTCTCAGGATGAGGTTGATGACCCCGGCGATCGCATCCGACCCATATTGCGCCGATGCCCCGTCCCGCAGGATCTCTACCCGATCGATCGCCGCTTCGGGGATCGCATTCAGGTCGGTCCCGCTGTTCCCCCGGCCGCGCGTCCCTGCTTCGTTGACAAAGGCCGAGAGATGCCGGCGCTTGCCGTTTACCAACACAAGGGTTTGATCGAAGCCAAGCCCCCGCAAACTGGCAAAATCATTGGCGTCCGATCCGTCGGCGCCGCTCTGCTTATTATAATTGAAAGAGGGAACATTCACATTCATCTGCGACATCAGGTCCGGCCGCGCCGTGCTCTGCCCGATATCAGCGACCCTGATCACGTCCACCGGCACCGGGGATTCCGTCTTGGTCCTTGCGGCCCCCCTCGACCCTACAAAGATCAACTGGGTAAGTTCAGCCGAAAGCGGCTCAAGCGCAATCGTGACGAATGCGGCGTCGGGGATGCCCATTTCCTGGGGGGCATAACCGACATTGGTAATAATCAATATATCAGAGGGACTTACTTGTAGCGAAAACTCGCCCTGGGTATTGGTGGAAGTGCCTTTTTTTGATCCTTTGACTTTTATCGATGCTCCCGCCAGGACCGCCCCGGATGACTTGTCCGCCACCTTACCGGAAAGGGTTTTTTGGGCTTGAAGAATAAACGAATAGCAGGTGAAACAGGTCAGAATGAGGAGTCCTTTCATATTTGCGCGTTTTGGTTATAATTAAATTTACCAAAACTTAACACGAAACGATCAAGGCCTCGTCAAAAAATTATATTTATTTAAATCTTTATTTAATTTGCATCACTTCAAAGTGTTGATTTGTAGCTACTACGTAATATCTTAGCTAAGATAACATAGTTTTCCACATTATATATTAAGCAGTCCTTATATTACCTTAACCCTTTCAGTATTGTTCCTGGTCATTTGGAAAATCCCGGGATTTCACATCGCGGATATATTGTTTTACCGCATCCGTGATCTCCTCATAAAGCCGGAGGTACCGCCGGAGGAACCGGGGTTGGAACTCGGTAGTGATCCCCAGCAGATCGTGCATGACCAGCACCTGCCCGTCGCAATACTTTCCTGCCCCGATGCTGATCGTGGGAATGCGCAGGCTTTCCGAAACCGCCTTCCCCAACTGCGCCGGGATCTTCTCCAGCACCAGCCCGAAACAGCCGGCCTCTTCGAGCAGCCGCGCATCGTTCTTTAGCTTCTCCGCCTCCACTTCCTCCTTCGCCCGCACACTATAGGTGCCGAATTTATAAATGGACTGCGGCGTGAGCCCAAGATGACCCATCACAGGTACCCCCGCGCCCAGAATACGTCGAACCGACTCCATTATCTCTTCACCCCCTTCCACCTTGACACCGTGCGCACCCGTCTCTTTCATAATGCGGACCGCCGATGCAAGTGCCTCCTTGGAATTAGACTGATAGGATCCGAACGGGAGGTCCACGACCACAAACGCGCGGTTGACCCCGCGCACAACGGATGACGCATGATAGATCATCTGGTCCAGCGTGATCGGCAGGGTAGTCTCGTGCCCCGCCATCACATTGGAGGCGGAATCGCCCACCAGGATGACGTCGACACCGGCGCCATCGAAGATGCGCGCAAAGGAATAGTCATAAGCGGTGATCATGGAGATCCGTTCTCCATTGATCTTCATGCGTTGTAAAGTATGCGTCGTGATTTTTTTGATTTCTGCGTGTACTGACATGACCGGTTTGTTTGAAAAGTTGAAAACTGTGGGGATGGCTCTGCTTTAGAATAAAACATACCCGGTACGTCCATATGTATGAAAGGCTGCTAAGGTAAATAAAATGTCGACAAAAAATTTTAGGACTTTATATTTCCAAAAAGTTTTTTACTCCTGGCCCACGCCCTTCTTCCTGAGGTCGGCATATAAATGCTGGATCAATCCATCCGCCAATCCGATCTTGGGAACATAGATCTCCGGCGCGTTGGCCCAGCGCATCGTGTTGATATAGATTTGAAGCGCCGGAACGATCACGTCCGCCCGATCCTCCCGCAGCTTGTACAGCCGCATCCGGTCCTGCAGGGAAAAAGCAGAAAATTCCTTGTAGTAGTCCTTCAGGAGCTCGATCGACAGGGGTTTGCCTTCCTTTCGCTTGGAGATGGAGAATATCTTGTTGATATTCCCGCCTGACCCGATCGCAAGGATCTGATCGGCATAGTGGCGCGTTTCCCGTTTGATGAAGTCCTTCATGTTCTCCCATTGCTCGTCCGTCACCTGCTCCTTCAGCAGCCGGATCGTGCCGATATTAAAAGAGGAAGAGAAGATCAGTTTATTGCCGGCAAAGAACGTCAGCTCGGTGCTGCCGCCGCCTACATCGATGTAGAGATAGGCATGCTCCTTATCGAGGTTCTCCGCAATGTGGTTTTCGTAGATCAGCGTGGCCTCATAACTTCCGCTGATCACCTCGATCCCGATCCCCGTCTCTTCCAGCACGCGGTCAAGGACTGCGTTGGCGTTGTCCGCGTCGCGCATCGCGGAAGTGGCGGCCGCCTTGATATGATCCACCTTGTAGGCTTTGCAAAGATGCCCGTAGGCCTTCAACGTCTGGATGATCATTTCCGTCTTTTCCTCCGGGATCTCCCGGTTTGCAAAGACATCGAACCCCAGCCGCAGCGGCACACGTACCAGGTTGATCTTATTGAATTCAGGTTTTCCGAAATTCGTGGTTACATCCGAAATAAGCAGCCTCGCTGCATTACTACCGATGTCGATAGCTGCCAGTCGCATGTTCAAATATTAGATTTCGCCCACCGTTCACTCACTGTTCGGTCTTTATTCCGCCGCAACGGTCTCCGTGGCTGTCGCGGGCGTTTCCGCAGGCACCGCCTTCTGGTATAAATAATTATAAATGTCGATCTGCGAACGCACCTTCTCCCTGTCGTCGCGCACGTAGCTGTTTTGAAGCCCATTATCCAGCCACCGCGCCTTGACATTGTCGGCCAGCTGAATCTCCAGGATCTCTTTCAACTCTTGCGTGATCGTCTCATCCAGCACCGGACAGGTCGCCTCTACCCGATGGTCCAGGTTCCGAACCATCCAGTCCGCCGATGAAATATAGGTCTTCTCCTTCCCGCCGTTGTGAAAGATGAATACGCGCGCATGTTCCAGGTACTCATCGATAATACTGATGGCTTTGACGGGGACCAGGAACTTGCTGTTCTCCGAATACATACAAAAGATACCCCGCACAATAAGTTGGACACGTACCCCGGCCTTGGCAGCCTCAGTGAGATTCTCGATCAGGTCTTCATCGGAGATGGAATTCATCTTGAGCGTGATCGCCGCCGGCTTTTTCTCCCGCGCCAGCCGCGTCTCGCGGGCGATCATCTTGAACAATTCATGCCGCAAACTGGTAGGGCAGGGGATTAGCACTTTGCAGGCTTTCAACGGCGCCGTACCCTCCTTCCATTTCTCCAGGTACGTGAAGATCCGGTTGACATCCGCCATGATATGCCGGTCGGAAGTCAGCAGACAGTGGTCGCCATATACCCGAGCCGTTTTTTCGTTGAGATTGCCCGTGCTGACAAATCCGTAGTGGATCGTGAAATTGTTGATCCGCTTTTTGATAAGGCAGATCTTCGCGTGGACTTTTACATTAGGGATACCGATCAATACCCGGACCCCCTCGTCTTCCAAACGCTCCTTCCACTCCAGGTTGGCTTCTTCATCAAAACGTGCCCTTAGTTCCAGCATCACGATCACATGCTTGCCGTTACGTACCGCGTTGATGAGCGCATTGATGATCTTGGAATTGCTGGCCAGCCGGTAACCGGTGATCTTGATCGTCGTGACATTGGGGTCGATCGCCGCCTCACGTAACATATCGATGACGGGGTTGAATGAATGGTACGGGAAATGCAGCATCACGTCCTGCTCCAGCACCACGTCCGTCACGCGCGGGGACTTCATCAGCAACGGATGCGAGAACGGTCTCCTCCGCTGCCCCTTCTTCGGGAATACATCAGGGAAGTCCATAAAATGCCGGAAATTATGGATCCGGCCGCCCGGGATCAGGTTGCCGCTCTTCTTCGACAGGTTTAGCCGCTTCATCAGGTAGTCCATCAGCCCCTTATCCATCTCCCGGTCATAAACGAACCGCGTCGGCTTGCCCTTCCGCCGGTTCTTCAACCCCTTTTCGATCTTTTGCATCAACGTGGTACTGACGTCATTGTCGATATCAATCTCGGCATCCCGCGTCACCTTGAAGACCCAGGATTCGTAGCTGTCATACCCGAAGTAGGCAAAAACATTCCGCAGGTTATACCGGATGATATCCTCCAGCAGAATAATATGATGCTCGTCCATGGATGGCGAAGGCAAGAGGACAAATCTGCCCAGCACCCTGCTGGGGACTTCGATAAGGGCATATTTGCGCTTCATACTGCCATCCCGTCGCGACAGGACGACCCCCAGGTAAAGGGACTTATCCCTTAAATAAGGCATCGTCGGAATGCTTTCGATCATCAGCGGGATCGTATTGGACCGGACCTCCTCCTCGAAGTAATTTTGGACGAACTGCTGCTGGTGGGGGTCGAGCTCCGTCTCCGTGACCAGGAAGATCTTTTCCCCTTCCATTTCTCTTCTGATTCCCTCCCAGATAGCGTCGAAGGTATCCCCCTGCTCCAGCACGATCCCCTGGATGTCATTCAAAATCTTCTCCGGGGACTGTTCGAGGTGCATATTGGCTTTGGACTTGTTACCGCTGAATTCCGCCATCCGCTTCAACGTGGCGACACGCACGCGGAAGAACTCATCCATATTGTTGGAAAAAATGCCCAGAAACTTGATCCTTTCCCTCAGCGGCACCGTCGGGTCCGCCGCCTCCTGTAGTACGCGGCCATTGAACGCCAGCCAACTGATATCCCGCGCAATTGTTTTTCTTCTCATTGGTTCTAACATTATCCCCGTTTTTGTGCGCGAATAGATCTGTTCTCTCCCGCGCAAAATAGCCAAAGCAAAAGGGATTGGTAAATTAAGTAATTATTAATAAACTTTGGTCACCAATACGTTGCCACTGGTCAAAGAATATTGGACTACCCCTTTTACGATGCTAAGTTTGACCAAACGATTTCTTATGCGCAATCTTGTCTCCATATCGTTCCTGCTTTTGCCGATCCTCGCCATGACCCAAACCTGGTCCTATTATGGTCAGGACCCCGGCGGCAAACGCTATTCGGCCCTCCAACAGATAAATGTTAAGAATGTTGGCAAGCTCACCAAAGCCTGGACCTTCCGCACCGGCGAATTGGAAACCTATACCGGCACCAAAGCCCTCGACAAGGCAGCATTTGAAGCAACCCCCATCCTGATCGGCCGGACATTATTTTTCAGCACGCCCAGCGATCGCGTCTTTGCGATCGACGCTGCATCAGGGCAGCAGCGCTGGATGTATGATCCGCATGTCGACCTGCACTCGGATTACTCCGAAATAAGCTCCCGCGGCGTGGCCGCCTGGAGTGCGGGGGATACCCGGGTTTCCACCGGCGCCGCGAATCCCGACAGCCTCCGGATCTTCGTAGGCACGATCGATGGAAGGCTCATCGCTCTCGACGGCCATACTGGACAACCAGTCCCCGGCTTCGGCGCCGAAGGCGCCGTTAACCTCCGCGCCGGATACAGCAACGAAGTCCAGGAGACCTCACCACCCGCCGTTATCGGCGACCGTGTGATCGTCGGCTCCTCCATTGGCGACAACGGACGATTCGACCAACCGCCAGGCGTCATCCGTGCGTATGACGTTCACAACGGCATGCTTGTTTGGACCTGGAATCCCATCGTGCAGGACCCGGCCGACAGCGCATACGCGACCTGGAAAGGTCCAAAAGCCCACAAGACCGGCGCCGCGAACGCCTGGTCCATCCTCAGCACGGACCCGGCCCGCGACCTCGTATTCGTTCCCTCCACCAGCCCCAGCCCTGATTATTATGGAGGGGAAAGGCTAGGCTCCAACCTTTATGCCAATTCCCTCGTAGCGCTCCGGGCCTCCACCGGTCAACGCGTCTGGAGCTTTCAGGTGGTCCACCATGACCTCTGGGACTTCGATATCGCCGCCCAGCCGATGCTGATCGACTTTCAGGGAAAGCCCGCCGTTGCCGTCGGAACCAAAATGGGATTTATCTATATCCTTGACCGGGAAACCGGCCGCCCGCTGACCCCCGTCGAAGAACACCCTGTACCCGCCTCCTCCATCGCCGGCGAACAAGCCTGGCCGACTCAACCTTTCCCTTCATTGCCCCGCCTTGGACTTCAATCCATGGGACCGGACAGTGCCTGGGGACCAACGCCCGACGATCTCGCCATAGCCAAAGCCCGAATCGCCAAATATCGCTACCAAGGCCCCTTCACGCCACCGAGCTTCGAAGGGACGATCATGGCGCCCGGTAATATCGGCGGCATCCATTGGGGCGGGATGTGCTACGACCCGGCCAATAACATGCTCTACACCAATATCAACCGCCTCGCCGCCGTGATCCGCATGATCCCCCGTAGCCAGGTCGACAGCCTCGAACGCGAAAGCACCGAAACCCTCCGCGCGGAGACCGGCCGCCAGCGCGGAACTCCTTATGTCATGAAACGGGATTACCTCTTCAGGGCCGACGCTAACGGCTTCCTCATGCAAACCCAGCCGCCCTGGGGCACCCTCGTCGGAATTGACATGCACACCGGAACCAAAAAATGGGAAGTTCCTCTCGGGTATCAAATGGACCCCGCCAAATATCCCGACGCCAAAAACTGGGGCTCCCTCAACTTCGGTGGTGCCATTGTCACCGCCGGTCAACTCGTCTTCGTCGCCGCCAGCATCGACGGCCACCTCCGGGCATTCGACAGCCGAACAGGCCGGACCCTCTGGGAATATGCCCTTCCCGCCAGTGCCCAGGCTACCCCCATGACATACGAGCTCGACGGCCATCAATACGTCGTCATCGCCGCCGGGGGGCATGGAAAGCTGCATACAAAGCAGGGGGATTATGTGATGGCGTTCAGGTTGCCGTGAACGGGATGTGATCGGGATGCCGAAAGCTTTGGCGGCGCAACACCAAATTGCTCTTTGAACGTAAATGAAAAATGTGACAGATCTTCAAATCCCAGGTCGAGGTAAACATCAGATGCGGTTAATAGAAATTTCATGGTTGGTCGATAAGGTCAGGCATCATAATGAAACCTGCATTGAATTATATAGCATTTCTGATCCACACCCTTTTTCCCCTCCACCTTGTACACCAACCTGTGCTCCCCACTTATCCGCCTGGACCAACAACCCTTCAAATCATACTTCAATGGCTCCGGCTTTCCAATCCCCTGAAAGGGCGTTCTGCGAATATCAGCAAGCAAGTCTTTGATCTTGGTTGCCATACCTATATCCGTAGAAATCCAATAACTGAATTCCTCCCACGCATTTTCTGAAAACTCGAAGTTCATTTCTTTTTCTTCTTGTTAAAGGGGGCTTCAGGCTCTTCAAGCAGGAATTTCCGGGTCTTTTTGCTCTCCAGTTGCGCCAGCGATTCCCTTAACCGCTCCCTGTTAGCGGCAGTCGATAGCAAATGCCCGGTCTCCTGAAGCGCATTGTACTCTTTAATGGACATCAGCACAACCGCGTCATCTTCGCCGGTCCGGGGAACAACGATTACGTCCATGGATTTGGTTATCAGATCAAAATACTTCTTGATATTCGAGCGCAATTGCGTTATTGAAATGGCTTGCATAATTCTGTACATTAAAATGTACGTTCAAAGGTACAGCAATTTTGAGAATGGTCCAAATTGGCGCGAATCCTTTGCGCCAGTTAGATTTTTTTTTGGAATGGCGGGAGTATGAAAAATTTGTAATTTCTTTTTGCAGTCTCCCAATATTTTACGACTTTTGCAGTCCAAATTTTCGCTATCATGGCTAGAGTATGTCAGATCACGGGTAAAGTTCCGGTCACCGGCCACAAGGTGTCGCACTCGAACGTCAAGACGAAACGCTGGTTCCTGCCCAACCTGCAGACCAAACGCTTCTTCCTCGCCGAAGAAGACAAGTGGATTACCTTGAAGGTCTCCACCGAAGGGCTCCGTACCATCAATAAGAACGGCCTGTATAACGTCGTCAAGAAATTGAGAGCAGAAGGAAAAAAGATCTAAAAAAGCACAGCCGGCCTCCTAAAAGGCGGCACATTAAAATCGTCCAACTATGGCAAAAAAAGGCAGTCGGGTACAAGTGATACTGGAATGCACCGAGCACAAGACCAGCGGGAAGCCCGGAACCAGTCGCTATATCACGACCAAAAACAAGAAGAATACTCCGGAACGCCTGGAGCTGAAGAAATACAACCCGATCCTGAAGAAAGTTACCGTTCACAAGGAAATTAAGTAATTGTTCATAAAGTAACTAGATAACTATGGCAAAGGCCGCGAAAACCGCTATCAAGACCAAAGACGCCAAGGCTGCCGCCGAAGCAAAGAACTGGACCAAGGTCATCCGGGCCGTACGCAGCCCCAAGACCGGCGCCTACACCTTCAAGGAGCAGATCGTGCACAAGGACAAGATCAAGGAGTTTTTGGCCCAGAAATAATACGTTTTGCGCTAACGTGCGAAGTGGCCGTCCCGCAAGGGCGGCTTTTTTCAATTCCAGGCAAATGGGACTATTCGATAAATTATTCGGGAAAAAAGAAAAAGAAAGCCTCGACCAGGGCCTCCAAAAGACCAAGGAAGGCTTTATCTCCCGCCTAACCAATGCCATCGCCGGCAAAAGCACCGTCGACGAAGAAGTCCTCGACAACCTCGAAGATGCCCTCGTCAGCGCCGACGTCGGCATCGACACCACTGTTAAGATCATCCGCCAGATTGAGGAAAGAGTTGCGAGAGATAAGTATCTGAGCACTAGCGAACTGAACAAAATACTTCAATTAGAAATAGAGAAGCTTCTTATCGACGCGCCCGAACAATCCTATCGCGACTTCAATACCCCCAACGGCCACAAGCCCCATGTCATCCTCGTCGTGGGCGTTAATGGCGTCGGTAAAACAACTACCATCGGCAAACTCGCCTATAACTTTAAAAGAGCCGGCAAGTCCGTTATCCTCGGCGCGGCCGACACCTTTCGCGCAGCGGCGGTGGACCAGCTGACCATCTGGAGCGAAAGGGTAGGGGTACCGATTGTCAAACAAGGGATGGGCTCCGATCCCGGTGCTGTTGCGTTCGACACTGTTCAAAGCGGCATCGCCCGGAATGCCGATGTCGTCATCATCGATACCGCAGGCCGCCTCCATAATAAGGCCCACCTGATGGAAGAGCTCTCAAAGATCAGCCGCGTGGTCAAGAAGCTGATGCCCGACGCCCCGCATGAAGTCCTGCTGGTACTCGACGGGTCCACGGGCCAGAACGCCCTGGAACAAGCGCGCCAGTTCACCGCCGCCACCGACGTGACCGCCCTGGCGATCACCAAGCTCGACGGCACCGCAAAAGGCGGAGTGGTGCTGGCTATCGCCAACCAGTTCAAGATCCCCGTTAAATTTATCGGGGTCGGCGAAAAGATGGAAGACCTGCTGGTTTTTGACAAACACGAATTTGTGGACAGCCTATTTAGCCTCGAAAAGTGAGGAGACGAAAAATGAAGACACGCACACTAAAAAAGGATAAGGTCAATATCATCACCCTCGGCTGTAGCAAGAATATGGTCGACAGTGAGGTGCTGAGCGGCCAGCTTCAAGGCAATGACATTGACGTCGTCCATGAAAATAAAAAGACCGACCACAATATCGTTGTCGTCAACACCTGCGGCTTCATCGATAAGGCCAAGGAAGAATCGGTCAACACGATCCTTGACCAGGTCGAGCTGAAAAAGAAAGGCCGCCTTGACAAGGTCTTCGTCACCGGCTGTCTCAGCCAGCGCTACCGCGACGATCTCGAAAAAGAAATTCCTGAAGTCGACGCCTGGTTCGGCACGCTCGAGCTGCCCCTCCTTCTAAAACAATTTGAAGCTGACTATAAGGCGGAGCTGCTGGGCGAGCGCCTCCTGGCGACCCCCAAACACTACGCGTATCTGAAGATCTCCGAAGGTTGTAACCGAACCTGCGCTTTCTGTGCCATCCCGCTGATGCGCGGCGGCCATGTCAGCAGAACGATCGAAGACCTCGTGAAAGAAGCCGAAACCCTCGTGAAGAAAGGCGTCAAAGAGATCATGCTGATCGCCCAGGAACTGACCTATTACGGCCTCGATATCTATAAGCGACGGGCCCTCCCCGAACTGCTTCATCGCCTCGCCGATATCCCCGGCCTGCATTGGATCCGCCTCCACTACGCCTACCCGGCCAAATTCCCGCTGGAAGTGCTGGACGTCATCCGCGAGCGGCCCAATATCTGTAATTACCTGGATATGCCGTTGCAACACGCCAGCGACCGGATGCTGACCGCCATGCGCCGCCAGCTGACCCGCCAGGACATGACCGACCTGATCCGGACTATCCGCGATAAAGTGCCGGGCATCTGCCTGCGTACGACCCTAATCACCGGCTTCCCGGGCGAGACGGATGAAGATGTGGAGGAGCTGAAGGAGTTCCTGCGCGAGCATCGTTTTGATCGCGTGGGAATATTCACGTATTCCCATGAAGAAGGTACCTCTGCATACACATTGCCCGATGATATTCCTTCCGAAATAAAACAACAGCGCGCCCAGGACATCATGGAAGTCCAGCAGGAGATCTCTTTTGAAAAGAACCAGGAGAAGGTCGGCAGGATCTTCAACGTGCTCATCGATAAAAAAGAGGCAGGCCGCTACCTCGGCCGGACAGAATTCGACTCGGTCGAAGTGGATAACGAAGTGATTATCCATAGCCCTCACAAGCTGCCGGTCGGCGAATTCGTCGACGTAAAGATCACCAAGGCGTATGATTATGATCTGGAAGGTCAGGTGTGTTAAAATAATGGAAGAAGTGGTCAATTGCCGTTAGCGCCGTCAATCGCATTTCTGATATCTTTGCAAAAAAGCCCACATGAGAATTAACTGGAACGGCGTTTACCCCGCCGTAACGACCAAATTCACTGTAAATGATACCCTCGATTTGCCCGCCTTCGGGGCCAACCTCGACGCCCAGGTACAAGCCGGCGTCAGCGGCATCATCATTGGCGGCTCCCTCGGCGAAGCCAGTACCCTGACCTTCGAAGAAAAAGAAATCCTCGTAAAGTATACCGTCGAACGCTCAGGCCTGCCGACTCTGTTCAACATCGCAGAGGGCACCACCCGCGAAGCGGCCCGCCAGGCTGCGCTGGCCGCAAAATGGGGTGCAAAAGGCCTGATGCTCCTTCCCCCCATGCGCTACAAGAGCGACCATCGCGAGACTGTCGCCTTTTTCAAGACCGTCGCCCGGTCCACCGATCTGCCCATATTGATCTATAATAACCCCGTCGATTACAAGATAGAGGTCACGCCGGAGATGTTCGATGAACTGCTCGAACTGCCGAATATTGAAGCCGTCAAGGAATCTACCCGCGATATCACCAATGTCACCCGGCTGACCAACCGCTTCGGCGACCGGCTCAAGATCCTCACCGGCGTCGATCCCATTGCCACCGAAGCCCTGATCATGGGCGCCCATGGCTGGGTAGCGGGCCTTGTCTGCGCCTTCCCCGCCGAAACCGTCGCCATCTACCGGTTGGTAAAAGCGGGCCGGATCGAAGAAGCCCTGGAGATCCACCGCTGGTTCCTACCTCTGCTCGAGCTGGA
This sequence comes from Puia sp., assembly GCA_035948015.1. GTDB lineage: Bacteria > Bacteroidota > Bacteroidia > Chitinophagales > Chitinophagaceae > Puia. The sequence continues at coordinate 15,165 of DASZJO010000095.1, forward strand.
TATCCACCCTAAACTGGTCCAATATATCAAACTGGCCGAAGCCGAAACGGGTTTGGGTACGGAATACGTCCGCGCCCCCCGGTTGACCCTGGTAGGAGAGGAACGGGAAAGGATCCTGGCGACGATTCGCAATGGGATCGCTACCCGCCCTGCGCTGCCTGAATACCTGTCCCTGGCCGTATAACCTTAACTTTGCACTATGAACTTTCAAGATGCAACCGCCGTCGAGATCGATGCCGTGATGAATGCGGCATGGCAGGCTTTTCAGACCTATCGTCAAACCACTTTGAAACAGCGCGCCGACCTCATGCGGCGCATCGCCAAAGAGCTGGAGACCGAAGGCGATCACCTCATCCAAACCGCGATGCGGGAAACCAACCTTCCCGAAACCCGGCTCCGAAACGAACGCGCCCGCACCCAGTTCCAGCTTACCAGCTACGCCGAAGCCTGCGAGGCGGGTACCTGGCTTGAGGTCCGCATCGATACGGCTGTTGCCGATAAAGGCGACCCCGATATCCGCAAATGGCAGGTGGCCCTCGGACCTGTCGTGGTCTTCGGCGCCAGCAATTTTCCTTTCGCCTATTCTACCGCCGGCGGCGACACGGCCACCGCCCTCGCAGCGGGCTGCCCCGTTATTGTGAAGGCCCACCCGGCGCATGCGGAAACTTCGGAACTCGTGGCGAACGCCATCCGGAAAGCAGTCAAAGCCGAAGGCCTCCCCGCTGCTGTATTTTCCCACGTCCATGGCGCGAGCACCGAGACCGGCAAGACCCTTGTAACGCACACCAATACCCGAGCAGTCGGCTTCACCGGCTCCTATGGCGGCGGTAAAGCGCTCTTCGACTGGGCAAACCAACGAAAAGTTCCAATCCCGGTCTTCGCCGAGATGGGCAGCATCAATCCGATCTTCCTCCTGCCCGGCAAGCTTGCCGCCTCGTCAAAAGAAACCGCCGCGACCGTTGCCGCGTCGATCA
>DASZJO010000096.1:0-90249 GCA_035948015.1 Puia sp.
ATCGTCGGCTTGGTGGGCCGTTACCCCGCCAACTACCTAATCAGCCGCACGCCCATCTTTAAGTGCCGGAGCTTTAATAGTCAGGTGATGCCACCCGATTATCTTATGGGGTATTAATCCAAGTTTCCCTGGGCTATTCCCCGCTTAAAGGAAGGTTGCGTACGTGTTCCGCACCCGTTTGCCGGTCGCCGCCAGGTATTGCTACCCGCGCTGCCCCACGACTTGCATGTATTAAGCCTGCCGCTAGCGTTCATCCTGAGCCAGGATCAAACTCTCCATTGTAAATGTTGTTTGACACTGACTATCAAAATTCTCTCGAAATTTGACGTCATATTATCGATCTCTTTCGCTAATATAACCTTACCATAAATACTTGATTTATGTGCTGTTGTTTCCAATCTTTCAAAGATCTTTGGCTTTATTTGCCCGCCATTTTTTCTACCCAGTCGCCCGGGTTTCAAAACGGATTGCAAAGGTATGAGCCTTTATAAATTCTATCCAAATTTTTCTGTCATTTTCCGAAGATTTCTTTCCGCGGACCCTATCAGAAAACTTGTCGAAGAACTATACTTTTTTGAAGTGGGTTGCAAAGGTAAAACTCCTTCTCTACTCAACCAAATTTTTCTTTCATTTTTCACTCCATCTATCACCCCGGTTGAATATCCCACGTTGTCAGAGAACTACTGCTCTTTTTAGAGCGGACGGCAAAGATACGACGAGTATTTTTACTATCAAAGTTTTTCTCCAAAGAACTTTCCGTTTGTAACCGCAGAAAAAGCGTTTGTTTCAAAACGGGTGGCAAAGATAGGCTGTTGGGAATTGCTGCCAAATAATTTTTGGTCCTAGTTATTCACATTCCCGTGAAACATAGGCCGGACAGGCGTTCCCGGAAACCTAAATTCACGCATGCGGCAAAAGGATACTATCGGGGAAGGTTACGCGAACAAGGAAGAGACCATGACCCGGTACCGAAAAATCCGCCTGCTGATTGTCCCTGGTTCGCAGGATGCCGGCAAACTCCTCCACACTGATCTTCCCTCTCCCGACTTGCAACATGGTGCCCACCAGTCCGCGTACCATTCCGCGCAAAAAACGATTGGCGGTCACCCTATACACGAAGCAGTCCCCTTCTTCCAGCCAACCGCTTTCCAGGATAGTGCAATCGTAAGTCTTTGCCTGGGAATTCCGCTTGGCAAAGGAGGCAAATTCCCGGAATTGAGAAATAAGAGCCGCGGCGGCGTTCAGCTTTTCGCGGTCTAAGGTATAAGGGAAAAAATATGCCCTATCGGTCAAAAAGGGGTTCTTCTTCTTATAGATGTAATATCGGTATTCCCTGCTGAGGGCGTCGAACCTGCAGTGAGCGTCGGGCGCCACGGGCCAGGCGGCTTTAATACTGATATCGGGAGGGAGAAGCGCATTGAGGTTATAAATGACGCGCTTTTCGATAACGCCTTCATAATCAAAATGAAAGAAGTTTTGCAGCGCGTGTACGCCTCCATCTGTACGGGAGCTGCCGGTCAGGATGAAACGTTGTCGGAAGAAGATCGTCAGCGCCTTTTCCACCTCCTGTTGGATCGAGTTGGCGTTCTCCTGGATCTGAAATCCGCTGTATTGGTTCCCTTTGTACGTCAGTTCAAGAAAATATCGGGGCATGGGGGGTGGTTGGGGGATAAGAAAATGTCAGGGCACAGGGGGTGATTGGGGGGGTGAGAAAATACCAGGGCATGGGCGGTGATTGGGCGGGTGAGAAAATACCAAGGCTTTGGGGGTCTTGGGAGGGTTAGAAAATATCGGGCATTGGAGGTAGTTGGAGAGCTAGAAAATATCGGGCATTGGTGGGGGATGGGAGTATTTGGGGCATTGGAGGGTGGTTGGAAGGTGACAAGATATCGGGGCATGGGGGGTAGAAATTAATGAGGATCGGTCATGTTTCGGAATTTTCCTGCATACAAGGTGTCGGAGAGAAGATTCTCTAATTCGGGGAAATGGTCGTCAGAAACGAAGGGATAGGCGGTGGCGAGGAACTTGAATTTGGCGGCGTCACTGCTGAAAAGCTCACAGAGCGCACGCAACTGGCTGGTAGCGAAACATTTGGTTTTAAATACTTTATATGCGGTCTGGATGCGGTCGTCGTCCTTATTGGCCGCGAGCATATGGATCCGAAGTTTGTCGACGTCATAGTCGGTGGCGAATGCGTGACAATCGGAGTTAATGAATGGAAGGGTCGATTTGCGGGCGGAAGAGGATGCTGTTTCCGGCGTGTCAGTTTTGGGATTGCGACTGGCGCGAGAGCCGGAATGAGGGGTGTCTGGCGACAGCGAGCCGTGCATCGAGGCCGCGGAATGAGATGTATCAGCAGGAGTTTGGGGACGGCGGGCGACGGTGGCCCGGGAGGTGTCGAGCAACTTGGGGCGATGGGTGGCGGTTGACCGGGAGGTGTCAGGCAGCTTGGGGCGATGGGCGACGGTTGACCTGGAAGTATCAGGCAGCTTGGAGCGATGGGCAGCGGTAGTCCGGGAGGTGTCAGGCAACTTGGGGCGATGGACCGCGGTTGACTGAGAGGTGTCAGGCAACTTGGGACGATTGGCGGCGGTTGTCCGGGAGGTGTCGGGCGACATGGAGCGACGGATGGTGGTGGATTGGGTGGTGTCGGCCGACTTGGAACGATGGGCGGTGCTGGATTGAGTGGTGTCGGGCGATTTGGAACGACGGACGGCGGGGGATTGAGCAGTGGCTTCGGATTTGGAAAGCTGGGGGTGCCGGGTTGCATTGGGATCCCGGGGGCGACGGGTGACCCCAGACCGGGACGTGTCGGATGACGGGGACAGGTATTTCGAGGTCCGGGGTGGGTATAGTGGGGCCGTGGATTGGCTGGTATCATACGTTTGCGAAGGATTCTGGAAGGTGGCGGGGGAATCGACCGGGATGACCACGTCGATGGTGTCTACTCTTTTATGGCCCGGGTGGTCTGCAAAGACCATGCTTAGGGATTGGGCGGATCTGCGCTCGCTCAATTTGACGACGCCGGTGGGGGAAGAGGGGGCTGCTGGGTCAGAATCAAATGAAGCAGAGGTGCCGCCTTGGGATAAAGAATCGGTCCTTTTCACCGAGGACTGATTGGGGGATAATGACGGCGATGCAGTGGATGCGGGCAGTGTTGCAGTAGATGAGGGCGGGGCTGCGGTGGGTGCGGGCAGTGGTGAGGTGGATGAGGGCAGGACTCCTGTGGGTGCGGGCAGCGTTGCGGTGGATGAGGGCAGGACTCCGGTGGGTGCGGGCAGTGTTGAGGTGGGTGAGGACATCAGTGGCGTGGATGACGACAAGGCTGAGGTGTGCGAGGGCAGCAGTGAGGTGGATGACGGCGGCGGTGACGTAGATGACGGCGGCACAGTGGAGCTTGAGGCAAAGGTATCGGCCGCGGCGACGTAAGTGTTGTACATGACTGTGGTGTCCTGGACGATTGCGGACATCAATTGAGAAAAAGCGTCATCTTTTTTCACGCCGGCGGGCAGCGGGCCTTGAGCGCCGGCAGTATCGTCAACTGCCGCTAACGCTTGTCCCTGACCGTCATAAAGTCCCCACCGGTTGTCTTGACGAATTAAATGCAGGGCCCAATCTTTTTCATGGATATTCATGAGAAATCGTTGCTCGGGAAAGGATCGCCCGGGGAACCCAACGGCAATCGTATAGGCACTATCCCGGAGTTGAGAGAGAATAAGGTGGCCAGCAGGTGATGAGTTATATAGCTGGTTGTTCAGACGAACATAAAAGGCTTGTCCATCGTCAGCCATTATCAACACAAAGTAGGTCAGGGGTTCGTTGCTGGGAGCCGGGTAATTCTGCGCATTGTTCCTGCCCGCCATCAACATCATCACAATTACCAAAACGAGTTTTGACATTGGATCCGAGTTATTCTGCTGCAAGGTATGAAAAACGATAGTAATCAGATTGAGCGGCCGATACATTTATCGATTAATTACCATACTTCATATGGGTGAGGGAGGCGGGAGATGTGCGGGTGTGGAGATGGAAAAAGTATGGGTGGGGCAGGCAGGAGATGCGCGGGTGTGGAGATGGAAAAAGTATGGGTGGGGCAGGCAGGAGATGCGCGGATATGGGGATGGAAAAGGTATGGATGGGGGAGGCCGGCGAATCGCGGGTTTGGAGATGGGAAAGTCAAGGGTGAGAAGATGGGTGAGCTGGGAGCGAGGATGCATAGAGGTAAATTATGGGTGAGAGGTATATGGGTGAGGTGGGAGATGAGCGGGTGTGGAGATGGAAAAGGTATGGGTGGGGAAGGCGGAAGGTGCGCGGGTGTGGGGATGGGAAAGTCAGGGGTGAGGAGGCGGGTGAGTTGGGAGCGAGGATGCACAGACGAAAATTATGGGAGAGCGGCATATGGGTGAGGCGGCGGACGAAATTGAGGCGGGTTATGCGCCGCAATGGATTGGCAAGGGGGGTAAATGGGGAGAACGGGTTAAAATGGCAACCGGCAGGGAGTTAAAATGGCAACGGGCAACGGGTTAAAATGACGACCGGCAGGGGGTTAAAATGGCAGACGGTAGTTGGATAAATCAGACAACTTTTATCTTTGGCCCCTGAAAATAAATAATATGATTGCTAAGAACATCAGACATGTCTTTCTTATGACGGCCTCGATATTGTTTACCATTTTGCTTCGGGCGCAGGATGCCCCGCAGCAGGGAGATGACTCGTGGAAAAAGGTCTATCGCGCGACTGCCACCAAATACGATGACCTGATCAACACCCGGCTGGATGTGAAATTCGATTACGACAAAAGCTACATGTATGGTAAAGAATGGGTCACGCTGAAACCGCATTTCTATTCCACGGACACCCTGGAGCTGGACGCGAAGGGCATGGATATCCATAAGATCGAAATGGTGAAGGAGGGAAAGAGCGTCGCGTTGAAGTTTGATTACGATGGGATGACTCTGCAGATCCGATTGGACCGGACCTACCGGAACACCGAAAAATTTACCTTATACATCGACTACACGGCAAAGCCGAACGAGCTGAAGGTGCATCATGGCAGTGCAGCGATCACCGATGCGAAGGGTCTCTACTTCATCAATCCAAAGGGTGAGGAGAAGGATAAACCTACGCAGATCTGGACCCAGGGGGAAACCGAGTCGAATTCGGCCTGGTTCCCGACGATCGACAAGCCGAACCAGAAGTGCACGGAGGAAATCACGATGACCGTACCTTCAAAATACGTGACGCTGTCGAACGGTTTGCTAGTGGACCAGAAGAACAACGGTGACGGAACGAGAACGGATCATTGGAAATTGGACCTGCCGAATGCGCCTTACCTGTTCTTTATGGGCGTGGGGGAGTATTCGATCATCAAGGATTCCTATAAAGGAAAAGAAGTCGCCTATTATGTAGAAAAAGCGTATGCCCCGGTGGCCCGGCAGATCTTCGGCCACACCCCGGAGATGATCGCCTTCTACAGCCGCATGACCGGCGTCGATTATCCCTGGCCGAAGTATGACCAGATCGTCGGCAGGGATTATGTGAGCGGGGCCATGGAAAACACGAGCTGTACCCTGCATGGAGAGCAGGCCCAGCAGGATGCGCGCGAACTGACGGATGGCAATCAGTGGGAAGACGTAATCGCCCATGAGCTGTTCCACCACTGGTTCGGTGACCTGGTCACCTGCGAAAGCTGGAGCAATATCACGCTGAACGAGTCGTTTGCCGACTTCAGCGAAACGCTCTGGAATGAATACAAATACGGGAAGGATGCAGGCGATGCCGTCAATTATTCCGGAATTCAAAGTTATTTGCAGCAGCCGGAAAACGCCGATAAAAACCTGGTACGTTTTTATTATGCGGATAAAGAGGATGTCTTTGACCAGGTGAGCTATCCGAAGGGGGGCCGTATCCTCAATATGCTTCGGAATTATGTCGGCGACAGCGCTTTCTGGAAGTCGCTGAATCTCTATCTAAATACCTACAAATTCAAATCCGCAGAAGCGCAGGAATTGCGCCTGGCTTTTGAGGAGGTCACCGGAGAAGACCTGAACTGGTTCTGGAATCAATGGTATTACGGATCCGGACATCCGAAACTGACCATCGACTACGTCTATAACGACGCGGCGGGGAAGGTCCAGGTGATCGTTAATCAAACCCAGGAAAGCGGGAAGATCTTCCGCTTGCCGGTAGCGATCGATATCTATAACGGGGCGTCTAAAACCCGCCAAAAGGTATGGGTCGAAGACAAGACGGATACTTTCACCTTCTCCTACAACAGTCATCCCGACCTGGTGAATGTCGACGGAGACAAGATCCTGCTTTGCGAAAAGACGGATAACAAGTCCCTCGACAATTTCATCCATCAATTCAAGTATGCGGGGCTCTACCTCGACCGGCGTGAGGCGATTGACTATTGCTCCAAACATCAGGATGATGCAAAGGCGGTGGAGGTAATGAAGGCCGGGCTGAAAGACCGCTACTACCGGATCCGGAACTTCACCTTGTCGAAATTGGATTTTGAACGGGATGCCGTGAGGACGACTTTCGAGCCATTGATCGCGGAGATGGCGGCAAACGATCCCAGCCGGGTGGTGAAAGCGTCGGCCATCGGCTTGCTTGGCAAGCTCGATAAACCAAAGTATGCGTCGCTTTTCACGAAAGCCACCAATGATTCTTCGTATACCGTGGCCGGGAATGCGCTGGAAGCTTTAGTAGAAATCGACAGTGTAAGCGCGCTGAAAATTGCGCAGCAATTGCAAAAAGCGCCGGCTAAAGGCGAGTTGTCGACGGCTATTTCTATTGCGCTGATCAAGTCGGGTGACGAAAATTATTTCGATGTGATCACCGATAATTTCGACAAGATGCCGGTTACGCAGTCGAAGTTCGAATTCCTCCGGCCCTATATCACGATGCTGGACAAGGTGAAGAGTACCGATCGCCTGAAACACGGAGTGGATGTGGTGATCAAGTTTAAGGAGGCGATCCCGGCGGCATACCGCGGTCAGACCGATCCCTATTTCGATGCGGCGTTAAATATGGTGGCGAAGAAGAAGGCCGCGGCCGGCATGCAGGATCAGGCGGACTATATCAAAAATGCACTGGCAGCAGAGAAAAAATAGGGCGGGCGATGGCGCCAATCGCGAAGAAGAACAGCACTAAATTGGGTTAGATAAGAAAGGGGCCCCGGATATCCGGGGCCTTATTATTTTTTGGGTCTTGTTTTTGGGTCCTACCGTTGGGTCCTACTGTTGGGTCCTACCAGCTACCGCTGGCGCCACCACCGCCACCGCTGCCGCCGCCGAAGTCGCCGCCGCCACCACCGCCGCCCCAACCACCGCCACCGCCGGACCATCCGCCTCCACCGCCCAACCCGCGGCCCACCATGGAGCCCAACAGGAAAGGCAAAAAGCCACCGCTGCCAAAATGTCCTCCCCCACCCCCGCCACCACCGCGGCGGAAAAAGATAATAAAGAGAATGATCAGAAAGATAACAAATACTCCGATGCCGGTACCCCCGGTGGTGCGACCGCGGTGGCGTCCCTGCGCATAGCCTTCGGGCGCTTTGTATTCACCGGCGGCAGCCTTGATCAGCGCATCGGCAGCCTGGTCAAAGCCACGGTAATAGTTATCCGTTCCCCCCCCTTTAAAGTTGGGGACGATCTCGTTGTCGATGATGGATTTTGCGGTCACGTCGGGGATGGCGCCTTCGAGGCCATAGCCAACCTGGATGGCGACCTGTCGATCTTTGATGTCGGCGAGGACGACGATCCCATTGTTATTTTTCTTGTCACCTACGCCCCAGGTGCGAAGGATTTGCAGGGCGAAGTCTTCAACGGTCGAATTACCGATATCGGTGACCGTGACGACGACAATGTCGGAGCTCGTGCTATCATTATAAGCAACCAGCTTTCGTTCCAACGCATCGATCTGGTCCGCGGTCATCACATGCGCGAAGTCATTGACGCGGGTCGGCGGGTTGGGTTTGGGAGGCACGTTCTGAGCGCGTGTATGCAAAGAAACGAGCAGGAGGATTGAGCTTAGGAGTATTAAAGGGAGCTTGTACATTGCGATAACTATTTACCGGCCAAAAACAATATCATCCGGAAGTTCGTTGAGATCCGTGCCTTTGTCATAAGGGAAATGTTGGTGCAGCGCCGCGCCGATCTCCATAACCACCCTGGCGATACCGCCGGCGTAGTCGGCCTGGTTAAAATGGCTGAGGATATTCCTGACCTGCTCGTTCCAGAAGGTGGCGCCGACCTTGCGGTTAATCCCTTCGTCGCCGAAGAGGGCAAGCTGCCGGTCTTTGAGGGCGACATAAACGAGCACCCCATTACGGGCGGCGGTCTTCTCCATGTTGAGGCCGGCGAAGATCTCGGCGGCCCGATAAATAGGATTCACATAGCGGCAACGACTTTCGACGTATACCCGGATCTCGCCGCTGGTACGTTGTTCTGCGGCCTGGATTGCCGCTACGATCTGCTCTTGCTGTTTATCGTTGAACAACGGTTTGCGTGTAAGTAAGGCCATTGATCTTATTTAATATTGAATTGGATGTCCGGGGCGTTCTCGCTGCCGGGATCCGCCTTATAATAAGGCTTTTCGTGGAAGTTGAAGATGCCGGCAAAGATGTTATTGGGGAAAGTCCGGACTTTAAGATTGTAGTCATTGACTGCCGCGTTGAAATCCCGGCGAGCCACGTTGATCCGGTTCTCTGTGCCTTCGATCTGGGTTTGGAAGTTCTGGAATTGTTGGGTGGTCTTGAGATCGGGATAGGCTTCGGCGACGGCCATGAGGCGGCTAAACGATCCCGACAGCTGTGCCTGTGCGCGCTGATACTGCCCGAGGGAAGCGGAGTCATTGACGTTGACATGGATGGCTGTTGCATTGGCTCGGGCCTGGATGACTGCGGTGAGGGTCGACTTCTCGAAATTGGCGGAGCCTTCGATGACTTTGATCACGCTATTGTATAGGTCAGTGCGACGCTGATATTGGGTTTCGACGTCCCCCCATTTATTCTGGACGGACTGATCGGCGGTGACCATGCCATTGTAGCGGCCGCAGGCGCATCCGCCAAACAGGAGAATGACGGCCAATATGATAATGAGGGTTAGGTTTCTAGTGTTCATTTCTGTAGATTTTTGTCGTTAAGGAGTACAAATTTAGCAATTTTAGGAATGCGGGTCCTTTTAAGTAGGTTAGTGCACCCGCGGCGTCTCCAACTTGGCGAAATCGTCGGCGAACTGCCGGATTTGAGCGGTAAGCAATCGATAGCGGTCCGCGGTGATGACGATCCGGTAGCGGAAAGTGACGGACTGACGTTTGGCGAGGTGAAAATCGAGCGTCTCGGCGCCTTTACTGAAGATCTTCTGACCTAGCGGATTGGCGGCGAAAAGACCATAGCCGCGGGCATGCCAATACGTTGGGTAACCGGGGTTTGACGGGTGGTCGATGATGGTGACGCTAATCATATCACTGCCTTTTTTCCCATAGAGAGTGCACCAGTTGCCGCGGGTACCCCAAGCGCTGTCGCCCTTCTTGCCCGCAGAGGTAAGGTAGGTGCCGTTGATGTCGGGGGTATTGCCTCCGGAAACCTTTGTTTTATTGCCGTTGGCGTCGTAGAATTCACCGGGCGTACTGGACGGGATCTGAAGCTCTTTTGTGACGCGAAGTCCCAGGAGCCCGTCTTTTGCATCGGGCATGCGGACATCGGTTTCGGCGGTCAGGGTGGTGATGCGATCGATAACGCGCATGTGAGGGGTGGCGCGGAAAATATAGATCGTTTCTTCTTTCAGGAGGCTGGTTCCCTGCTGATCGGTCCAGTTGGCGAGATAACGGATGCCGCCGTCGGGATTGGGGAAATCTTTTTTGCCGACGTTGGCGACCTGGACGGTTCGAACGCGAATCCAACCATAGTGCTTTTTTTTATCGGCGGGGATGGCGTAGGAGTTGTTCCAGAAATCGAGGCCGTTCACATTTTCATAATTAAACCAGAGCCCGACATGGTGTGGGTGGTCAGTGGGTTCGCCCGGGCGGGGGTTCAGGGGAAAGCCGCGGGTGATGAGTTCGCCGTCTGAGGCATAGATGGGATATAGGACGGGTTTCTCGATGGTATCGTTGAAAAGTAGTGAAGTAAAGGGTTTGCCGTCGACGATTACGTTTACGATGTCGTGGACACTGTCGATCTCGACTTTTACCGGGAGGTGTTGGGATTGCGCCATAATGGGCGAGAGGAGGATGACGGCGACGGCGCAGATCCGGAGGAAGCGGCCAGCGGCGCAGATATTGCAGGATGTCTTCATATGACATGCGGTTTCGTGAATTTAGTACATTTAATAAACAAAAATGGTTTCAATATGACAACCACACGCAGAGAATTTATTCGTCGGGGTACGATGGCCGGTGCGGCCACTTATATGGGTACGTTGGGCCTCAAGGCCAGCAGCTATCGGCGGATCATTGGCGCCAATGACCGGGTGAGGGTTGGCGTGGTAGGTTTCTCGGACCGGCATCGGAATGACCATATCCCGGCGTTTTTGAAATCCTATCAGGAGATGAATTTCGACATTATTGCGGTGTCGGATATCTGGAAAAAGAGAAGAGAGGAAGGTAGCGCCTTCCTTGCGGGGAAGTTTGGCCATGATGTCCAACCCTGTGTCAATAACGACGAGCTGTATAATATAAAAGCGGTGGATGCGGTGATGATCAGCACGGCTGACTTTCAGCATGCGTTGCACACGATAGAAGCCGTAAAGGCAGGGCGGGATACCTATTCGGAAAAGCCGTTGGCGGAGACAATGGCGGATAACCGGGCGGTGCTGAAGGCGGTGCGGGAGTCGGGGAAGATCGTACAGATCGGGTCGCAACGGCGGAGCGGAGCAAACTATATGGCGGCTGCGGATTTTATCCAGTCAGGGAAGTTTGGGCCCATCGTGATGGTAGAACTGACCTGGAATGTGAACCAACCGGGACGGTGGCGGCGGCCGGCGCTGGTCGCGCAGCTGAAGGAGGAGGACACGGACTGGAAACGGTTTCTGCTGAACAGGCCTTATGAGGCGTTTGATCCCCGGAAGTACCTGGAGTTCCGGTTGTTCTGGCCGTATTCTTCGGGTCTGCCCGGGCAGTGGATGAGTCATCAGATCGATACGGTGCATTGGTTTACGGGTCTCCCCCACCCGCGATCGGCGTCCGCTAACGGGGGGGTCTATGCGTGGAAGGACGGACGCAAGAATGCGGATACGCTTACGGTTGTGTTTGATTACGGGCCCCTTGATGACCATTCCTCCGGATTCCAGGTCGTATTTAAGTCGCGGCAGACGAATTCGGATGGAGAGACAAAGGAGATCTATTATTCCAATGGCGGCACGATGAATCTGGATACGAATATGATCACGCCGGTCGGCGGGTTGACCGAGGGTTATGCGAAAGCGATGGGGATGTCGGCCAATCTCTTGCCGGAGATGTCGTTGAAAGCGGCGGATGGGAAGGTGTCGACGGATGCGAGTACCGGCAGTGATCCGCTAACGACGGCGCATATTCGCAATTGGATGGAATGCGTTCGGAGCCGGAAGCAGCCCAATGCGCCGATCGAGGCGGGGTATCGGCATGCGATCGCGGTGATCATGGCGAATGCGGCCTATAGGACCGGCGAGCGGGTGACCTTTGATGAGAAGACGCAAGAGGTGATGGCGGGCGGTAAAGTTTTTAAATATTAGGGGGCGCTTCGCGCGATATTTTTTGGGGCCCCGCCCGGCTCCGCCGGGCGGGGCGAAGGGTGGCTATTCAGATCTTAAGGTTTTGACGGGATTGGCAAGTGCGGCTTTGAGTGCCTGGGCGCTGACGGTGAGGAGGGCGATGGTCAGGGCGCCAAGGCCGGCAGCGGCGAAGACCCACCAGTGGATCGGGGTGCGGTAGGCGTAGGATGCGAGCCAATTGCTCATTGCCCACCAGGAAAGGGGGAAGGCGATGAGACAAGAGAGGCCCACTAACTGCAGGAATTCGCGGGAGAGAAGACCGGCGAGACCGGAGACGGAGGCGCCGAGGACTTTGCGGATGCCCAGCTCTTTTGTGCGTTGTTCGGCGGTATAGGCGGCGAGGCCGAAGAGGCCGAGGCAGGAGATAAAAATAGCAAGGACGGCGAAGAGGCCGGCCAGCTCGCCGATCCGGGTCTCGTTGTCGAAGCGATGTTGAAATTCAGTGTCGGCGAACTTTACTTCCACGGGATAACCGGGATTATCGGCTTGAATTACCGCGGTGATCTTGTTGATCGCGGTTTTGGGATTGACGCCGGGTCTTAGCCGCATGTCGAGGCTGTGTGCATTCATTCTGAATGCCGGATTGCCATAAAAAATCACCGGACCTGGTGTGCCATACATATCGTTAGCAACAAAATCGGGGACGATTCCGACGATGGTCACCGGCGTGCTGCCATCGGCAAAAGTGATCCGGTTACCCACTTTCCCCGCTTTCCCCATGAACCTGGCCAGGCTTTCATTGATCAGTACGGAGAGGCTATCGATGCCGGCATCGGGATAAAAATCCCGGCCCTCCTTTATCTTCAATCCCAGGGTGGCGACATAACCGGGTGAGATTGATTCCTGAACGATGAATGTCTTGGTGCTGATGTCATCGCCTTCCCACCGGAGAATGCTATTGTTGGTTCCGCTCCACCATTGCAGGGGAGGGCTGAAGCTGAGAGCGACGTGTTCGAGCACGCCGGTCGTCATGAGGTGGTCGCGGATAGCTTCGTAGTGCCCGGCCATTTTTCCCTGGACATCGACATAGGCAAGGTTTTGTTTGTCGAAACCAAGGTCGCGGTCTTTTATGTGTTGGATCTGCTGATAGATGATGACTGTGCAGATGATGAGGATGATAGAGGCAACAAACTGGGTCGTGACGAGGGTTTTGCGGATGAATCCGGCGCGGCCCTTCGGACTGATCTTCACACCTTTCAGCACGGCGATGGGGTTGAATGCGGAGAGATAGAAGGCCGGATAGCTGCCGGACAGCAGACCGCAAACGATACCGATGCCGATGAGGCCGGCCAGGTGGACGGGTTCGAGGGGGTTGAAGGTTAATTCTTTTTGGACAAGGTTGTTGAAGGCCGGGAGGGCGAGGTAAACGAGCAGGACAGCGAAAGCGACAGAGAGGAAGGAGAGCAGGAGGGATTCGGCGATGAAGCGACTGATAAGGGATTGTCGCAGTGCGCCGAGGGTTTTTCGGACGCCGACTTCGCGTGCGCGCTGGCCCGCACGCGCGGTGGCCAGGTTCATGAAATTTATACAGGCGATCAGCAGGATGATGGAAGCGATCAGCGAAAAGAGTTTGACGAATTTGATCTGGCCGCCATCGGGTTTGCCGTTTGTATAGTTGTCATACAGATGCCAGTCCTTCATGGGCTGGAGCAGCACGTCGACTTTTGCATATCCGTTATCCTTAGGGCGCAGCATCGCCGTCAGTTGGTTTGCCACGATATTGGGATCGACGCCCGGCTCGAGCTCGATGGTCAACGCGGGCTTGCCCCAGTTCCCCCAGATTTTGAACCCCGGCTGCAGGTCAAGGTAATCATCGAAGGCAGCCAGCCAATGAAACCCTAGGGAATAGTTGTTGGGGAAGTCGGGGACGACGCCGGTGACGGTGTAATTTGTGGTGTCCATCCGCATGGTTTTACCCATGGGGTCTTCGTCACCAAAGAATTTTTTACCAGTCGATGCGGTGATGACGATGGAATGCAGGCGGCGCAGGCAGTCCTGAGGAGCGCCTTTTATGAAGGGGATCTTTGTGATGTCGAAATAGCCGGAGTCGGCGAAGGTGCCGTCTTCAAAGAGAGTTTTCGTGCCGACGGTGAATAGCTTTCGTTGCCCATCGGCGTAGCGGACGGAATGTTGGATACCCGGGATGCCTTTTTCCGCAGCGGGTCCGAGTGGGGCGGGGGCAAGTGGGGCACTGTAGATCGTTCCCTGGAAGTTCAAGTTCATCCGGGCCAGGAAGATGCGGCTGCGGTCCGGGACCTGGTGGTCCCAGTTCAGCTCGTCTTCCACCCAAAGGAGGATGAGGGCGGCGCAGGCAATGCCGAGGGCGAGGCCGGTGATGTTGAGGATGCTATGGGCGGGGCTTTTGCGCCAGCTGCGGATGGTGGTGGTGAGATGGTTCCTTAACATGGTGATGTTCGCTTTTGGTTGGCTACCGGGTTGTTGGCCGCGAGGGTCATGCCAGAATTTCAATTAAATGGCCGTCAGCAGGTTGGGTGGTTGAGGTTTGCCCGGGTTGTTCGGTTTCGATACTTTTGATGTACGGAGGTAAAACTATATGAAAGCATTGGTTTTGAAAGATAAGAACCGGGCGGCGGAGGTCGTGGAAGTACCGATGCCGGTGGCGGGGCCGGGGGAGGCTGTGGTGCGGGTGGAGGCGGCGGCGTTGAATCACCGGGATGTCTGGATACAGAAGGGGCAGTACGCGGGGTTGAAGTATCCGATCGTTCCGGGTTCGGATGGGGCGGGAGTGGTTGCTTCGGCCGGGACGGGTGCGGCGGACTGGATTGGCAAGGAGGTGATCATTAACCCGGCGTTGGAATGGGGTGGGTCGGCGGCGTACCAGGATCCGGAATCCTTTCGCATTTTGGGCCTGCCGGACGACGGGACATTGGCGGAGTTTGTGAAGGTCCCGGTGGAGAACCTGGTAGAAAAGCCTGCGCATCTTTCCTTCGAGGAAGCGGCGGCTTTGCCGCTGGCGGGAGTGACGGCGTATCGGGCGGTGATGACGCGGGCGCGGCTCCAGGCGGGAGAGAAGGTGCTGATCACTGGGGTGGGCGGGGGGGTCGCGCTATTCGCGCTGCAGTTTGCAGTCGCGGCGGGGGCAGAAGTGCTGGTGACTTCGGGCAGTGTGGAGAAACTAGACAAAGCGATGGCGATGGGTGCGATAGGCGGCGCGAATTACCGGGAGGGCGGGTGGGTTGGGAACCTGAAGTCGCTGGCCGGGGCTTTTGACGTGATCATCGATGGGACGGCGGGTGATGAGCTAAATGACCTTTTCGATCTGGCGGCGCCGGGAGGAAGGGTAGTATTGTATGGGGCGACAAGAGGGAACCCGGGGCAGGTGGTGGCAAGAAGGATTTTTTGGAAGCAATTGAATGTGCTGGGCTCGACGATGGGGAGCCCGGAGGATTTTGAGGGGATGCTGGGTTACGTGCGGCGACACGGGCTGCGACCGGTGGTGGATCGGGTGTTTGCGCTCCGGGAGGGGGAGCACGCTTTCCGCTGGATGGAGGAGGGGAAGCAGTTTGGGAAGATCGTTGTGAAGGCCCCGCGCACCGTGTAGCGGGGCCCCGGCGCGCACATGACCGAGCGGAGCGAAGGTCACGAACGAGGAGAAACGAGGGACGAAGTTTCGACGAAGTGCTAGCGCCGGATCTCTTTATTTCCGCTTCGCGGTGAATTTTCCGTTGGGCTGGATAGAGGTCAGGCTGACTATCTTTCCCTTGTCATCGGTGTCAAAACGGATCGTGAAGCCGGTCACTCCTTTTATGGAGAAGCTGTTCCCGCCGATATATGCGAGCTCGTATTCCGGTTGGCCGGTCACGAAGAGATATAATTTGTCTCCTTTTGTATATGTTTTGGCGCTCACGGCGTCGCTAAAGGCGAATTCACCCGTGTATTGCTGCAGCTGAGCGGTCGTGATGACAGCCGTCTTCGGAGTACGGGCAAAGTTGATCGGTTTGGCCAGAGCGGCTTCAAGGTTGGCGGACAAGCCCGTGATCGTGCCGGCGGCGTCCATATTGAACTGGAGGCGGAAGTTGTCGCCTTCACTGTCGCTGGTGTCAATGCCTTCTTTGGGGTCCTTGTCGAAGGGCTGGAAAACGTCATAGTGTTCATGTCGCAGCCACCAGGTGTGAAGGGGAAACGTCGCAAACAGCGAATCATCTTTCGCACTGACCTCAAAGCTGCCGTAGCCGGGATTGGAGTAGGCGCCGGTATAGTCATTGAGATTGTGGGTAGCGGGAGCATTGGCGATGCGATCGTTTTGACGCGTGGCTTGCGCCTTTTTCAGGTCGGCCTTTGCTTTATCGGTTATCCCTTTCAGATAGGAATCCCAATCCTTATAGGGCAGGTGGAGGAGCCGGTCGGCGATGAGGTTGCGTACGATGCTCGGGATCTGGGAGCCATTCTGGTTGGTGAGCACGATGATGCCCACGCTGTCGCTCGGGAAAAAGCAAGTGCTCGCGGAGAAGCCGTCGATATTCCCGCCATGCTCGACGCGGTAGTGACCGCGATAGGACGACAACATCCAGCCAAAACCATAGTTGGAGAAGAAGACATCGGGGGACTCTTTTGTGGGCAGGCCGCCGCCGATGGCCATTTGCGCCGTGATGGCCTGGTTGGAATAATTTGCGGGTATGATCTCTTTGCCATGAAACTTGCCGTCGTGAATCCAGGTCTCCACCCATTTGGACATCTCGAGGACGTTGCTGTTAATGGCGCCGGCCGGGGCGAGCGCGCCGATGAGGTAATAGTCCAGTTTTTTGACGAGACTATCGTTCTTCACGCCGTAGCCGAGGGCGGCGTCGGGGGCTTTTGCGAGGTCGGTGACAGAAAAGTCGGATTCGGTCATGCCGAGGGGTTGGAAGATGCGCTCTGTAACGAGCTGCTCCCAGGTCTTACCGGTGAGCTTTTCAGCGACGACACCCTGGGCGGCGAACATGAAGTTATTGTACTGCCATCTCTCGCGGATACCGGCCGTCGGCTCCATGTATTGAATTTTTAAGATCATGGAATCGCGGGTGCTGTTCCCGAAGAGATACCAGGAGAGGTCATGGCGGGGCAGACCGGTGCGATGGCACATCATGTCCCTTAAGGTGATCATTTCGGACATCCCGGGGTTGTAAAATTTCAGCGCAGGCAGGTAGTCGCGGACAGGTTTGTCGATGTCGAGTTTGCCATCGTGTTCAAGCATGCCGATCAATGACGCGGTGAAGGCTTTTGTACAGGAGCCTATGGCGAAGAGGGTGTGCGGCGTGACGGGGGTCTTCTTTTCGAAATCCTTATACCCGAAACCTTTGGCATAGATCACCGAGTCCTTTTCCACTACGGCGACGGCGAAACCGGCAGCATGCCAGTCTTTGAGGACGCGGGCAAAGGCGGTGTCGAGGCCGGAGAAGGGGTCGTCGTTATGGTGGTGTTTTTGCGCGAGTAGTGTCGCGGGGACGAGGAGGCAGCTTAGGTTTAGGATGGCGAGCAGTCGTTTCATGGCCAATATGATTTGCGTTATTAGGCGTTGATCGCGGCAATGCCGGGCAGCTCTTTTCCTTCGAAGTATTCGAGCAGGGCGCCGCCGCCGGTGGAAACATAGCTAACTTTATCGGCATAACCAAATTGGTTAACTGCTGCAACGGAGTCGCCCCCTCCTACCAGCGAGAAGGCCCCATTTTCGGTGGCTTCGGCGACCGCTTTGGCGATGCCGCGGGTACCATGTGCGAACTTTGCCATTTCGAACACGCCCATCGGGCCGTTCCAAAGGATCGTCTTTGACCGATGAATAATATTGGTGAATTGTTCGCAGGCATTAATGGCGATGTCGAGGCCCATCCAGCCGTCAGGGATATTATTGCTCGGCGCGGTCGAGTCGTTGGCATTGGCGTCAAACTTATCGGCAATGATGGAGTCGGACGGCAAATGGATGTGCACGCCTTTGGCTTCGGCCTTGGCGAGCAGCTCTTTAGCGGTCTCGAGGCGATCGTCTTCGCAGAGGGAGTTGCCGATCTTTCCGCCGGTGGCCTTGAAAAAAGTATAGGCCATCCCGCCGCCGATGATGATATCCGTGGCGCGGTCGAGGAGGTTTTCGATGATGAGGATCTTGTCGGAGACCTTGGCGCCGCCGATGATGGCGGTGAAGGGCTTCTGCGACTCGTGGAGGACACGTTCGGCGCTGGCAACTTCGCTTTCCATCAGCAGGCCGAACATGCGTTTGTCTTTAGGGAAGAATTGCGCGATCACGGCGGTGGAGGCGTGGGCGCGGTGGGCGGTGCCGAATGCGTCGTTGACATAGACGTCGCCGAGCTTTGCCAGCCTTTCGGCGAAGGTCAAGTCGCCTTTCTCTTCTTCCTTATAGAAGCGGAGGTTTTCCAGGAGTACGACCTGACCCGGTTGTGCCTTGGCGATGGCCTTTTCTGCCGGTGAGCCGATGCAATCTTCGGCAAAAATGATAGGGGTCCTCAACAGCTTCCTCAAATGAGGTACGAGGTGGTTCAGCGAAAATTTTTCGGTTGGCCCGTCCTTTGGACGGCCGAGGTGGCTCATCAGGATCGCTTTACCCCCGTCGGCGAGGATCTTCTTTATCGTGGGGAGGGAGGCGCGGATGCGGGTATCGTCGGTAATATTGTATTTGTCATCGAGGGGGACGTTGAAATCGACCCGCACGAGGGCTCTTTCATTGGCGAACGAATGCTGACTGAATTGGCTCATAATCGTTGTAAGGTAATTAAAAAAGCCCGGTCTGTCAGGGACAGACCGGGTAGCATAGTGAATCTTATTTGGAGATGAGTTTGGCGAAGTAGTGGAGGCTACGGACCAACTGGCTGACATAGCTCATTTCGTTGTCGTACCAGCTCACGGTCTTGACGAGCTGAGTATCGCCGTTGGTGATGACCCGGGTTTGAGTGGCATCGTAGAGAGAGCCATAGGTGATGCCGATGACATCGGTGCTGACAATTTCGTCTTCGGTATAGCCAAAGCTTTCGTTAGCGGCGGCCTTCATGGCGGCGTTGACCTCTTCGATGGAGACTTTTTTATTGAGTGTGGTGACTAGCTCGGTGAGGGAGCCGGTGATGACGGGGACGCGTTGAGCGCCGCCGTCGAGCTTCCCTTTCAGTTGAGGGAGGACCAGGCCAATCGCCTTGGCGGCACCGGTGCTATTGGGTACGATATTGGCTGCGGCGGCGCGGGCGCGGCGGAGGTCGCCTTTGGGGTGAGGAGCGTCCTGGGTGTTCTGGTCGTTGGTATAGGCGTGGATCGTAGTCATGAGGCCGGTGACGATACCAAACTTCTCTTGCAGGACCTGGGCCATCGGCGCCAGGCAGTTGGTGGTACAGGATGCGCAGCTGATAATGGTCTCACTGCCGTCGAGGATATTGTGGTTGACGTTGAAGACGATTGTCTTAAGGTCGCCGGTGGCGGGAGCGGAGATGACGACGCGTTTGGCGCCGGCTTTGAGGTGGGCTTCGGCCTTTTCTTTATCCGTGAAAAAGCCCGTGCATTCGAGGACGACGTCGACGTTATGATCTTTCCAGGGGATGTCGGCGGGGTTCTTCTGTGCGTATATTTTTACTTCCTTACCATTGACGACGATAGAATTTTCGGTAGCATTTACTTCTTCATCGAAGCGGCCCTGTGCGCTGTCGTATTTCAGCAGGTGGGCCAGCACCTTGGGACTGGTCAAGTCATTAATTGCCACTACGTCTATTCCGTCCATCCCGTGAATTTGGCGGTACGCCAAACGCCCGATCCGGCCGAAACCATTGATAGCAACTTTAACTGTGCTCATAGCGATTGATTGTTTGAATTTTTAAAAAATGGCCCCGAAGTTAACGTTTTGGGCATTACTACGTATGTAAATTTTTGGATATCAATTGGAAAGGAAGGCTAATTTTTTTATAACCAAGGGTTTGACGGGGTGGTATTTGGGTTGGAGGTCATATGTCGATCGGATGTGATGCGAATGATGGTCGGGTGGGTTAAGGCGGTGGAAGAGATGGCGGGGGGATGCTTTGCAGAGGCTTCGGCGGCGGCTTCGACGGCGGCTTCAGCGGCGGCTTCGACAGCGGGGCGGGGTGTGTTTATCGGGAGAAGGTTAATTGGGGCGAATTCGCCATAATTAGAATTGGTGTGCGGTAGGTGGTGGCGGTGCAGGTTGACAAATAGCGGGGAGCGCGAGAAGATCGGGTTCTGTGCGGAAGGTCTTCGGGTCGGAGTTGAAAAATTTGGCTGGTTTTCGAAGACCTTATATCTTTGCACTCCTTTCGCGAAAACCGGTAAAACGGTTCAGTTTGAACGCCGCGTTGGTCAATCGGTTAAGACGCCTCCCTTTCACGGAGGAATGAGGGGTTCGACTCCCCTACGCGGTACGATAGGGAATTTTCAAGGTCAGCTTGGGAATTCCCTTTTTTTATTTTCCTTCCACCTGGTTGTTATGGAATTCGTTAAAAAGATAAATTGATTGCGGTGCTTACTGCGTAGATTGTCTAAGGGTGGTTTTGCGCGTCGGAAAAAACATCATAAGGAAAAGGGATAACTGTATCCTGATCTCGTTTGCTGAATAATCAATGATCGGGGATATAGTCGCATTCGAGACGATACAATTTGTAGATGGCGCTGCCCCTTTCGGCCCGGAAATACAATACGAACTCGCTGAAGTTCACATTGAGGTTTGGGACGCTGTCCATTTTGTCTACTGAAAATGTGGTACGAGAACCTTGGGGATAGGGAATGGAATAGTTCAGGCTGATCTCGCCGATCATGTCGAAGGCGGCTCCTTTTCTCCTCGCTAGTTGTCGACGGAGCATGGTTCGTGAAAATTTTAGAGAATCTTTGCCCGGATCCGCGCCGGCATCAACTATCTCTAATGAATCGACTGTGATGAAATTCAGGAATGAATCGATATTTCCGATGCGGAAGTTCTCAATCCACTCCTTGAAGCCCGGGGTGTTGACGCCGTTTGGTCTTTTGATAAATTCCAGGAATGCCTGGAGGTCACGAAAATGGGAGCGAGTGGCTGGATCGAGAGTATCATAGTTCTCTTTGGGCGATTCTCGTGGCGTATCGCGGGCCTCGAGGGACGGATTGGCGGCTGGGGGAATGGTCGATCGGGAGGAATCGATCCTGGAAGTGTCGCCGCCGAAATGTTGCTTAGATGTCGAAGAAGGATTGGAGCGGCAAGCGCCCAGCAGAAAGAGGCAGCAGTATATAAGGTTTCGCAAGGAGGGGGTTTTCATGAAACTAAGATAATCGGGAAACCCGAGGTTTCAAAGGGCTTTTTAAGCGTTCTACCCCATCCGTTCGTGCGCCGCAATGTAGACCTATTTTTGTCGTGACCTCCTAAGGCTGGACTGGATTTTTTTGAACCAATTTAGTCACTTAATTTAAGGGTATTATGGCAAAGCAACGCCGCAAGTCTTCTGTAAAGCAGAAGCTTCCAATCATCCGGGAAGCCGATCAGCGTTCCAAAATAATACAAAAATGTTTGAAATGAAGTCGTTTACAAGGGTACTGTCTGTAGTCTTACTATTTATTTTCATCAGTTGTTCTTCCCCTAAAAAAAAGAAGCTTGACAGACAAATGATATCAGCGGAGGATACTACCGCCCTGACAGACAACTATATTAAGCTGTGCTATGGGATACCTACCGAGGCGGATACGAGTAATTTTATGGAGCACGCCATGCAATTATTAAATGCTTCCGACTACAGGGGATGTTTGGCTCTGTTTAAAAGTAAATATCCAAAATTGGACACAGTAATGTGGCACAGCGGGTTTTATGGTTTAATCATCCCCGATGTTAATATTACATCATATAAACCATCTGCCAGAAAATATACCCCAATTGATTATTTGTCCTTCCGATATAATAACTTTTTGGGCGATTTGGTAAACGATGAACAGAGTTGGATATTTTTAGAATCTGCTGATATTGTCCACCGGGCAGGGCGGCTGTATAAGCTACAAGAAGCGGAGAGCATTGGTGTGCTTGGTTATGACAGCTTCCGTTGGCCAGATAGTGTTATTGCGAAGGATGCAATAAAAGAGATAGCGCCGCTTGCAGAAAACGACTATAAAGGCAGCCGACGGGTTGAATATATTCTGGCATGTGCGTATCTGGTGTTGGGAGATGATGTAAAAGCCATTCCGATCTATGACAAGTTAATTGCAAACAATTATTATGCCCTGCCCTGTTTAAAAAATATCATAAAATATCTGGGGGATAAAAAAAGGATGGATGAACAGGAAAAATACATAGCGATATTTGAGAAAATGTTTCCCAATGAATGTCTTCTCCTGGAAAGGTATTACCAATCACCTACAGACTCGGTTAAAACCATTTGCGGGAATTGCATAAGGATGGGCACCCAAAGAGATTCGATAAAAGCAAGTATGTTTTTAGCCAATTATTTATTAAACAAAGGGGCATACAGGCAATTTGACTCATTGACAAATATCTACTTTAAGCAACATACATTTGAATCCTACGATCCTCTTAAAAAATACGAAGAACGGTTTTACAGCGAAGCAAAAATCCGGGAATTGTTTTTATTAAAGCAATATTCCACGATGTTCACTTATAATGACTCCAGGCACTTGCATATTGCAGATAATAAAAATGATTTCAAACAGTATGTGAAGCAGCTTTATGCGACTTATATGCCAACCAACCCATTACCATTTGAGGATTTCTTCAGGAAGAATTTTTGGTAAATGCATCAAACAACGATTCTTTTCACCGGGTCTAGCGCAATATCGACGTCTTCCGAAAACCGGTCGATCGATTTCCAGCCCTTGCTCAAAGAGGTTCCCCCTTTAAACACCAACCATTTGCCGTACGCCGATTGGAAGAGCGCTTTGAGTGTAAGTGTCACCCACCAATCTTTTTCAAGCGCCTTGACACCAATGCCTGACCCCAACTGCGCCTGAGCGAGCGTTTCCTGCCGTTGTTCATCCGTTAGTTTCAACCATCCTGTCATCATAGGTGGGACGCTTTAGTAGTTTTACAATATAGTCGTGTATTCTGCCGGGAGCCAGCGCTAAGTCATGTTTGAGCTTGCGCGGGTCTTCCTTCAGCAGGAGTTCACGAATTCGTGTCTCATGCTCTGGGTTCATGTTGCCCGTTTCCAGCTCATCCAGGGCCAGTATGACCAGCCGGCTGATCGGTCCTTTCAGCGCAAGCTTCTTCGGTGTTGTGGCTTTGAACCGTACTTTCATCTTACCGATTGTAAGCAGCCGGGGAACTCCATCTGTCAAATAAACCAGCTTCGTTGGCACTTGGGTGCTCAACCCCAGTTGATTAAGCGCATCGATCCCGGTCGGGTAAATGTGCACTTTCTCTTTCTCCGCAATCTTCTGCGCTACCTGCTCCGCGGAAGGGCGAAGTTCCCCTAAGACCGGATCCATCTTAGGTATATAATAAACCCCGTGCGCAAGACGACGCAGCTTTCCGGCTTTTACCATTCTTGACAGACTTTTACGAATTGCCACTCCCGTTCCTTCTCCTTTAAAGTCGGATACAAAGAGTATATTTCCCGGATCACGCATTGATAATGAATGTTTTATATGTGAATTCAGTGATTTCATATGTCACAAATTTACGAATATTTGTGACAAAACAAAGGATACCATGTCACTTATTCTCCAATATGTGTGACATTGGGATCATTAACCCGTACTTGTCCTATCCGGCCCTATTTTTCATAATAGTAGCGGCTCTATTTTCTCCTGAATTCAAGGTGATCACTAAAACTTTGTCAGAGACCGAATTGATATAGCCGTTCCAAACCCCTTCCTGGGATTGAGCATGGTTTTTCGTAAAGGAAAACCTAAACGAGCCAGACAGCTCAAATACAAAAAATCCGGCAGAAGAGGATCTAAAAAGGTTGATTTTGACAGAAATCGGTGTTGGAGAGAGGCGATAAGAAAAACTTCCCAAAATTTGGTAAATCCGATAAACTTCCCTATTTTTGGGAAGAAGTAACGAATCGTCACTTTTAAAGTTCTTTGATGGTTATTCAATTTAAGAACGCTTATCTCGAAAAGCTTTTCGAAGGTAAGGCTGTACCCGGCAAGCCCCGATACAGTAGCGATGTAATCGCCAAGTTCAAGAAGACAATACTGAAGCTGCAATTTATTGAAAGTTTCAGCGAGCTCAGCCGGCACAAAGGGTTGAACTTCGAATCACTAAGAGGTAATTATAAGGGATACTTTTCGGTCCGCGTTGACAAGGGTTACCGGTTGATCTTATCAGTGGATAAAGCTGGTACGGTGAACATTTCCGAGGTTCTTTCGGTACATGATCTGAACAATCATTATCAGTAAGATCGTAATCAAAATCGTAGTCAAAATCGTTGCCGTATGAAGGTGAAAAGAGAGAGCCCTTCAGGCAAGAGGAGGAACAAATGAGCAACTACAAAGTAGTTAATTCACGGGGAAAGGAGATACAAACTGATATTGTTCTCCATCCGGGTGAAGTTTTAGCAGACGAACTGGAAGCCAGGTCCATTAAGAAGACTGCGTTTGCGGCGGAGTTGGGCATGAAGCTCAGCCATTTCAGCGAACTGTTGCATGGCAAGCGGAATGTCAGTGCCGCCATGGCCTTAAAACTGGAAAAGCTCCTGGACATTCCCGCTGAATACTGGATGCGGGTGCAGGTATACCATGACTTATTTGTCGAAAGAAATAAGCAAAAGGAAGCCGCCTGACGTCCGGTTTAATCGTCTTAAGGCCCGCAAATCCGGGCCTTTTTTTATGCCGCATATAGGAGCAAAGGATGCTACCCTTCACTCAAATTAAATGAATATCAATGCCAATGAAACCGCGAATGGAGAAAGCGGAATTCGATTCCCCTACGCGGTACAAATATGCAAGCGCCTGCAAATGAAAATATTTGCAGGCGTCCCGGAACTAATAATTCATTCATTATTAATGTTTGGCGGACGACGGTCTAGCTGGCATGACCATACGAAGCATACGCAGTCAACATTCGCCGAATACTTCGCGGAAGGCTAGAACAACCGCTTCACGAAGGGCCAGATATGGCTGATGCCGGTATCACAGACCGGCCCCGGGATCGCTGCATTATGACATCCGAAACAATTTAGCCCGGTGGACGCGGAGATCGTTTGCCCCTGCTGAAAAGTCTCCATCGTCACATTGGCCAATGCGGTCGTTCCGAATTGATTTCCAAGAGGGCCAATTCCCAGAGGTGCCCCTCCGTCGGAGGTCCACATGGCGCCACGGAAGATGTAATTTTTCCGGGGGTCTCCGGCGATCAGGGTACTCCGGACGCTATTGTTGACCGAGATGATCTCGGCATTGGACGAAGGAGCATCATTATCGATCGGGTTGGGTGGATTGGCAAAACCGGCTCCCCAGGGTTTCATCGTGATGATGTCGCTGGGGCCGATGGTATTGCCCATCGTCGCCTTGATGTTGCCGGTAGAAAGGTCAATTTGTTGCCGCATCGTGTTATAGGGGCCCAGGGATCCATTGGAACAAAGCACCCAGCTTCCCGTGGTATTGGCGGTAACAATCGTATTACTATTGCTCGAATTAAGATACTGGTACGAACTGTCCGGCGCCACGCTATCATGAACAAAGGTGCTCCAGATCATCTCAGGCCGGCCGCTGGCGCTGCCGACAAAATGGAGGCCGACCATGGCGAGTTGGACCGTGTCCATGACATTGGGCACCAGTGTCCATTGCGTAGCAGTTTTATTGTAATGGGGAACCGCAGCTGTAACGGTGATGTACGTATTGGGGTTGGGAACCGTAGAAGCAAGGACCCATGCGGTCTTCAACTCGACGGCCATCGCGACGGAATCCGGGAACGTCACATTTTTTGTCGTGTGGGCAAAGTTGCTGATCGCGCTGAGATCGCTTTGGGTGGTTGGAAAGTGAAAGGCGGAGATTTGGCCATCGGCCGTCCCTGTCCTGAAATAGGCAAAAACATCATTGACCATGACGATATAATATACTAGCGAGCCGCCTTGTGTGATCAAGACGGAGTTGTCGGCCTCTCCCATTTGAACTTCCACGATGTCGGCGGCCTGATCGACAAAGATGGGGCTGTGGCCGACCATAAAGCGTTCAACCATCGTCTTGGTCGGCCGTACGTTCGTGAACAGCGGATGTGCGCCATCGATCGGTTGGTGATCCTTGTCGAGGAAGACCGGCCGCCCATTGTCGCCTGTTCTGATCTCCTCCACTTCAACGGGCTGACCGGCCCGGTTCAGGATTAGCTGCTTTCCGTCCGGCGCGACGGGCGTTGGCGCAATCTCGATCAACTTCCCGGCTTTGTTCAGCAGGACCGGCAGTCGGTGCGGACCCACCTGTGCTGCTCTTACGGCCATCACATGGAAGATGCCGGCGCTGTGCGAAATGAGTGTTTGGTTCCCTGAGGCATCCGGCGGGCTCAGGTCATAGAACACCGGGGAATCAAAGACCCTTCCACTCCCGCCATACTCTGATGGTGCCGGTGACGTTACCCAAAGGAACATTTGCTCTGCCCACCGGTAAAACCCGCAGTTGGGGGCATTCACGAAGTTGAGGCTGTTGGCAGGATTGACGATGCCATTCTCGGTCACCGTTCCCGATTTGAAAAATGTGGCGATGGTCGAGGCCGGGAGGGAGCAAGCAAATGTCGCCGGATCGGCAGGGACTTCCACGGGTGGGTTGCAAGAGGATAATGCCCACAGCACGGGTGCGATCCACAGCATTCCGGCGCCGGTTCTAAAGAGCAGGGGATATTTCATGTAAAGGTTATTTTGGTATGTGACGAATGTATCACTCTTTTCCCGCCCGGGCAACGGGAAATTCACCCCATTTTCACTAGGGTAAATACCTATCTTTATTGCAAAAACAGTCGCCAAAATAGTGACTATATGCCGAGATCAAATTCGTTCCTTCCGACCGCCAACCAATTCAAACTATTCGGCCTTTATCCCAACTTTTTCAGTTGATTTTGCTCCAGTTTTGGGGGAGAAAGTTACCTTCAATTTCAGTTTTTCAAAACGGCTGAGGTTCCGGGCTCAACTTTCGATGAATACCCAAAAAAGGCAGGCCGTAAACAATTGCGGCAATTAGGTGAAGCAAATACAATTTATTAATGAGCAAAAAGACAATTTCCAAATCAGAGCGTAGACAACAGTTTTTGCGAGATAAAAGGAACGGATGGATATCTATTTTCATTGGGCTTTTAGCCTTCATTGCTTTTACGTATTCAGGTAGGGAATACTATCGCACAATTATTCCATTTAAATATATGCTCGTGTGCTCTATTGTTTCGGGTTTGACAATTGGCACTTTGAAATTCAAATACACTCAACGGGTAAAAGGAAATACTCTTAGTAATTGGAAATATTATTTTCTTTGGGGTACAGTTGTTTATGGGTCATTGTCTTGCGCGCTATTCTTCTGGACAAATATTCATTTGTCAAAATCGAACTCATACATCATAAAGTCTCCAATTCTAGCGAGATTTGAGACTTTCAGGTATCATCATATATCTGTGACTGTTAACATTAACGGTTTTGAAAAAGACATCCCAGTTCCAAATATTGAAATATCAGAAATCAGAAGTTCCAATTTTATAGTGTTGACTTTTAAAAAAGGATATTGGGGTTTCCCTTTCATTATTGACAAAAAATTATCAATAGACTAATGATATTCCCATACACTCATCTTGCCGGTTTGGCGGCCCCGCTTGTATTTTCCAAATGTATGCATTGCATTCTGTGGATCAATCGCCTCCTTCAAATACCTCGCCAGCCCATGAATCAAGTCTGTCGCGAGGCTTCGATAATCCCTGGCGCATTGTTCAAAAAAAGCAGTCAGGATAGGTGGCAAAAAGATGATCCGCAAAGTTCTCGCACGTGGTATAGCTAGTATTTGATCAATGGGTGGGAGTGACGCTAACGTGTCACAAGTGAGGATTTCGATCGTGCGATCCATTCTATAATGCCAATGGTAATATCCGAACTCCAAGTCACACAGCGCTTCCAATTGTCTGAATCCAAGAGCCATCATCTTTTTGCCAAATTCATTGAAAAGAGTTGCATCGCTCGTACGGAACTGAATTTTCTTATGATGCTCGAAAAGTTCGCCACATGTCAAACTCTTCCTTACATCTCGAAACTCACTGAATATCTAGTCCGGGTAAAAAATCAACGCCTGGCCATGCAAATCCGGAAATTCAACAGCCACACCCACGCATTGTCCAGTATCAAAGTTGAAAGCAATCACCGTATCCCCGGCGACGCAGTAGAGAAGACCGTCCGGCCCGAAACGCAGCCCCCTTGGCTTGCGGAACGGCACTCCATCGCCAGGACTCATAACACGGACTAAGCGACCATCTTTGGCATCGTATTCCCGCACACTGGTAATAGCATCCGGAGAGCCAAATGGCTTTTCGCTGCTAACAAGAATGTTACCATTGGGTGTAACCAACAAATCGAGTGGGCTGAGTTTTGGGTCGTCCACCTTCCACGGGAGCTTAGCTGATCCCGTCGAAGCAAACGCGAAGATGGCGTCGTCACCGACCCCGTCCGGACCAACGCCCGATGCCAGAAATCGCGTACCATCTAATCCGAAACCAAACCCACGAGGGAAGGGTACGACGTGTAGCGGAAGTACAAATTCACCGACCGAGTCGAGCTGCTTCGGAAATGCCATTATGGTTCTCGCCGTCCGCGAGCCGACATAGTATCGGCCATCCGGTCCAAAGACGCCTCCTCCGGGGTTTAGTCCGGGCATGATAGCACTTGTTCGAACAACCTGGCCACCAGGATCCAATGCAACAATACAGTCGGTCCCGCTGTTAAGAAACAACAGCCGCTCCGACGGCTCAATTGCTAATCCGCGTGGGTCGGCAATCCGGTCGTCATCGCCAAATGGGCCAATCCATTTCCCTTGCGGATTGAACGCTAAAATCTTTCCAAGCCCTGAGCCGTTATGACCTGAGGCACTAGTTACAAGGAGAGTCATGTTTGAGTTACTAAATTACCGGGAATTTTTTAATTACATCCATTCGCCGATGTGCGAATATCACCATTGTATCAAACGGGCACCAGTGTTCATAATATGTTGTTTTAATTGATTAATTGCTGTATTTAGCCAGCCATTTAGCTTTGATCGCAGCCCTGGCATCGATAAATTCCCGGTCTGTGCCTTGTGCAATGGCATCCAAAGGGAAACGCAACGGGCGGGAGCCCTTTTTCATATTGACCAGTTGCAAGATCCCATCGGCAATGGTTTGCGGGTCCATTTTAAATTCTGCCATTTTGCCAAATAAAGCGCTGCCAATGGCATTAAACTTTTGAGTCGCGGCTTCCCCATAATCGGCAATGATCTCCGGTTTGTCTGCGTTTACACCAGCTTTGCTGCCGTTGTTCATTTCGGTTGGATAAACCCCCGGTTGGATGCTTACATTTTCAATACCATATTCACTCAATTCGTCCTGCAAACCTTCTGTAATACTTTCCACACCAAATTTGGACGCCAGATAAGGGATCATAAATGGTAGCGTATGGCCGCTGGCTCCCGAGGTAATATTTATGATCAGGCCATTCTTAGCTTTACGCATAGCCGGCAACACAGCCTGGTAAGTACGTAATACACCATAAAAATTGACCTCGAACATATTTTTCACCTGGTTGATCGAATAGGCCTCCAGCAAACCAAAGCCACTTACTGCGGCGTTATTGATGAGCACATCTATGTTGCCATATTTTGCCAACATTTTTTCGATTGCTGTTTTAACAGAGGCATCGCTGGTTACATCTATTTCAACTACCTCAATATTGGGCAAGGCGGCCAGTTCCTTTGCCGCAGCTTCATTCCTGCCGTTTATTCCCCGCATACCGGCGATTACGCTGTGCCCCGCTTTTGCAAGGGTAACCGCGGTTAATTTACCAAAGCCGGAGCTAGTTCCTGTGATGAAAATTGTTTTTAACATGATTTCTTGTTTTTAATTGTCAATATTAATTGAACATCGCAAAGGTGCGGTGTCGGAAAATCCCGCGCATTGATATATCGTAAGAAAGAAATTGATAAATGTCAAGGCACGGGAATTACCAAAAGGTGTGATTAGAGCTATTAACATTAACCGAATTTGTGACAATATCGTTATCGTTTTGTGATAACTCTGAGCGACGCAATACCTAGTTTTGTCGCTACAAAAAAACAACTATGTTAAAATCCGTTACTTCGTCACTCGCCCTTTTTGGGCTGATCGTAACCGTGGGATCGTGTAAGAAG
Source organism: Puia sp. (assembly GCA_035948015.1). Taxonomy (GTDB): domain Bacteria; phylum Bacteroidota; class Bacteroidia; order Chitinophagales; family Chitinophagaceae; genus Puia. The sequence goes on from DASZJO010000096.1 coordinate 30,006, forward strand.
AACAGCAGCTCCCCGGCTCCAACGCCAAAGGACCCGAATACCGCGCCGGCAGCCTGGATCGACCGGTTCAGCGGCGCCGCAGGCCATCTGCAGGTCAGGACCTCCACAAATGGGTTGCCGCCCGCTAATGAGCCGGTGAATTTCGACCAGGGACCATTTATTACGCAGGGTCTGTCACCTACCGGTGGGACAATCTGGTACTACAATTTCGACATTCATCCCTCTACACCGGCTCCGATCTATGCCTTCTTCAGGAATAGCGGCGCTGCCGTTGAAGGCCAGAATAACGTTGTGGATGTCATCCCGGGCGTCAATGAATATAATGACTTCTGGCAGATAAATATGGTTACCGTTCCCGACAGCTATGTGGCCAATACCGTGACCAGCTATCAGGAGATCGTAGCCAATGGCTATAAGGTCACAGCAACCAATCAACTGGTCAATTGCCCGATTGTCCCTAAGGGATCTGCGGCGACGATGCGGCTTCCGGCCGGAAGCAGTACCGGGCTGGATTTGGGTTGGTATAAAGACAGCGTTGTCTATTATTTCAATTTTGCTGAGAGATCAATTACAACTGATGCAAACGGCAAGGTACCGGTGATCCCGATCTATGTATCGTTCAACATCAATCCAAACCCCGGCGATCCGAACAGTGGTCCTGCTTCAGGTTTCAAGACGGAGCCGGGTACCTCCCAAACGCACAATGTGATCACGGCCCTCCCATCGGATTCTTACTACACCCCGCTGTGGGCAGTGGCCGTATATGACAACAATAGCTTTGACAGTGTGACCAATCAAACCCAAGCGATGAAAGCGCCGCAGCTGGTACCGAATGCCGGAACAGTCAATTGTCCGGTAGTCGGTATTAAATAGCGAAAAGAGGAGTAGTTTTATTTTCGGCTCGCCGTTATTACGCCGCCCGGTTCCGCCCTTTTGTAATCGGAAATATTGCCTCCTGTGTACTGTTTAAAGTAACGGCTAAAATGGGCTGGGCTGGCAAAACCCAATAAATAAGCAATCTCCTTTCCCGTCTTGTCGGTATAAAACAAATACCGCTTGGCTTCCTGGACTATGCGCTGCTGAATGACTTTTGAAGGAGGCGGATAATTGAAAAGCGCGAAGTGGTTGGAAAGCGTCTTAGGTGATTTGTTCAGAGCGTTGGCATAATACCGTACTTCATGCTGATCCCGGAAATTTCCCTCCAACAGGAGGTTGAACTTTCTTACCAGGTCCAGTTTCTCATCCGTTAGCCCGGGGCCCATCTCTGTTTGTTGCTTTGCGATCCGAGTTACGCTGATGATCAAACGTTTTAATAGCGTCCGGAGCATCTCCCCCTGCATTCGATCCCTTATTTCCATGTCTTCGATACAAAGCTTCTCAATAAGGCAAATATTCTTCATTTCGTTTTGAGTCAGCCTGATGAAAGCGGGGTGGCGGATACCATAGAAAAGGAAACCGACACATCCCACCTCTTTATCATGATCCGCAATGCAGTAAAATTCCCTGTTAAACTGCCACGCAATCAATTCAGATGGCCGTTCAAAGGTAAAATGCTGATTGGCTACCAATGCGAGTACGCAATCTTTGGGAAAAATATAGGAATCGTCGTCAATGACAACTTTCTGTTCCTCCCAATGGTTAAATACTATCGTGCTTATGGTTCCTCCTTTCAGAATCCCTTCACCCTTGAGCAAAGCGTCTTCTTTCCTCAACCAGAACGTACCCCCACCGCTGCTCTCTTCAAAGCTGAATATCATAACCCGGTCATTTTACTGCCAGGAGCGTAACCTGCTCTAGCTGAGGCGGGGTCGCCAGCAGTTCACCCGCCCTGGCCATTAACGCCCGGGCAATGGGCCCCTGGAGGTGCGCCTCGCGGCCTTCTTCACCGCCAAAGGTATCAAAAATGCCGAAAGTAGAAGGTCCGATCTGCAGGGCATACCAGCGAATGGTAGCAGGCTCGTCCTGGGCAAGCGCCAGGGCGCTTTTAATAAATTCGGCCACTTCCTGCGCTTTTCCAGGCTTGGCTTCCAGTCGAGCCAGCAATGCTAATTTTTCCATGATTTGATTGTTTTTTTTCGATCTTTCAAAAACCGGACCGTTTTTCCGATCCCCGAATAATCTATTATCGCAACGAAGCTAAGGCGTCCAAAACCGTCTGCGGCTCTACTCTTTTTGTATAGTCTCCATTGGCGAAAGTGAATCGGATGATTCCTTGCCGGTCGATAATGAAAGTAGCAGGCACCGGTATTTCACGCTTGGCAACTCCGTTGAAGGCGGCAATATCCACTCCGACTTTTTTGCCCATGTCGGCTACCGCATCGGATTGGCTAAAAACTATTTTATATTGTTTTGCAATCTGATTATCAAAGTCGCTGAGCACTTCATAAGACAGTGCGTGCTTTTCTTTCATGGATAGGGAATGGTCAGGGATATTTGGTGAGACGGCAAGTAAAGAAGCGCCCATGGCCTCTATCCGGGGGAGGATTTCCTGGTAGATCTTCAGTTGCAAATTGCAGTATGGACACCATATCCCTCTATAAAAAGTCAGCACGACATTGCCCGTGCCGAGCGCATCTGAAAGCGATCTTAGACTCCCGGTGGCATTTGGCAGCGTAAATAAGGGGGCCACGGTACCCGGTTGCAATGCATTTTTAGCAACATCCGACAACCCCAGGTCTTCTGCTTCCTTTGAAAATACTGCTAATATTTCGGCAGGAGCTGCGGCCTTCATTTGTTCTTTCAATTCGTCTACTTGTTCTTTAAAGGACGGTGGTCGAGTCATAGTTTATTATTCGATAGTGCGACGCAAAGCTACCGAACCGAATAACTAACCACAATGACGAATATTCCCACAATCTTATCCAAACTTCCCGCCACCGGCCGGGATATTATATTTTCCTTTTATTTGTTGTGCCAAACCATTGCAGTAAACCATTATTAAGAATAATCATGGAACATCAACATCGTCAAACTCCGGAAATGGCCGACAATCATTCACCCGATTCCCACGGCCATAATGACCACGTCGCTATGATGATTGCCGACCTGCGAAAGCGCTTCTATATCGTTTTGGCCCTCACCACTCCCATCCTGCTCCTGTCACCCATGGTCCAGCACTGGCTTCATATCCAGATCCAATTTCCCGGCTCCCCATTCCTCCTGCTCGCACTCTCCACTTTCGTCTTTCTCTATGGAGGTCGCCCCTTTCTCACCGGTTTGTGGGAGGAAATGAAAACCCGCGACCCCGGAATGATGACGCTCATCGGCTTTGCCATCACCGTCGCCTATTTTTACAGCGCCGCCACCGTGCTGGGCCTGAAAGGCACGGACTTCTTCTGGGAGCTCGATACCCTCATCCTCATCATGCTCCTAGGTCATTGGATCGAAATGCGCTCCGTCGCCGGCGCATCCCGGGAGCTGGAGCTTCTCGTCCAACTGCTGCCCGACCAGGCCCATAAAGTCCAGGATGATGGCAGAATAGCCGACGTAAGAACCGACACCCTTCAATCCGGCGACCGCATCCTCGTCAAGCCCGGCGAAAAAATCCCCGCCGACGGTACCATCAGCGAAGGCGACAGTCATCTCAACGAATCCATGCTCACCGGCGAATCCAAGCCCGTCCACAAAACCAAGGGCGAACCCGTCATCGCCGGCTCCCTCAACGGCAACGGTGTTCTCACCATCACCGTCGTGCACAGCAAAGCCGACTCCTACCTTTCCAAAGTCATCCAGCTCGTCGACGACGCGCAGCGGGCCAAATCAAGGACGCAGCTCCTCGCCGACAAAGCCGCCCGCTGGCTCACCCTCATTGCCCTGGCTACCGGCTTCGCCACCTTCTTCTACTGGTTCCTCGACAGCAAGGACTTTGGCTTCGCCATCGAAAGAATGGTCACTGTCATCGTCATCTGCTGTCCTCATGCCCTGGGTCTCGCCGTCCCCCTGGTCGTTGCCAGATCCACTGCCCTATCCGCAAAGCACGGCCTACTCATCAAAAACCGCACGGAATTCGAGAACGCCCGGCGTATCACCACCCTTGTCTTCGATAAGACCGGCACCCTCACCATCGGCAAATTCGAAGTCGTACGCTATCAAGCCCTACTACAACAAAACACGCCAGATCAACCGGGACCCTTAACCGCCGACCACGTCCTTCAACTGGCCGCCGCCGTGGAACAAGGATCCGAACACCCCATCGCCACCGGCATCCTTCAAAAAGCAAAAGATCTCCGGCTTCCCCTGAGCAACCCTACCGAGGTCCAGGCGCTCCCCGGAAAAGGCATCACCGGCATTGCCGACGGTAAAAGAGTAGCGATCCTCAGCCCCCAAGCCCTACCTGCCGGCAGTATTACGCAGGAGATCAAACCCGGCGAAACCCTCGTCTATATAACCGTTGACGACCAGGTCACCGGTTTCATCGCGCTGGCAGACCAGATACGTCCTGAATCCTATGACGCTATCAAAACGCTGCACCAGCAAAAGATCAAAACGATTCTGCTGACCGGCGACAACAAAAGCGTTGCCGCAAGCGTCGCCAAAACATTAGGCATGGACAGCTACGTCGCCGAAGTCCTGCCCCATCAAAAGCTCGAAAAAATAAAGGAACTCCAAAGCCAAGGCGAATTCGTCGCCATGACCGGCGACGGCGTCAACGACGCCCCCGCTCTCGCCCAGGCAGATGTCGGTATTGCCGTCGGCAGCGGCAGCGATATAGCCGCCGAAACTGCGGGCATCGTTCTGGTCAACAGCAACCCCAAAGACATCGTCAGTCTCATCCTCTTCGGCAAAGCCACCTACCGTAAAATGTTCGAAAACCTTATTTGGGCTACTGCCTACAACCTTGTCGCCGTGCCGCTCGCCGCCGGCGTTCTCTATAAGCAGGGGATACTATTAAGTCCCGCCACCGGGGCCGTCCTTATGAGCCTCAGCACCGTTGTCGTCGCTATCAACGCCAGTATGCTGAAAGTAAAATAGATTTGCACCACCGTTACGGCTTCTGTTTTATCGCAGCCGCTAATAGGCTATCAGCCATTTCGTTCAATTCGTCTTCCATAATATCGCCACGGTTCGAAAGCCAGATTAGGCCTACCTTTTTGTCAGGCACCGCCGCGCAGTAGGAACGGAACCCGAGCGCGCCGCCGCTTTTCCAGATCCGATCGCCGTTAACGGTTTTCCGGGCGATTTGCCAGCCCATCCCCAAAGCGCCACCATCGCCGACAAAAGTCTGCTGATGCGATAATTTCACGGCGGGCAGACGTTCGACAATGTTCTCTTCCACGTAGTTCAGCATATCCCGGCTGTCGGAAAGAATAGCCCCTGCTCCGCCGAACATATTGAAATTGACATGGGGCATGGCTCGCGTCTGATCACCTTCGTCATCATAACCTTTTGTATAGCCGGTCGTATCGCTGATGGCGTTGGCGATACGGGTGTTGTTCATTCCTATGGGGCCGGTGATGTATTTTTTGAGCAGCTGCGCGTAGCTCAGGCCATAGGCTTTTTCTAAAATGATCCCCAGCAGCTTCATGCCCGAATTCGAATAGCCGTAACTTGTGCCGGGCACCGTATCAATTTTTACCGTCCTGAGATCCGCAAAGAATTTTTCATCCGTATAGCTATCGTACATTTTCAGCACCAAAAATTCGCTTTTAAACGTATCCAGATTGGGTAGCTCGGCAGGTAATCCGGAAGTATGGTTAGCCAGGTTGATGATACGCAACGGCTGCCCGTGGTATTGCAGGTTAGGATAGCTACCGGGCATATATTCCCTGATGTCGGCATCCGGATTGACTTTTTTATCAAGCACTGCCTGCGCCAGCAGGATACCGGTAAAGGTCTTGGTTATCGAAGCCAGTTCGAAGGTTGTTGTGTCCGCAGGCAGCTCCGCCCGGTTCTTTTCCACCGTACCGTAATTATAAATATGCTTCCGGCCATGGCTGACCACCCCAATGGAAAGCCCGACCAGGTGATGCGTCAGCATAAAATCGACCGTGACCTCCTGCACTGACGAGTCAAGCCTGCTTTTCAGCGGGTTGTCCGTCGGTATCGCCGAGGCGGCGATGATATCTTGCGGCAAATGATAGCTTTTAAAATCGAAGCCTTCAAACCGGCGCCCATCGTTTGTCTTCAGCACAAAGCTGAGTATCTTTTTTCGGGCGTCCCACTTATAATAAGTAGTCTTACCCGAATCCAGGCTGAGCACCGAGCTCCTTACATTGCCGGTCTGGCCCTTGATATAACCGAGCCAGCCAATGATCCCGTCGGATTTGTTGTTTTGCTTCCAATCTGACGAGCCGAGATCGTAAAAGCCTTGGAAATCGTTTCGGTTAAACCGGGCAACCAGCGAGTCTTGCAGCCCGCTCGTGGAGCTCTGGCCGAAAAGGTGATGGTATAGCGTAAGCCACAAGAACGCCAGTAATAATTTTTTCATACTCCGCTCGTAATCGACTTTCTTTTTCTCCCGGCATCCGCCGTGAATGACCAGGCTGACGTGCGTATTTTCGTGGTAATGTAGTGTGCTGTTGAAATGTCGCCGGTCATAGATCGTGATACTCGAAAGGAGGCCCCAGCCTTCGTACGCAGTTGCGACGTATCCTGAATATTCTCCTTTCTTGCACCGTTCCATCAGCTTCTGATGCCTACTTTCATGCCATTTCCGTAATCGGCTGATTTTCAGTGAAATTATATTTTGAGTACCCTGGGCTTGTTCGTTATCGTTACAGGCATTGTTCATATCCGCACAAGCTGAACAGGGTCTTAAGGCGTGGATGCGTTAAAACTCGGCCGATTGCGAAAATCGTATATGATGTCACCGGTCCTGTATAGTTCAGTATATTCACCATGTGAAAAGCAAAAAGACAGCCGAAACTAACATCCCCTATCTCACCGATCTGGATAGCTTTTACAAGCACGTCAAAGCCAAACCACCCTTGTACAAGGATATCGACATAAGGGAAATCGACCCCAAAGTAGTCAAGAATTACGACTATGTTGCCAAACCCTTCCGCCATTCCTTCTATTGCATCACCCTCTTTCTCGAGGGCGATGTCACCCTCAACGCCGGGTATTGGAAAGCCAGGTTAAACAAGCCGGCCATATTCTTCAAGACACCCTGCCAGGTCGTGTCCTGGCTTAAACCGGAGCGCGGACTAAAAGAATACTTTATCGTATTTACCGAAGACTATTTGCGCAACCATAAAATAATTTCGGACATCGTTTTTGAACTGCCTTTTGTACAGTTGGAGCAAGCAATCCCCTTCGAACTCGAACCGGAGGAAGTGGATACGTTAACCAATATTTATAAACTCGTTTACCAGGAATATCACTCAAAAAATCCTGACAAAATCTCGCTTATTACGTCCTATGTTCACACATTATTATTGTATGTACGAAGGCTATACAACAAATACGCTGCGTCCGACAAAAAACTGTCCACCCATCTCCATGACCGGGAACATCATCTGGTAGAAAACTTTCGCGTACTCGTCAGGAAAAGTTTCGCAGACAGTCCAACCCACAAAAACACTTTGACCGTAAAACATTTCGCGGAGAAGCTGTCCATCCACCCCAACCACCTAAACACAGTTATCAAACGACAAACGCAAAAGACAGCCATTGCTTTCCTACACGAGCAAATATTGATTGAGGCGCAGGCTCTGCTCAGGCAAACTGAAATAGCCATCAAAGACCTTTCCTCCAGGCTCGGATTTGCAGATTCATCGCACTTCAGTAACTTTTTCAAAAAACAAACCGGGAAAACCCCGGCATCGTACCGAAAAGAAGGAGTCTTGACACTCTAATTCCCAATTGACTAATTCGAGGCAAAGCAACCCCATTTGCTTTTTACAACAAATGCTTTGTTTTTGACAATCGATTTTGTTGTTTGTTTTTAAAATTTGGCTCACCATATGACAGGAGATGCTACGCAAATCAAAATAACCCTTCCCGAATGAGCCAAAACTCGTTGCCAAATATTGGCAAAATAGCGACAGAAAAAATTGATGGACTATCCGTCAGGTACGCGAAAACCGGTATAGCCAAAGGAATTCCGATAGTTCTGACCGCTCCATGGCCAGAGAGCATCTATTCATTCTACCACCTGGCGCCAGTGCTATCCGCTAAATTCTCCCTTCTTCTTGTGGATCTACCCGGTTTCGGTCACTCCGAAAGCCGTCCAAATGTGATGGCACCCGAAGCTATGGGCGACTTTTTCATCAAGTTCCTCGACCATTTTGGTATCAACAGGACTCATGTCATAGCACCGGACGTTGGAACCCTTGCCATCTTATTTGCAGCCGCCAAACAACCAGCTCTATTTGAAAGCCTGGTCATCGGTGGGGGCGCGATGCAGCCCGAACTTGCTGCAGGCCCTTTGAAAGACATTATCTATTCGCCCCCAGGCGCCCTCGCGGAAGTCGGCGCCGATGGTGTCAAACCCTACCTTGAGCAGGCAGCGCAGTTAACTCCTGCAGCCATCATCGAAGATTTCAGAGCGGCCTCGGCTGGTCGCCGTCTTGAAGAAGCCTCCCAATTTGTAAGAGGCTATATTACCGACTGCCCCAAACTCGAGCCGCTTTTGAGCTATATAAAAATTCCTTCGTTAATCATAGCCGGCAAAAATGACCCCATCGTCCCACCGGTCAATGCCCAGTTCCTTTCCCAACGGCTTCCCGCCAACCAGTGCGTACTCCTCAATGCAGAGCACCGGGTTTGGGAAGAGGCGGCCAATGATTATGTCGACACCATTGTCGCATGGTTCGATGGCGGCTATAAAACCAAGCTTCGTTAAGATGACAGCCGCAGCACCAACGCATAAACCACACCATGAATACAGATCAAGTAAAAGCCGCATCACTTGGACATTGGGAAAGTATCACGCCTGAGATCCGCCCGAGCAACGCCAAAAATGCGGATGGCACATTGAAACCTTTTTACCTGAGCAGGAGCTTTACCTATTTCCCGGAAGGCAGATTTGAACTTATCGTAACAAATAATGCAGACCCCTTTGGTAAAACGCCTCTTGCCCAAATGACCATCAAAGGGCATATCGAGTGGTTGGGTGAACATCCCATCGCACCAGGCGCGATAAAAGTGAATTTCTCCGCCGACGAAGAATATACCGTAACGCCATTAATTCAGCCCTTCGCGGATGTGCTCAACAAATTCACCAAAGGCTACGACGAGTGGAAGGTCGGCGAGGCGCAGAGCATTTTTAGAAAGGCCTTCCCTCCATTTGGACTGGCAGATGGACAAGTTTTTAAGGAGTATGACCTGATCTATGTCGTCAACAATTTGATGTTTTGGGGTGCCAGAAATATTGATGGCCGGGGATTTGACAGCGAAGAAAACAGGCCGACAAACCTGCAGATTCCCATGATAAAAAAATAAAATCACCCCGAAATGAGTACTCCGGTTTTGACCTACGCAGTAGCCCCCACCCAGTATGTAGAGATTGACGGCATCCGATACGCCTATAGGTCCCTGGGGAGAAAGGAAGGCATTCCCATCGTCTGCCTACAACACTTTACCGGAACACTGGACAATTGGGATCCCATCGTTATCAATGGCCTGGCAAAGGAAAGGCCTGTTATAACTATTGACAACGCCGGCATCGGGAACTCAGGCGGCAAGACACCCGACAACGTGCAGGAAATGGCACAGATAGCGGTAAAAATCATTACCGCCCTAAAGATCAGCCTGTGTGACATTTTGGGGTTTTCACTGGGTGGCTTCATCGCCCAAACGATAGCCGGCACAAACCCCAAACTACTGCGCAAAATTATCCTTGTTGGAACCGCCCCCCAAGGCACCGTCGCCTTACGTTCCTTTCCCAAGCTGGTTGAAAGAGCCTTTGCACTTAAGGAGCAGAAGGAAATTTACCTGTATTTATTCGCAACCCAATCCGAAAAAAGCAGAAACCTTGTGACCAAGACCCTCGGACGACTCTACACAAGAAAGCAAGACCGTGACCAGGACACTGGCCTGCCTTCCGTCCAGGCACAGGTGGCAGCACTTACGCGGTGGGGAACTGATCCTGTAACAATAAAACTAAGCGAAATTAGTCAGCCGGTGTTGATCATCCAGGGAAGCAATGACGAAATGATGGATAGCACTTCTTCTGTCGAGCTATTTAAGCAAATTCCAAACTCGATCCTCACCTATTATCCCGATTCGGCACACGGGTCCTTTAACCAGTATCCGGAATTGTTCGTCAACCAGGCCAATTTCTTCCTGGATCACTTTGAATAGTGAGCACAAGTTGACAAGCCACCCTTACAGGGTTCGCCCGTCGCCCATCTTTGCCAGGGTCGCGAGCTCGTTCCGGTCCATCCCCGTAAGAGAAGCAGGGTCCCCCCCGTGCTTTGGCTAATGCCATTTTTGCTGCAACCGGGGCCAGAATACGAAAAATGCTATTTGATATGAAACTCATCTAGTAAATTTGTAAACTATGAGAAAATCATCTTGCTTTCTGCTATTGTCCCTGGGCTTACTTTACGGAAGTCAGCTTTTCGGGCAATCCAACAGTCCCGCTGATACGCCGAGGTATCATGTCGTCAAGGCCTACCTAAGTTTCATCATCCCATGGGTCACCATCAACAAAAACGAGACTACTACTGAATTTAAGACAGCGACCACCATCGGGTTTCCAGTAGGCATCAACGTTTATTATAGTAAGCATTTTGGCTTTAGCTATGAGATCACTCCCTCAGTACAATGGCAACAGAGTGCAGGAAAGACAGGCACCAGCAAGACCAGCAACTTACTGTTTGATCCTGGCCCAATTTTCCGCTTTAGCAACGGATTTAACATTATCCCCCGGCTCGCTTTTGAAACGGGAGGGCGATATGGCGTTACACCTGTCTTCAATAAGGTGTATCTGCGGACGCAAGACGTCGACTACTGGTTCTCTGTATCCCTACCGGCACGATTCGGTAATAATCAGCCTGCATCGGTAGGCGCGAATCTCCAGATTGGCTTCACTTTTAATTAAAGCTGGAAATCATGTTCAGGTTGACGCGGGTATATGCTTCCTGATCTTGATCAACACCAGCTTTGATGTCGGCGTATTGCTCTTCTCCGCCACGCTGCCGATCGGCACCAGGACATTCGTTTCCGGGTAGTAAGTAGCAGTACAACGTGGGGGAATATCATAGGGAACGACCACAAACAGCCGCGCCACCCGTTGAACTCCTTCGTAATAGCTGAACAGGTCCACCTTATCCCCTGCCTGCAATCCCGCAGCCGCGATATCCGATGAATTCATAAACACTACCCGTCTTTCCCCGTGGATTCCCCGATAACGGTCATCCATCCCGTAGATCGTCGTATTAAACTGATCATGGCTACGCACCGTCGCCATCCGATATTCATCCGGTTCCATCCGGATTTCCGGCACTCTGCAGATAGTGAACGGCATTTTGTCGCCGAAGTCCCTCGAGCTGAATTTACCCGCCCGGGGGCCGTTTGGGAGATAGAATCCGCCCGGCTCCCGCACTCTTCGGTTATATTGCCCGAATCCGGGGATACACCGCTCCACCAGGTCCCGCACGGCATCATAACTGCCCGCATACCGATCCCAATCCACCTTTGTCCGCGAACCCAGCGTCGTCTTTGCCAGCTCGCAAATGATCCGGTTCTCACTCCGCAGATCCTTCGACACCGGCTTCAGGATGCCTTTCGACATCTGCACCACCCCCATCGAATTTTCACAGCTCACAAATTGCTCCACCCCATCCACCAAGTCCTTATCGCTTCGCGCCAGCGTTGGGAAGATAATTGCCTCCTCCCCATGCACCAGGTGGGTCCGGTTGAGCTTCGTCGACACATTTACGTTCAACCGCAACTTCCGCATGGCCGCTGCCGTATATTCCGTATCCGGCGTGGCCGACAGGAAGTTTCCCCCCATGGCGAAAAACACCTTGATCTTTCCCTCGTGTATGGCCTTTATACTATTCACCACATCCACCCCGTGTTCCCGGGGCGGCTCAAAACCGAACACCTCCTTTAGCTTGTCCAGGAACCAGGCCGGAGGCTGCTCCCAGATCATCATCGTCCGGTTTCCCTGTACATTGCTGTGCCCCCGCACCGGGCATAGACCCGCGCCCGGTTTCCCCAGGCTGCCTTTTAACAGTACGAGGTTCACGATCTCCTTGATCGTATCCACCCCGTTCCTTTGCTGCGTGATCCCCATCGCCCAGCAGATGATGATCTTCTTCCGATCCCTGATCAGTTCCGCCGCCTCCCGCAATTGCTCCACCGGGATCCCCGAAGCTTCCGCCAGCGACTCCAGCGACTGTTCGGCCAGATGCGCTTTCAATCCGTCGACACCCACGGTATTTTTCCCGATAAACTCGCGGTCCAACACTGTTCCCGGATGCGCCGCCTCCGCCTCGAACAATAATTTTTCGACCGCCTGCAACACCGCCATATCCCCGTTGATCCTGACCTGCAAGTATAGATCCGCCATTTTGGTCGCCGGCTTGTTCAACAGGCTATCCACCACCCCCTTCACCTGCTGCGGATTGTTGAAACCGATGAGCCCCGCCTCCTTCAGCGGGTTGATCGCAATGATCTTCGCGCCGTTATCCTTTGCCTTTTCCAGATTGTCCAGCATCCGCGGCATATTCGTCGCCGGGTTAATCCCCATCATAATGATCAGCTCGGTGTGAGAAAAATCCTCCAGCGTCACCGAACCTTTCCCGAACCCGATCGTTTCCAGCAACGCCACCCCACTGGACTCATGACACATATTGGAGCAGTCCGGCATATTGTTTGTCCCGAACTCCCGGACAAATAGCTGGTACATAAAAGAGGCCTCGTTGCTCAGCCGGCCCGACGTATAAAAAGCCGCTTCGTCCGGCGTCCCCAGCCCGTTCAGGGCCTCCGCCACCTTTGTATATCCTTCCTCATAGCTGATCGGCAGAAAATGTGTCCCACCCTTCGGCAGGTACACCGGAAAGGCAATCCGGCCCTTTTTACCCAGCTCCAGATCGGATAAACCCGCCAGATCATTCACCGAATGGCGGGCAAAAAAGTCAGCTGTCAACTTCTTCTTTGTCGCTTCTTCCGCCAGCGCTTTCGCGCCGTTCTCGCAATATGCGGCGATCGGCGAACGGTCTCCATCCTCGTCCGGCCATGCGCAGCTCGAACAGTCGAAGCCTCCTTTTTGGTTCATCTTCGCGAGCCCCTTCAGCCCCCGCACCGCACCTGCCTCCGCAAACACGTCGCTCAGTGCCGCTATTACACCCGGGATACCTGCCGCCCATGTCTTCGCCTCCGTCACCTTCAGGTGCGACAATTGTTCAGGGCTTTCCGCCGAAGGCTGCTCCTCTTTCTGGTCGCTCATAACGATTGTTTTAATATTCAGTCACCGGGATATTCACCCGATGCGCTCCTGAATAAATATTGAACCGATTGTTCCTTAGAAAGCCGATCAGGGTCATCCGGAATTCTTCCGCCAGCGAAACCGCCAGGCTTGACGGCGCGCCTACGGCCGCGATCACCGGTATCCCCGCCATTGCCGCCTTCTGGACCAGTTCAAAACTCGCCCGGCCGCTAAGCAGCAAAACGGACTGCACCAGCGGCAGCCTGCCCTCCATCATCGCCGCCCCGATCAGCTTGTCCACCGCGTTATGTCTTCCTACATCCTCCCGCACCAGCAGCAATGCTCCATTTATATCAAACAAGGCCGCCCCATGCAGTCCCCCCGTCTCTGCAAACAGCTCCTGTGCAGCGGCCAGCCGTTCCGGCAGACCCAGGATAAAGGCCGGGTCGATCCCCGCCATCTGTTCGGCCTCTGACGCGCCCGCCCTAAAGGCGCCCACGGTGCGAATCGCCTCGATGGAGGCCTTACCGCATACCCCGCAGCTTGACGTCGTATAGAAATTCCGCTCGGCCTGCCGGAGGTTGGGCACGACACCTTCCTTCAGCGTGACCAGGATCGTATTTTGCTTATCCTCCGAACAGGGTAGAAAAACAGGCGCAACAGCCAGCACATCCGCGGCGCGGGCAATAATGCCTTCCGTAAACAGAAAACCCAGCGCCAGATCCGCATCCTGTCCGGGCGTCCGCATCGTCACCGCGAGATTCTGCACCCGGTCGCCAAAACCCACCCTGATCTCCAGCGGCTCCTCGATAGCCAGCAGGTCCCGTACTGCCTTTACGGAATCCCCCGCTATTTTCACGATAGATACCTGTAGGGCATTATCCATAAAAGAATGTTTAAATGATCTCCTTTACATCCTCCTCCGTATCGATATCGATCCCTCCCTTCGGAAAAGGAACCGTCGCCACATCATCCGGGTATTGTTTCAACAATTGTTTGGCCCCTGTGTCCCCTGACAAAGTCGTCAGCGCGTTAAAATAGGGCCAACCAAACAACACGGGCGTGCCCATGGTCTCCGCATACGTACAAGCAATCAACCCTTTTCCCGAAGTGGTAAACTTCTTCATCAGCGACCGAAAAAGTTCCGCAGAGATGTACGGCTGATCGCAGACCGCGACAATGATCGCCTGCAACCGGGGCTCAATGACAAGCGCCTCTGTCAATCCGGCGACGATCCCCGAGGCCATTCCTGTTTCCCAGCGCGGATTGTGGATGATACTAACCGGCTGACCCTTCAAAGCATCGCGAATTTCCGCCTGATAGGCCCCGGTAACCACTACCACCGGCTGCACGTCAGCCGCCAGTGCCTCCGCCGCCACATGTGTCAGCAAGGTCCGCCCCCGGTAAGGCAAGAGCTGCTTCGGTCGTCCCAGTCTGGACGAATCCCCCGCCGCCAGGATTATCATACCCGTCTTATTCATGAGAAGAAAATACAGCCGGACGGCTATGAATAGGAGCAGCTTTTTCTTTAAGTGACCCACCGGTCCCACCTGACAACACCAAACTTATTTCCGCCACGATCGACACGGCGATTTCCTCCGCCGTCTCCGCGCCGATGTCCAGCCCAACAGGGCTATGAATGGCGGCCAGCTGCTCATCGTCAAGCGTCATCCCTCCCGTCCGCAGCTCTTCCAGCATCCGGTCCAGCTTCTTCCGCGGCCCCAAAATTCCAATATACCCGAACCCTTTCGTGACAAGCTCCCGCAGCAGGGCCAGATCATAGTTGTAATTATGCGTCATGAGCAAAAAAAGCGTTTGCGCATCCGTGTTCACCTGGTTGAGCACCTCATTTGGCCGGGCGACCAAAACCCTATCAGCCTTTCCGAAGCGGCGGGAAGTCGCATAATGCGGCCTGCCGTCCACCACCGTCGTTTGCCAGCCCAGCATCGCCATCATCTCCACCAGCGGCAGAACATCGTTCCCCGCCCCTGCGATCACTACAGCGGGCGGCGGCGGGATGAACTCCACAAAACCGTTATACTTTTGATTATTCCGAGTGTATTCCTTACACCCGGAGGCCCTGCTCCCGGCCGCTTCCTTTATATCCGCCATCACCAGATCCTGCCAATCCCCGGGCAATGCGGTCATCACTCCGCCATTCGCATACAGCAGACAAGTGCCGGGCTGCTCCGCCGACCGATCCAAAGAAAACAAGGTCAGCAGCACGGTGTCCCTTCGCTCACCAATCAATTCCTTCAACAATCGAATAGGATGATACTCTTTCCTATCATCGATTGGTTCGAACAAAATATGCACGATCCCGTTACAACCCAACTGCACCCCGAGCTGTACATCGTCCTCATTGGTCGTATCATAGGTTACCAGCTTGTTTTGTTGCTGATGGATCGCATACAGGGCCTTTCGCAGTGCGTCCCCCTCCAGGCATCCCCCGCTGATCGCGCCAGTCAGTTCGCCGTCTTCCGTGACCAACATCCTCGCGCCCGGCCTACGGTATGACGACCCCTCGACATGGACGACCGTGGCCAGCGCACACTGTTTTCCTTCCTGGTGCGCCAGGCCGTAAGCACGTACTATGTCCCTAACTTCTTTCATTATGCCATTAATATTTTATCCGGGGTAATGGGCAATTCCCTGATCCTTTTCCCCGATGCATTATACACCGCATTGGCTACCGCTGCCGCAACGCCAATCAACGAGATTTCCCCGAGCCCCTTTGAGCCCACCGGGTTGATGATCGGATCAGGCTTGTCGATAAAGATTGCCTCTATATCCGGAACGTCCGCATTCACCGGCACATGATAATCCGCCAAATTCCCGTTCACATACCGGCCGAAATTCTGATCAAAAACCGCCTCCTCCGTCAAGACCATCCCCATTCCCCCGACTGCGCCGCCGATCATCTGGCTGCTCGCCGTCTTGTGGCTGACGATCTTTCCCCCATCCACCACCGCCACCAACTTCTTCACCTTCACCACCCCCGTCACCGGATGGACATAGACCTGCGCGAAATGCGCGGAGAACGAATACATCGAATAGTTCTTTGCATCTTCTCCGGCCTGGGAATCCTGCGTCAGCTCCAGCACGGGCAGGTTTAGTTTTTGCAGGATACCCGGATAGTCGATCGGCGTCGTGCTATCCGCCGGCAGCCCCGCAAGCGTATTCAGCTTTTGCTTCAAGGCAATGCAAACATCATGCACCGCCGAGCCCACCGATGAACAAGTCTGTGACCCGCCCTCCGTAGGCGCCGCGGGGAAAGAAGAATTACCCAGCTCAAAGGTGATCTTTTCCGCCCCGATCCCCAAGGTATCAGCGGCGATCAGCGTCATCGACGTACCCGTCCCCGGGCCGATATCGCTCGTCGCACTTTGGATATTCACGGTACCATCCGGCAGCAATTTGATCTTCGCCGATGCCTTGTTCCGATAGGCCCCAAAGGCCCCGCAGCCGATCCCGTATCCCACCATCCATTCCCCGTCGCGTTGTGTCCCGGGCTGCGCGGCCCTTTTATCCCAGCCGATCCGCTCCGCGCCCTGCTGGTAACATTCCTTCAGGAACTTGCTCGACCAGGGCAGATTCCGCTCCGGGTCCGTGTAGGTATAGTTCCGAAGCCTCAATTCAATAGGGTCGATGCCCAGTTTATATGATAATTCGTCCAGTGCCGATTCCAGCGCAAACGACCCCGTCGCCTCCCCTGGTCCCCGCATCGGCGCCGGAACCCCGACATTCAATGGCACTACCTTATAACGCGTATTCACGTTCGGGCTGGCATACAGGAAACGCGACACACCCACCGCACTCTCCGTAAATTCCTCATACACGGCGGTCTGCGAATGCGATTCGTGCGTAATACCCACCAGCTTCCCATCGGTCGATGCACCCAGGCCGATCTTTTGGATCGTCAAAGGCCGGTAACCCACGAGCGTAAACATCTGCTCGCGCGTGAGCGTTAGCTTGACGGGACGTCGCACGAGCTTCGCGGCCTGCACCGCGGCTACCTCATGCGGCCAGGTCCGCAAGGACGATCCAAAGGCCCCACCGACAAACCGGGAATTGATCTGCACATTTTTTGGATCCAGGTCGAACGCGTTCGCGATCGACCGTTGCGAACCCATCACCCCCTGGGACTTCGTGTATAAGGTCACCTTAGCGTCCCCGTCCCAATAAGCGGTCGTTACATGCAGCTCCATCGGATTGTGCATCTCCGAGGGCAGCATATAATCCTGCTCCACGACCACCGGGGCATTCTTATATGCATCGGCCTCACCGCGCACATAATCTTTATATCTTCCCTCGTTGGGCACAACTCCCTTGTCGAAATTCTTATGAAAATCCGTCTCAAAGGGCTGCTTCTCGTAGGTGGTTTTTATCAGGGTGGCTGCATACGTAGCCCGTTCAAACGTCTCCGCTACCACCAGTGCGATCGGCTGCCCGTTAAAATGGACCTGGTTATCGTTGAACAGCTTCAAACCCCTGGCTGCCCTTGCCGCTCCCGGCTGGTAACCCGGCACCTTCGGCGCATTGAACGGCGTGATCACCGCCAGCACGCCCAGCGCCCGTTCTGCAGCCTTTGTATCCATGGCCGTCACCGTGCCGTTCGCGATCGTCGCCGACACCAGCACGCCGTAAGTCAGCCCCGGCACTTTGTACTCCCCGGAATACTTCGCACCTCCAGTCACCTTCAACCGGCCGTCCACGCGATTCAGCGAATCGCCTATTAAATCTCTTCTCATGCGGTTGCCGTTTTGAGCGCCTGAAGGATCGCATTCGGCGCCATGGTTAACTTAAATTTGTTGTAGGGATAGGCCTTCGCGTCTTGCATGGCCAGCTTCGCCGCCTGGGTAAACAGCTCGTCGGAAATGGTCTTACCCTTCAGGAAATCCTCCGCCGCGTGTAAACGCCATGGCTTATGCGCTACCCCACCCATTGCCAGCCGGGCTGCGGTAATCGTAGTTCCGTTCATGCTCAACGCTGCCGCCACTGAGACCAGCGCAAATGCAAAAGATGACCTGTCCCTGATCTTCAAATATTCTACGTGCCGGTTAAACGCCGTCGCCGACGCCGGCAGATCCACTGCCGTGATCAGCTCGCCCCTTTCCAGCGTATTGTCCTTCTCCGGGTGTTCCCCCGGCAGACGATGAAAATCGGCAAATTTTATGGTTCGCTCCCCTTTCGGTCCCTTCACATGCACCACCGCGTCCAGGGCTACCATCGCCACGCACATGTCGCTCGGGTTAACCGCGATACACTGATCGCTCGCGCCAAACAACGCGTGCATACGGTTATAGCCGTTCAAGGCCCCGCAGCCGCTTCCCGGCACACGCTTATTGCATGGCATCGCCGGATCGAAAAAATAGTTGCATCGCGTCCGCTGCATCATATTCCCCCCAACCGTTGCCATATTGCGCAACTGCGGTGACGCCCCCGCGTTGATCGCCAGCGACAGCAGCGGATAGCTTTCCAGCACCAGCGGATGGTCCGCCACCTCGCTGTTCGTCGCCAGGGCGCCGATGCGCAATCCATTTGCCGTCTTTTCGATGCCCTTCAGCGGCAGCCCGTTAATATCCACCAATCTTTCGGGCATCACCACCCCCATCTTCATCAGATCGATCAGGTTCGTTCCACCCGCCAGAAAATGCGCACTGGGCTCTTTCAGCACCGACTGGATCGCCCCAGATGCCGCAACCGCCCGGGTATATTGAAATGGGTTCATGCCTGATTGTTTTTTACTTCCTGGATAGCTTTTACAATATTCGAATAGGCCCCGCAGCGGCAGATGTTCCCGCTCATAAACTCGCTGATCTGTTCCCTCGACTGGGTTCGACCTTCTTTCACGAGCGCTACGGCCGACATGATCTGGCCGGAGGTGCAATACCCACACTGGAAGCCATCGTGCTTTATAAAAGCCTCCTGCATGGGGTGAAGCCGGTCGCCAGTTGCCAGCCCTTCGATCGTCGTCACCTTTTTTCCCTCGTTACATACCGCAAGACTCAGGCAAGAATTGATCCGCACTCCGTTCACATGCACCGTGCATGCTCCGCATTGTCCCCTATCGCAGCCCTTTTTCGAGCCTGTCAGGTTCAGTTGCTCGCGGAGCAGATCCAGCAGGGTCATCCGGGGTTCTACCTTGACACTGTACGACACCCCGTTCACTTGCAGCGTCACCGGGATCTTTTCAGCGGCATCCGCAAACTTCTCATCCCACTGATGTTCGGCCGCCTCGATCACTGCGGCCGGCGTGAGCGCCATTGCCGAAAGTAAAGAAGATGTTTTCAGAAAGTCACGGCGCGACCCGCTCAATATAGCTTCACTCTCTTTTGGAGGGTCTGGCTTTTTTGACATATGCATACATTTAAGAGGTATCCAAATTTACGAACTTACGGACAAAAAAACCTGACTTCTGAATTAAGTAGTGAGTGTCCCGTTTGGGATCATGGGCATAGTGGTGAGCCCTATACCGGTGGCGTCGAGGATGGCATTGCGGATGGCCGGTGCGATACCGATGATCCCTGCTTCCCCGGCACCGGCGGAGGGAAGATCTTTCCGGTTGATCAGCACTACTTCAATGTGAGGTGTATCGCTGAAGCGCGGAACCCGGTATGCAGAAAGGCTTGAATTGAGTATTTTTCCGGCGGCAAAATCAATCTTTTCGAAGAGTGCACCTCCGAGTCCCTGAACGATGGCGCCGGTTACCTGGTTTTCCAGCTGATGTGGATTTACAATAGCGCCGCATTCAAACGCCTGTGTCACCCGGAGTACTTTTATCTCCTTGTCTTCATTTACCAGCACTTCAGCGCAGGTGGCGATATGGCCGCCTTTTTCAAAACCGCCGGCGATGCCATAGCCATGACCGGGAGCCTTAGGTCCATTCCACCCGAAGGCCTTTGCCGCGGCCTGAAGCACCGTTTTAAACCGGTCATCATCGAGGTTTTTCAACCGGAAATCGAGCGGGTCCATTTTAATCAGCCTGGCGAGGTCGGTCATGTGGGATTCGCGTGCAAACACGTTCCCGGTTGCGGCAAGCGCGCGGTATGAACCTTGCTTTAACGGCGTTTTTGAAGGAAGATGGGTTATTTGTCGATTTGCCGTTTTGTATTGCGTGTCCAGGCCGGCAGTTCCGGAATTGTAGTTCACCATTTTCCAACTGGTAATGGTTCCGTCGTTTTTTACGCCGGCGGCCACGTCGATCACCGCACCCGGTCTAAAGTAGGCCCAGGTAAACTCTTCCTCCCTGGTCCAGACAATTTTGACGGGCTTCTTGACGACCTTTGCCAGGCGTGCGGCTTCAACGGCTGCTTCGCCGCTGTGCTTTCCGCCGTAACCGGATCCCGTATCGGGCACTATGACCCGTACTTTTTCTTTCGTCAGCTTAAAAACACCGGCGAGATCTTCCTGGACACCAAATGGCCGTTGTGTCCCGGTCCAAACCGTCAATTTGCCATCTGCCCATTCAGCGAGTGCGGCCCTTGGTTCGAGCGGTACATGGGCGATATAATTGATGTGATAGGTTTGCGATAGTTGGAAGTCCGATTCCTTCAACCCCGTTTCCACGTTGCCCTTTGTGCTTGCCGAACCTCTTTCGCCGTCTTCCCCCGACGCATTTTTCACCAGATAATCAAAGATATTGGCTGCGGACGGCTGGCCAGACTCTTCCTGCCATTGGGCATCGATGAGCTGCAGGGCCTTTCCGGCGGCCAGGACGTCCGGCGCCACTACGCCTATGAAGTCTCCATCCCGCACTACCGTTATGCCGGGCACAGCTTTTGCTTTTGAAATATCCGCGGCGATGAGTTTCGCATTATACGATGGCGCCCGCAGCACTTTGCCATATAGCATACCCGGTACGACCATGTCCGAGGTATACACATGTTTACCGCTAATAAATAATCTCCCGTCTACCTTGGGAACCGTCTTTCCGGCAACCTTCCAATCTTTTGCCGCAATCACGGGAACATCGTCCGATATGGTGCGAAGGATTTGTTGCCCTTTTGTCAATGCGCCATACCCAATCTTCTGGCCGGTCGCGCTGTTGACGATCATGCCGTTTTCGGCATTCACACCTGTGATCGGCGCGTCCCATTGTTTGGCCGCCATTTCCAATAATGCCTCGCGGGCGGTGGCGGCCGCTCTGCGCAATTGAGTGCCCATTTGCGGGGTAGTCCGGCTGCCAAAGGTCCCCGCATCATAAGGTACCAGGTCGGTATCTCCCATGATCATCGTGATAGAGGAGACCGGCAGCTTCAATTCTTCTGCTACGATTTGAGATAGTGAAGTGCGGATATTCTGACCAACCTCCACTTTACCGGTGTAGACGGTGACGAGTCCATCATCGCCAATATGAAGCCATGCGCCCACTTCGCTGATGGGAACCGAGGGCGATCCCTGCGGCGACGATTTGCGCGCAAAGGACAGGAAATCTTTCGAGACGAAGGCAACGATCAATCCGCCTCCGGCAACCTTAAGGAATTTACGACGGTCGAATGTAAAAGAAGGCTTGTCCATCGTTTTATTTATGATTGGAAGCCAGCTGGATGGCTTTTACAATAAATGGGTATGTTCCGCACCGGCAGATATTACCGTTCATTGCTTTTAGAATGGCCGCTTCAGAGGGTGACGGGTTGCTGTCAAGCAGGGCCACAGCGGACATGAGCATACCCGACGCGCAATAGGAACACTGGAAGGCATCCGTTGTCAGAAAGGCCTCCTGTACGGCGTGAAGCTTTCCATTTCGTTCGAGGCCCTCAATGGTTGTAATTTCTTTGCCGGCGACGGCGCTGATTGGAGTGATACACGAATGCGTAGGCTTTCCGTTGACCAGCACGGTGCAAGCGCCACAAGCGCCCTCGCCGCAGCCATATTTGCTGCCGGTCAGATCCAGGTGATTACGCAAGACATCCAACAAGGCAACATCAGGGTCTGCTGTTATTTGGTGTTTGACGCCATTTACATCTAAAACCATTGGCTTGAATCGGGATATGAATTTACGGAAATTTTGGCAAGAATGTTATTCCTCGTTCAATGCTGCGCGGTCTTGTTAAATGCGGGGTGATTTCTGTTGATCATGATGTCCGATTATTGTTGAATAACGTCTATTGGCCCGAATTGTAAATAGCGGCAAATTCATTTATAAAGTCGACGAGTTTGGTGGAACCCAATTCGTGGGGCTTATGGGCTTCAAAGTCTTCAAAGAGGACCCCACTCCCGATAGCCATCCCCATTTCGACATAGACGCGGGCAATGGCCTCGGACATGCCGGCAGTCATCATGCCTTTGAAGGCGTCGTCGTCGCTAAACTGTACCCAGGGCAGGTCGGGTTTGCCGATGGCGGTACCAATGACCTTGATGATTTCAGCTACTTGCAGTTCTTCGCTGACGACGTAGCGGTGGTTTTTGCCCTCAAATGGGTGTTGCAATTCCCGGGCAGCTACGGCGGCAATATCCCTGGGGTGGACCATGACTAGCCTGGCTTGATTGCTGTAATTGGCGCCCATAATACCCATGCTGCGGATCAGCGGGATATCAAAGAAGAAATTGATAAAGAAGATGCCGGCACGCAGGTGCCGGACGGCGACACCATTCAGCGTATTTAAGGTTTGTTCGACGTCGTAAAGGCCGGCAATGGGGCCGGTGCCATTGCTGAGGTGCGCGCCGATACTGCTGAGGTTGACGACCCGCCGTACTCCGGATGCTTCGATCGCATTCCGATAGTGAAGGCCTGTTTCGCCGATGTATTGCCGGTAATTGCTGACCGTCCAGTTGGGTGGCACCATGGTGTAGACGGCATCTGCTCCTTTGAAGACGCTGGTCAGGAAGGCGGTATCGGAGACGGACCCTATCGCGGCTTTCGCGCCAACCGCCTCGATTTGCCCTACCTTTTCCGGGTCTTTACTTACGACAGTAACGTCATGGCCTTTTTCGACCAGTATCTGGGTGAGCGGTTTGCTGACATTTCCGAGTGATCCGGTTACAACCAATTTCATGATCTTTTGTTTTAAAGCGCCTGCAAAACTACCTTTGAGCAAAGATTATTACAAGTACCTACTCCAAAGTAAGTGGTCATGGCAAAAACAAAAGAGAACTCCACCATGCATCAAAACAGACAGGCTGCGGAGCTGCTTTGTCCGATAACCTATGCCATGAATAAAATCGGCGGGCATTGGAAGGCCACTATACTTTACCACCTCATGAAAGGCCCTAAACGCTATAGCGAGCTGAAAAAATTAATTCCCGGGATCACAGAGAAAATGCTTGCGCAGCATCTAAAACAATTGCGGGAGGACGATCTGATATCCAAAACCGTTATCCAAGTAAAACCGCCCATTACCATCTATAGTCTGACCCCTTCGGCGGAGCAACTGAGCCCCATCTTATTAGGCATGGCAGATTGGGCACTTAAAATCAGAGGCCAGTTTCAGAACCTTACGGAGGTTGAATAGGCCGCCTGCCGTCATATGGGACCACTCCCGAATGTGGGCTGTTGGAGACTTTTTTCGTGCTCAACGTGGGGAAGAAGTAGACGGCGTATGCACTGGAAGTTGACAAACGCGGGAAGTAATAAAGCAGTGTGGCGCATAGCGCCACCCCCAAACGCAAGATTTACCGCACGACCTTGGCTGCCGCAGGCCTGGCGCTAGCCTTTTGAGCAGCAATCCTTGCCTTGCGAAAAATCTCGCCGGTCTTGCGCCGATGATATCTTTCAGCAGCAGCGGATCTTTTCTTTCGCTGCATGCCAACAAACCCAATATCATCCAATTTTACATATTTATTCTTGTCCGCCATCAAAGAAATCTTTGTAGTATAAAGATACTAAATTTTGGGCAGCCGGTGTAAAAATTCCCATCCGGTCCTGGCTATAAATCACCTGAGCGCCAAGCGTTTCGATATAATGATCCACCAGCTTCGTTTTTGCTGTAAAAGCCACAAATCCGTCGAAACCCAGCTCAAAGCTCCTTTTACACGCAAATGCCACCATGTTTCCGGCCACGCCTTCATATTGCTTATGCTCGCCAAAATTATGAGGGGCGTTTTCAATCAGATGCATCTCAATAAACAAATCTTGCGCCATCGGCTGAAGACTGATAAGCCCCTGAATCTGGATGTCCCCATCGAGCACCAACTTATACAACTGGTGATTCTCTTCCTTAAATTCCCTCTTCCAATTGAACCGCCATTTGTCCTTCTTATGTACCTTCTTGATCTCATCGGGACCAACCAGCACCAGGTCGGTTTCGAAGGATGTTCCCGATGCCACCTCCACGATGCTATTCGTCAGCCGATCGATAACGATTCCCACTTTTCTTTTCATCCCGCAAAAATAGCAGGAATTCTAACCTCGATTGAAAAAACTCTCCCCTTACTCACGGCGTCGCCGTCTCCGGCAGAAGCTTCAATCGGATATAAATACACAGAAAAAATGCTTGCGCTGCAGTATGGCAGATTGGGCACTTAAAATCAGCGGCCAGTTTCAGAACCTTACGGAGGTTGAGTAGAAAAGGGCGGTTTGAGATATGAATCATGAAGGTTTTTCCTGCTAAGGAGATCATCACTCTGACCGCAGGATCCCCGTTGGATTGGCCGTCGCGGCCTTGATAGACTGGTAGCCGACCGTCAATATCGTTACCACCAGGGCGCCCAGACCGGCTGCTGCGAAGATCCACCAGGCGAGGGTCGTCCGATATTCATATTGCTGCAGCCACTTGCTCATCCCAAACCATGCGATCGGTACGGCAATGACAAGCGAGATCGCCACCAGCACAAGGAATTCGCTTGACAACATTTGGTATAGCGTCAGCACCGACGCGCCCAGCACCTTGCGGATGCTGATCTCCTTCATCCGTTGTTGAACGGCGAAGGTGGAAAGGCCGAAGATGCCCAGACAGGAGATGAACACTGCGAGGACGGCGAAGAGGGCGGCCAGCTTGCCCACTCTGATTTCGTCGGCAAACTTCTTCGCGTATTCCAGATCGGTGAATTGATAGGTGAACGGCAGGCTGGGGTTGTATTTGGTGTAGATGGCGCCGACTTTGGCCAACGCTGTTTGAACACCCATTGACGGATCGAGCTTTATTGTCACGAACGCACTGTAATTGCCGGCCATGGTATAGATATAGGGCCCTACTGTCTGAAAGGGTGATTCAATGATCATGTCCCGAATTACGCCGATCACGTGATATGGTTTATCATTAAATGAGATCGGAGAGCCGATAGGGTTCTTGAGTCCCATCAGCTTCACTGCCGCTTCATTCAGGATGAACCCCGAAGAGTCGGTTGCCAGCCGGGCGGAAAAGTCGCGCCCTTCCTTGAGAGTCCAACCAATGAGCTTTCCATAACCGCTGCTGATATTACTGATCGCGATCAGTGGTGACGCATTCGGATCCATGCCCGCCCACTTGAATCCCCCCGTAATGGCATTGGTCACGGTGGTCGAATTGACAGAGTAGGCTACGTCGGCGACGGCGCCCGAGCGCTTCAGATCATCGAAGAACGAGTTGTAATGAAGGTAGATATCCTTTGTCGTACCGATCGTGATCACGCCCTTGGGGTCATATCCGATGGGACGGTCCTTCGCATGTTCGATCTGCCGGAATACGACGATGGTACCGATGATCAGCACCACGGAGATCGTGAACTGAAGCACCACCAGCGCCTTTCGTTGGAAGATCGTTAGCGGGCCAGCCTTGAAAATCCCTTTTAACACCTTCACCGGATCGAAGGAAGACAAATAGATCGCAGGATAGATGCCGGCCATCAGGCCGACTGCGATAGAGAACAGCGCACCGATCGACCAGAACCAGGGGCTGCTCCAGAAGCCGGCGATCTTTTTGTCGGCGATCTGGTTAAAGAAGGGGAGGAAGAGTCGCACAAGGATCAAGGCAAAGACGAACGCCAGTAGGGCGATCATTACCGACTCGACAAAGAACTGCTGGATCAGCTGCCCCCTGCGACCGCCGATGGTCTTGCGGATGCCGATCTCCTTCGCCCGATTTTGCGCCCGTGCCGTAGATAAATTGATAAAGTTGATACAAGCCTGTAACAATACAAAGAGTCCGATGATAGCGAATAGCCGGACAAACACGATGCGGCCGCCGGTGGGGACGCCGTCCTTGAACTCGCTATACAAATGCCAGCGGTTCATCGGGTGCAGGAATACGGTGGACTTCTCTTCTGCGGACATTGCCGGCGGCATTTTATTCCGCTTCAGATCTTTTATCCGGGACGAGACCTGTTCCATATTCGCCCCGTCCGCCAATTGCACATAGGTGAGATAGTTGTTGTTATTCCAGGGTTGGGGATCCTTGTCGGCTCCAGAAATGCTAAGGAACAGCCGCCAGGGAGCGATAAACCCCTGGTCCGTGAAGTCAGAATTGAAAGGGATGTCTTTATAGACCCCCGTCACCTTCACCGATGCAGAATTGTCCAGCATCAGCGTCTTGCCCATTGCATCCTCTTTGCCGAAAAAGGCCTTTGCCGTCGATTCCGAGAGCAGGATCGAATGCGGATCCATCAATCCCTCCAACACGCCGGCCTCCATCTCCAGGCTGAACATCGCGGGGGCCTCCGCGTCCATATAACTTCCTGGTCGGCTGATATTCTTTTTCTCATACGACAACACGTGATCGCCGGGATAAGTAGACATAACGATCCGCTTGAAATCGCTGCCATATTCCTTGCGCAGTGCATCCCCCAACAGCCAAGGGTTATACGGCAGTGTCATCCGTTCGCTATTAAAGGTGACGTGATGTATGATCTGGGCAATACGATCATGATTCTTATGATAGTTGTTGAAGCTCAGCTCGTCGTGGATCCACAATCCATCGAGCAGGATCAGCCCGATGCCCACGGCCAGGCCTACAATGTAAATAAAGGAATATCCTTTGTGTTTAAGCAGGTTGCGGCAGGCAATCCGGAAGTATGTAATAAGCATAGAATTGGTTTGAGCACCTTATTGTCGCCCACAGAAAGGGTGCCAATTTCTTTATCGGTTGGCATTCAATTTCTTGTGTTGGATCGTTGGTTGGGGATGTATCATTTTTGATGTAGGCAATGTCTGATTTTAACAGACCTGAATATCAGTTCCGCATTCCCGAGGAGCTGCGACGGAACCCGGCGATGGATGCGTTTGTAACGTGCATTATTAACTTCGACGCCATTTTGCCCAAACGAGGTTCAGGAGCAGCAGAACGAAAGAAATCCCCCCGATGATGGCGCGTCATGCGGATAAAAAAACTGGGGATCAGCAAATCAAAAGTTGTCAAAGGCTAAGAGGCATCGCTGACAGCGTCCGAATTCATGACAGAATAGAGATTCATCGCCTCCCGAAGGAGCTTAATCTTTCCTTGATCAGCGACCAGGCGCCCCATATATAGCTGTTGGTAAGGCTTCCCATTCCACAGACAATCTACTTCATACTCGGCAAAAACCTGATCGGGTGTTTCTATATAGTACTTAATATTGATGAACCTGAAATCCGGAGCCATTTTGAGAAGCCCGGCTATCATGTTTTTAATGTCTTCGGGGCCTTCCGTTCGCCAGGACTGGCCAACTGAGGCCAAATAGGGAAGTTCAATTGCGCCATCCGCGGCAAATAAAGCCGCAGCCGCAGCCGGATTTTGAATATTGCTATGATAAGCCTGCAGTAATTCCTTTGCTGTTTTCATTACTTTATGTTTTGAATAAATAAATCGGCGTGTGGCGGCAAATTTCGCAAAGTCGACAGCATTAGCATTGATCTATGTCACATAATTATGTGGCTTTAATCAATTTTGGCCCTTCGGCGGACAGTTATATTTGCGGCATGAGAGTCTTACAAACGATCCTCTTTAGCGCCATCAGCCTCTTTGTGTATGCGCAAGCGCCTGCACTTCCCCCCACCAATCTTGGATTGGCCAATGTCTACGATGGTGTCGCCGGAAAACCCGGATTTCTTTACCAGGGATATACTCAACTCTACCAGACAAACCGGATCTATAATGCGAACGGAGATAATACAGGTTCGTCGCTTAAAATAAATTCCTTGCTGTCGTTGCACCAGTTAATCTATCTCGCCCCGGTGAAGGTTGCGGGCGGGAATTTGGGGTTTACGGTGTTGGTGCCCATTGTGAAAATTACGGCTACCAATATCGCGGGGGCCGCTCCCCCGGTCAATCCGGATGCATTGGGAGACCTTGTTCAGGGAACAGCCATTCAATGGAATGACAGGAAGCTATTCGGAAAATCTTTCTGGCACCGTGTAGAGGTAGACGTCAATATTCCCGTCGGGTCATATGACCCCAGCTATGCCATAAACGCATCCTCCCATTTGTGGGCTTTAAGTGCGTATCATGCTTTTACGGTATTTCTGACCAAAAGTGTCAGCTTTAGCTCAAGAAATCAGCTCAACTATGAATTTCATATCATTGGCAAACCGGATAAACCCGGGGCCTTCTACAATGGCAACTATTCAATCGATTGCTCACTACTAAAGAACCTGAAGTTGGAGGCTGCGGCCTACTACCTCACACAGATCGTCGAAGACAGTTATGCCGGAAATCACGACTATTATCAGATGCGGTATCAGCTCGCTACTACAAAGGAACGGGTACTTGGCTTTGGTCCCGGCCTTGCTTATTTCCTTCCGGGCGGGATCTTATTTGAAGGAAAAGTGTTCTTCGAAGCGGCTGCCAAAAATACCACACAAGGCACCCGGCCAACCCTGCGGATAGCCATACCATTTCCTCCAAAAGAAAAATAAAAAATGAAAAATCTATTACTCATCGCCTTCCTCGCCGTAATGGCGCCCGCATCCATACATGCGCAGAATAAGCCCGTTAGCAATGCGGATTTCGCAAGACCCGATCTGGTCCGTCGTTTTGAAATTCATATTCCCCAGGCCACGCTGGATTCGGTGATGAAAAAAGTGAAGGCTGCCACGCTTCCCCGTCAGATGCCATCTCGCGATAGCGCTTCGAATTGGGAAACGGGAATGGATATGAAATGGCTGAAAGGCCTTCAAACCTATTGGGTCAATTCCTTTGACTGGAGAAAACAGGAAAGGCAATTAAACAGCTATCCGCAATACATCGCCAATGTGGATGGGTCGAAGATCCAGTTCTATTACATCAAAGGAGAAGGCAAGAATCCTTTGCCGCTGGTACTGACCCACGGCTGGCCCGGCTCGATCTTTGAATTTTTCAACGTGATCGATCCGCTGACACACCCGTCCAAATATGGCGGGAAAGCTGAAGATGCCTTCACGCTGATCATACCGGCCTTGCCCGGGTTTGGTTGGTCTGCCCTGCCGTCAAAGCCCGTAAACGCGAACACAACCGCAAAGCTTTGGCATAAACTCCTAACGGAAATCATCGGGTACAAACAATTCGTCGCGCAGGGTGGAGACTGGGGCGCCGGCGTTACCGTACGTTTGGGCTATTTTTTCCCTGATGACGTCAAGGCCATTCATCTGAATTTCTTCCCGGGTATTGCCGTCCCGGATAGTGCGCAGACCGAAGCGGAACAAAAATATTTTGCAGCCATTAACGCGTGGCGGATTGGCGGATACGATTATTGGCGCATCCAGGCCGATAAACCGATGATGTTGGCCGTAGCGCTGCACGACAGCCCTTTGGGTACAGCAGGCTGGATCGCAGAGAAGTTCTGGGCATGGGCAGATCATCACGGGAATCTCGATTCAGTGATCAGCAAAGACCGGCTGCTGACCGACATCATGCTCTATATAGTCAATCCCGCGGGTATTGACGGCAGCTTCTGGTATTACCGCGGGGCATTATCCGAGCTCAATGCCAGCACCTGGCCCGGTTATGTCAGGGTCCCGACCTCCATATCGAAATACCCGGCTGATATGCCCGTTACCCGTGCGCCCTTAGAAACCGCAAAGAGAGGCTATGATGTTGTTCGCTTTACGGAGATGCCAAGAGGCGGGCATTTTGCTGCAATGGAGCAACCTGAACTGTTCGTGGAGGATATTCGCGAGGCCTTCCGGCCCTATCGCAATTGATCGGCGGTTACAATACTGCCGTATTATATTGAAATAATCCAATGACGTTCCCGTCTTCCAGCCTGATGTGACAATAATAACAGGATGCAGACATATCGACGACCTTTCCCAACAGCGTCGCGCCCTGTTTTTCTAGTTTTTCTAAAGCTGAGTGAAGGTCAGTAACCTGATAGCTGTTGACAATTTCGCTATGCGAGAAGAGATAATCAGGGTAGTGGGAGCCAATTCCATAAAATTCGAATACTGTTCCGTCCGGTGATGTAAAAATCGAAAGGCCAGGCGATATCAGCATTTCCTCACCATGCAGGACATCTTTCACTAAGGCTTTGAAGGAATCGGCTTTTGTGCCGGAAGCATGTATGGAGATCTTTTTTAACCCTTCTGAGTTCTTCATCATAAAACGAAGTTCCCAAATTATCGTCGTACCCCCATTGACATTAAACAAAATAAATATTGATCCATCATCCGGGATGTCAAATCAATTCAGGGTTTCTTTGCCGCCTTGTGCCTGACACGGCTTAGGGTTTCGGGGGTCATTCCAAGATAGGACGCGACCATGTTTTGAGGTACCCGGGCAGCAAAGAAAGGATACCGCTGCACGAAATTCGCATATCTCTCCTCGACGGGCGTGCTGATGGCATCGTGAATACGCTTTTGCGAAGCCACGAAGCTGCGATCGATAAGAATATTTACCATGTCATTGAACGCCGGTATTTCCCTGCAAATAGCCTCAAACTTTTCCTTTTCAAACAGAACGATCTCACTATCCTCGATCGCATCGATATTGAAACGGGACGGTTGACCGGACAGCAGGGATTCCCTGTCGCCAGTCCACCAGTTTTCCATTGCAAAAGCGATTACATGTTCGATCCCTTTTTCGTCAACGGAATAGGTTCTTACCAACCCCTTTGAGACAAAAGAGTGATATTTCCAACTATCTCCTTCCTGCAACAAATACTGCTTCTTACGCAATTTCTTCACCACGGATTTGGAGTAGATCCACTCATGCTGTTCTTCACTAAGGGATATTTTACTGTCCAAATAGGCCTTAAATACTTCGTACACAACACTTTTTGGAATCTAATATACTACTTTTTACCGGAACCTTTTCGGATCCGGCTCAGCGTTTCCCGGGTGACGCCAAGAAACGAAGCGATCATATTCTTCGGGATACAGGCGGCAAATCCCGGATACATTTTTAAAAAAGTCAGGTATTTTTCTTCTGCTGAATGGCTGATATAGGACAGTATTCTTCGCTGGGCGGCCATGAAACTTCTGTCCTGAATGGTATTGACCATTTCATTGAAGGCCGGTATTTCCGCACACAATTTGTTAAAATCCCGGTCCCTGATCAGGATCACTTCACTATTGTTAACCGCATCGATATTAAACTTTGATGGTTTACCCGATTTCAAACTCTCCCGGTCTCCGACCCACCAGTTACCAATCCCGAATCCGACGACATGCTCCACGCCTTTGTCGTCAATTGAGTAAGTTCGGAGGCACCCCCTAACAATGAAGGTATGCAACCTCCAAACATCTCCTTCCTGGAGGAGGTATTGCTGCTTACGCAATTTCTTATATGTACATACCGACTCTATTCTATCCAACTCTTCGTCGGTTAGTCGTACATATCGTCTCGTGTATTGTCGGAATACTTCGAAGATCTCGCTGTCCATATTCGTGGTGAAATAGTTATTAAAGAAGCCTGGATGACCAATGTCACCCAAGCTTCCTCTACTCATTCTTCCAACGGATCGAATTGCCAGCCTAACAATAAAGCCTGTCTATTTCTATTTTTTCGCCTGGTTCATCAACTGATATTCCCAGGAGATACTGGTGCCAATATTTCCCATATGTTCGACCAGGATCGGCACAAGCTGAGCTACGGTTGCCGTTCTCGCCCAGTCTCGTTGCAATTCAGCCTGGAACGCGTTGAAAGAGATAGGGACGACGCCACCCATGATCATGCGTTGAATGGCCATTTCATGAGCTTCCACGCTTACGCCGGCCGAAGCATCGGTCACTACGTAAACCTCATACCCTTCCCCCGCGGCCTGTAAGGCCGGCATGGCTACGCACACCTCTGTCCAAAGTCCGGCGATCACGATCTTCTTCCTGCCGGTCTTTTTTACCCAGTCCACGACCCTTGTATCCTCCCAGGCATTGATAAATGTCCGGTTGATGGGTGTCTGTTCCGGGAAAACATCGGTCAATCCTTTAACGATATACCCTCCCCTATCTTCAACCACAGAAGTCAGCAAAGTGGGCACTTTGAATACCTTTGCCGTTTTGGCCAAACCGATGACATTGTTCAAGACCATCTGGCTGCTAGCGCTTCCCAGGGTACCGAACTGGAAAGGCTGATGGTCGATCAATAGAAGAGCGCAATTATCCGGAGTCAGTAATGCCCCGAGGCCGTTGAATTTGGTGGATTGTTGTGCCGAGACCGACGAAAAGCCTATAGTCATAATGAAGCCTGCAAGGAGGCACCAGGTCCTGTGAGTTAGTGATGCTTTCATTTTTCAATATTTTATGGTAAGTGGCAAAAATGTAAAGAATATTCAATTCTAAGATTGATATAGCGCAAAAATTGAATTGACATATATCACTTAGAAATTAGGTCAGCAAGACAAGGTTTAGGCCGGCCAGCGGTCCTTTAGCTTGTTGCAGTCGTCCTCCGACGGCTAAGGAGCCGAGATCTACCGGGGCAAAGCCAATTGATTTAATAATGTCCGACACCTCTTTTTTAAAATCCGCAGAGTCGCCGGAAACAAAGAAAACCCGGCGCCCGCCTCCTTCGCCCGGGTCTTTTTGAGCGATTTTAAAAGACAGGGTATTGAAGGCCTTCACAACTATAGCGCCGGGGATATAATTTTGAACGACCTCGCTCGACGTCTTATCGCCCAGATCAGCCAGCCTGAAATCGGGCTGATACGTAAGAAAATGATTAGTAGCATCAATGACAAGCTTCTTATTCCAAACAGTCATCGACGAAAGAGCAGATATGGACTTCCAGGGTAATGCGAGGATCACTATGTCGCAATTGGCCGCTTCGGCAGCGGTGGCCGCCGTTACCCCATTACCAAGACCGGCGACAACCTCCTTTAGGGACTCCGCATTCCTGCTATTGCTGAGTGTAACGCTATAACCGGCCGCGGAAAGGTGTCTGGCAATTATCTGGGCGATGGTGCCCGCCCCGATTATTCCGAACGTTTGTTTCATGACGATCTCATTTAAAGATTAAAGAGGCTTATATTTTCAACAAAGTTGTGACGCCCAGGTACCGGATATCATGCGGCGTAATGGGGTCCTGCCTGAGAAAAGGACCACGTTTATAATAAGTAACAACGCCCCGGATGCTGAAATGACTGTTGGGTGCAAACAGGGCGACGAGGTCCATCATGGAACCGATCCGGCGCTGGTTGTTGTTGGACGGCAGGAAATAAGACCCATTGCCAGCATATAGGCCATCTAAGGTCGATTGCCGCCAGAAGGTATAGTAACTGGCGGTGAATTTTAACTTCTTAACCGGTTCGACCTCCATTTTGCCATGTACCAGAAATATATTGGCAGAGCCCACATTATCTATATAGCCATAGTAGATGGCTTTAGGATAGATAGGATTGAATGTATTCAGGGCGCCCTCTTGCAGATTCCGGTCACCGCTGGACATGGCGCATTGAACAGACCAGGCCGGCTTCAGGAAAAGGTTGTTGAGCTGGTAGGTGAAAGTTTGAGTAAACTTCCACGCGAGTATTGAATACCTGCTGAATTGGCCAAACTGGAAATCCAACTCCGTATAGGCGCTCCACCGGTCTTTGAGAAAATTGAGAGCCGTACCGATGGTATGCCTGCTTTCCGTACCCACCCCTCGCGCGAAGGTTACGGAGTCTCTATGTATATAGAGATAATAGGCATCGACCCTGGTGAAAAATTTATCAGGAAATGTTTCGGTTATCCATGTACCCGCTATTTTCTGTGTCCGATCTATCTGATCATCGAAAAATCCGGGGTTGGTTTTGATCAGCTCCATTGCAAAAAGATCGATTTTTGTGTTCTTGTGCTCTGCAATAAACTTCCCGCCAAAAAAAGACCTTCGCACATTCGTCTCCCTGATGTCCAACAAGGAGCCTACCCCGTAGTTGAGCGCCTGTTTCCCCAATCTAAAGCTAAAAAGGCTTTTCCCCCCCGATCGAAAAGAATATTCGCCGAAAATCTGATCGACGGCTAATTTATCGAAATCCTGCACCGGGCGCGGCCCCCCGTTTCTTCCGGAAAGAAAGCTCGATTGCGCCTGTACGAATACCCTAATATTTTTGTTGTAGCGGATGTCAGCGTGAACAATGGCCCTATGCAGGAAATATCCGTTGTTATCCTGTGGGCCTATTCCCCAGAGATAATTGTAAAAGAGCTCGTACACTTCCCGAAAGTATCCGCCCGTAGTGATAAAGCCTTTACCCTTCCTGATGGAGATGTGGTCGGGCCAATATTCTTCGGCCGCGTCCGGCAAAAAGCCCGTTTTTAGGGAATCTTTTATCTGGGCTTGCGCATGCCTGCCAACGACTAATAGCAATGTAAATAAAACCGGAGTTATATTTCGTGATAGCATGCCTTTTGTCTGCCCTTTTTCAGAGCCCTAAATTGGATCAGCGGGAACAATAAAAAGAGGACAAAAAGCAAAAAAAAATGTGACAAAAGTCACGTATCCCGAAAGAAAGGGCGTTCGGGAGAATTATGACAATGAAAAGGGCTTTGGGTTCCTTTCACCTGGCCACCAGCGAGCCGATCATGAGCTCGAGCATTCGCTGCGCCTTGGGGTTCTGGATCATAAAGCCGGAAAAGATAATGCGGCCATCGCGGTCAATAAGGAAATTAGACGGTTCACCCCTGACATTATAGGCTTTCTCGGCCATCCTGTCCTTGTCACGGAGCGGGGTGAAACTATAGCCGCTGGATTGCATAAAGGGCAACACATAGGGATCCTGGTCAGGCACGACGTTAATGCCGATGTAGGCGATATCCTGGCCTTTGAATTTGCTCAACACCTCCTGGAAATGCGGGAATTCACCGCGGCAGGGCCCGCAGCCCGGGAACCAAAAGGTCAGCAACACCACTTTCCCCCGATAATCTTTCAGGGAGACCGAATGCCCGGTGAGATAGTCGTATAAGTCAAATGCCGGCGCTTCATTGGCGGCAGCAAGCCGCTTACTTTCAATTGCCTTGTTCACCCAGGCTGCATCCTTGCTCATTTTCGCCGCATAGTTCAGGAGTACGTCGTGACATTCGTCCGAAGGTTCCTTCGAATAAAAGACCAGCAAGGAGTCAAATGCGGCCATTGTATTGCCGGTGGCATCCATTGCTTTCGCCTTCAGGATAGCGATACTCTCCCGGCTGCCTGAATATTTGCCGGGATGAACAGCCGCGAGCGCAGTTATTGCGTCGGCGGGGCGATGCTGATCCAGGGCTGTGTTGGCGTCAACAACTTTTTGGGCCATGGCCAGATCCTGCTGCCATTCCTTTTTTGAATAATCATCGGTGGCGACCGGCTGCATTTCCTTTGCCAGGGCCAGCGCCTGCGCGGCGTCCTTCTCCAACAGCAGATCAAAATAATTGCCCATCGCGGAGGCCGACCAGCTGAATTTAGCCGGAGAAAATTTTTGCTTCAGCATCTTATAAATGTCTTCCTTATCCTTGGCGTCGGCGGACCGGAAGGCCAGCCAATACAGCATCTGGGCTCCCCGGTCGCTGTCGGGAAACTTGTTGGCGACATCGAAAGTCATCTGTCGGTATTTGGCGAAATCGGTGCGCTCCATCGCGAAGGCATAATAGGCGGCATAATCAGGATTGGAAGGATCGGCTTCCGTGGCCTTTTTTAAATAGCCATCAGACGCGTCGAAATCACCCCAGCGCTGGGCGTCGATCGACAGGTCATCCCAGCCTGCCGCGAGCTTCGGATCGAGGGCCACGGCTTTGAGGAGGTAAGGTTTGGCGGAAGGGCTTTCGGCGCTGGCGAAGGCATGGCCGATCGCGAAGGGCACGGCTGCGAGGTTGGGAAAGCGTTTCATCCATTCGTCATACTGTGGTTTCAGGAGGTTCAGAATGGAGTCCGTATTGGTCCAATTGGCGCCGGGGATGCTCTTGCGGAAGGCGGCAATAAAACGCTGATGAAGCTCGAGATTAGCCGGTTGCGCTTCTACCGCGGCGCGGAGATCGGCAACGGAATCGGTTGCGATCGGGCTTTGCGCGGGGGCGGGGCTCAGGCTATGTGCGGGGGTGGGGCTCAGGCTATGCGCAGGGGTGGGGCTGCCATGTTCCCGCGCAAACAGCACGGGGGAAAGCATTACCAGGATTGCCAGAAGGCGGCACTTTTTCATGTCTGTAGAATTTATAAGGTTATTGAAGTATTTCGGCTAATTTTTTTTCGAGCGCAGTGCCCCGGAGGTTCTGCGCGATGATGGTGCCGGAAGTGTCGATGAGGAAGTTCGCGGGTATCGCACCAATGCCGTATTGCAGTGAAACCTCGTTCTTCCAGCCCTTCAGGTCTGAGACCTGGGTCCAGGGCATCCCATCCTTGACGACGGCCTGCCGCCATTTGGCGCTGTCTTCGTCGAGGGATACGCCAAGTACGACGAAGTTCTTTTCCTTAAAACGATTATAGGCCTTGAGGACGTTGGGGTTTTCTGCGCGGCAGGGACCGCACCAGCTGGCCCAGAAGTCGAGAAGAACGTAACGGCCCTTACGATAGTCGGTAAAGCGGATGGGTTGGCCTTTCAGATCGTTTTGCGTGAAGTCCATGATCTTCGCGCCCACTTCGCGGCGTTGCATTGCCGCCAGATTTTTGGTCAGGTATTGTCCCATGAAAGTAACGCGGAGGGCCGTATCCAAGCCCTCGAACAGCGGCCCCAACACGTGATAGCTGCCGGAGTAGGTTAAGAATTCGATCTGATACAGACTTACCGGGCTGGAAGGATGCGTGCGGATAAACGCTTCCATGGCCTGGTTCCTGATGGCACGGAGCGAATCCAGCCGCTCATCCAGGGCCGCCAGCTTTGTGCTGTCGTTTGCCTTTTTAGCCGCGCGATAGGCGTCGACCAGGGTATCGATCTGATCCGTCACCGGCCGTATCGATGCCGTCAGGCTGTCCTGCGTAGCCTGGGTAGCCGAGCCGGTGATCCGCACTTTGTCGAGGGAGTCCGCTTTCCCTTCCAATCGGATCTCGGAATTCTCGAGGAAAAAAGGAATATACCGCTCTTTCGTGGCGAGATAAGCCTGCACCGGCTGGGCGGCCATACCGGTGAATTGGAATTTGCCGGCCTTCGCGACGACAGAGTCCCGGTACGATGAATCGCCCATCTGGCGCTGCAAGTAGACGATGCTATCCTTCAGCCCTTTGATGTCGCCGGTGACGGTAAAATGATCAAGGGCCTGATGGCCGCAGCCGCAGAGGGCAAGACCCAATAACAGGCTATATTGAAGCTTCATCTTTTCGGTTTTTGCGATGATTTATTTATAGATCTCCAACAATTTTTTCTCCAGGTCTGCTCCATGTAAATCCCGGGCGACGATCTTCCCATCGGGTCCGACGATAAAGTTCTGCGGTATCGCCTCCACCTGGTACGATTTAGCCACTGCGCTCTTAAGCAGTCCGGCAAAATCACAGACCTGTATCCAGGTTAACCCGTCATCCCGGATGGCCTGCGGCCAGGCTTTCTTCGTAGAGGCAACGTCCATGGATACGCCAAGGATGTTAAACCCCTTGTCCTTGTACGCCTGGTAAACCTTCACTACATCCGGACTTTCTGCCCGGCAGGACCCGCACCAGCTGGCCCAAAAATCGACCATTACATACTTGCCCCGGAAATCATGCAGGGATACCGGTCGACCCGCCGTGTCGGGCAGGGTGAAATCGGGCGCAATAGCGCCGGCGGATACTGCGCTTAGCTTCTCCAGGTCTTTTGCGTATTGAATCCCCAGGGCTGTGGCCCTGACTTCGGGGCTTAGCGACCGGAAGAGCGGCCCTACCATTTCTAGCTGCGGGACAGGCCCACCGTATTGTTGAATGCAAAACAAGCTCATCAGGTGGTCCGGATGAGCTTTTGCAAAAGCCAGATAGACCTCGCGGACGGGGGCCCCCAGGGAGTCGTCCGCCCGGATAATCGCCTTTTTCCGGGCCGAATCGGCCGCGGGATACGCCAAACGAAGAGCCAGGCGTTCGGCCTCCAGCGGCTTTAGCGACTGTTTGATCTCGTTGTAGTCCGCATTGAGTTGGCCGCCGTCGATCCGAGCGTTGGCCAGGGAATCCGGGCTGGTCACGGTAACTGTTCCCGGCTGCAGATACAGAATGACCGATTGGTCGCCCATTATTCCCTCCCCGTCGGGGCTGATGACCAACATAATTTTTATGGGATAGGGGATCGAGCCTTTGAATATAAACGACCCGTCCTTTACGGTGACGGAATCCATTTTGAGCGCCTCGCTCATGTACGGTACCAGGTAGGCTTTTGCCGGGGCGGAGTAATGGCCGACCTTGCCCGAAAGCGTATACTCTTGAGCTTTTGCCGGATACACCTGGGTTTTTGCCGAATATTCCTGAGCCTTTGCCGCACACAGCGTGCACGCGCCGACGATAGATAAAAGGATTCGTTTCATTGGTTGCATTTTTTTAGTTCCAGCCGGGATTTTGTTGGAGCACCTGACCGGCCGGATACTTGGTCAGTTCTGCCAGCGGGATGGGAAAGAGATACATCTTCGGATCAAAATACCGTTGCTGCACCATCACCCGCTGATATTGATGTACATTGCCCACGTTAGTCGCTGCCATCCCGTAGATCGCGGCGCCGATCAGTTGCGGCCCCGTTCCCCATCGGCGGATATCCTCGAACCGCTCGCCTTCGAAGGCCAGTTCCACGGTGCGCTCCCGGACATAGGCGTCCCAGGTCATCTGACCGGTGGGGATATCCGGCATATTCACGCTGGGCCGCTCCCGCAATAGATTCACATAGGTTCTCGCCTCTTCCGCGTTGCCCAGCTGGAGCTCGCATTCCGCATAGTCGAGATAGATCTCCGCCAGCCTCAGGATGATACAGTTCTGATAGTTGGTGTTGTTGCCGTAGAATGCATAATTGGGGTTTAGGAATTTCCGCAGCATATACCCGGTCGAGGTCTCGTCGCCGATGGGGTTATAGAACGAGCCGGCGGTCATATCCGTGATATTCCCCATCCAAACCGAGGAGTCGTAGAGGATCGATGCGGCCAGCCGGGGATCGCGATTGGCATAGGGCTGGGTCGAGTCATACAACGGCGACTGGTTATAAGGCAGGCCATCGGTCATTTCGTACTGGTCGACGAGGTTTTGTGTGGGGCAATCCTGCGTCCCGAAATAGCCGGTATAGAAGGAGGAGTTCTCGCTAAGGTCTACGAAATTCGTCTGGCCGGACAGATCCCCGCCATATTCTTTATTGAAAATGACTTCGGAATTATCATCGTTCTGAGGGTAGAACATCCCTTCGTAATCAGGGAACAACTGGTAGACACCCAGGTTCATCACCGCCTGCGCCGCCGCGGCCGCAGCAGCATATTGCTTTTGATTCAGCAGCAGCCGGCATTCCATGCCCAGTGCGGCACCTTGCGTGGCCCTGCCGATATCCTGCGGCGCGAAATATTGTAGCGGCAGCACAGAGGCGGCGGCATTATAGTCTGCGAGGATAAAGGCAATACAGGAGTCGTTGGAGGCGCGTTGCGCGTACAACCCGTTATTCCCAATACCCAGGACCGTGTCGATAATGGGGAACGCGCCAAACAGGGAATATAGGAACTGGTAATTGTAAGCGCGGAGGAAGCGCACCTCGCCGGTAAGCTGAGCTTTGGTGGCGGCGCTTAAAGGCATCGTACTCAAATGGGCCAGGAAAAGGTTGCAGTTCCGGACATTCACATATACGCCGCTGGGGATGCTGCTGGCAGCCCAATAGCCGTCAAAGATATTGGAGGCTGCGGTATACTGGCCCGTGTTGACCAGGTTGTCGGTCAAGTAGGAAGCGGGATTGTTGAGCTTGGATTCATCCGTTATCGATGCGAGCAGGCCGGTTATTCCGATAAAATCATAATTGCTGATGATATTGCCGTAGATATTGTCGACAAAACGGGTGATCAGCGAACTATCCTGCCAGACATTGGCGTCGCTGTACTGGTTCAGCGGGGCGTTGTCCAGGAAATGTTTCTGGCAGGCGCTGGCGGTGAGCAGGACAACGAGGGGAAAAATTATATAGAATCGAATCTTTTTCATACTGTAGAGTTTGGCATTTAGAATTGCAGCGTCGCGCCGGCGGTAAAAGATTTTAACAATGGGTTGTTGAGACCTCCCGCTTGGTTGTTGATATTCACCGATTCCGGATCGTACCACCTGAATTTGCTAAAGGTCAGGAGATTGTTCCCCGACAGGGAGATGCGGATATTCCTGAAGGCGCCGTTGATGACCTTCCGCGGGAACGTGTAGGCCAGCTCGAGGTTTTTCAGCCGCATGTATGAACTGTTCACGACCCAGTAATCGGCGCGCTGTTGGTTCTCCTGGTAGTTGACCCAGAGCCGGGGGAAGGCGGCATTGGTATGGCTGGGCGTCCAGCGGCCAAGCAGCCAGTTCGCGCCTGGGACCGCGTTGTAATTCCCTGCATAGTTATAACCCGTCATATCGGCCGTACCCTGGAGAAGCACATTGCATTCAATACCCGCGAAGCTGGCGCCGAAGCGGATGCCGTACTGAATTGCCGGGAAGAATTTATTCCCGATGACTACCTGGTCGTTGGCCGTGATCGCCCCGTCCTTGTCGACGTCCACATATTTGATATCCCCCGGCGCCGCGGTGGAGAACAGCGGTGTTGGCCCGGAGCTCACGTCCTGGTTGGTCTGGTAAAGACCTGCGGATTTGTAACCGAGATAAGGGCCGGAAGGTACATATTGCGGTATCGTGCTATTGTAGAACCCGCCGACCGAGGTGCCCGTGATCTTTTGCCAGGCAGGGGTGCTCAGGGATTCGGGGTAGTAGACAATCTTATTGTGATTGAAGCTGATATTTCCGTCTACATAGTAGGAAACCTTGCCGATCCG
Source organism: Puia sp. (assembly GCA_035948015.1). Lineage (GTDB taxonomy): Bacteria > Bacteroidota > Bacteroidia > Chitinophagales > Chitinophagaceae > Puia. The sequence continues at coordinate 71,441 of DASZJO010000096.1, forward strand.
GTGATGGTGCCCAATGGCGATCTCGAAGCCGCTGTTGTCGACGATCCCGTCGTTGAAGTCCGGGAGGGTCGCGCCGATCACGCCGGGCACCTGCAGGTTGGGCGGAGCGAGGATATCGCGGGTCCGTTTGCGGAAATAGTCCGCCTCGAGGGTGAAGAGGTCTTGTTTGAAGTGCGCTTCGATCCCGATATTGGTCATGATCGCGCGTTCCCAGGTAAAATTGGGGTTGGCGAGGACGCCGGGTTGCAGCGACTGGTAGAAGATGGGGTTGGGGCCGCCGAACGTATAGCCGCCGCCGGTATATTGGGAACCCATCAATGAATAAGAGGTGAGGAACTGATAAGGCGCCACCTGGTCATTCCCGAGCTCGCCCCAGGAACCCCTGAGTTTGAGGAAGTCGAGGTTATTGACTTTGAAGAAGGGTTCTTTGGAGATCACCCAACCCCCGGAGACCGCAGGGAAGAATCCAAACCGGTGACCCGGCGGGAAGATATCCGAACCGTCGTCACGGAAACTGAATTCCAGCAGGTAACGGGAATCGTAGTCATAGGTGACCCGGCCGACGACCCCCTGGCGGGAGGACAGGGTGCCGCTCCCGCTATTGGACTCTTGCGAAGGATCGCCCAGGCTAAGCTGGGGCAGGGCGGCCGATACGAAGTTTTGTCGGCCGGCGGCGAAAAGGTCGGTCGTCGCTTTTGTTTGGGTATACAGGGCCAGCGCCGAAAAATGGTTTACCCCGAATGCCGTGGTATAGTGCAACGAACCTTCCAGCGTCAGCGAGGCCGATTGGGTAAAGTTCTCATTGAGATAGGGTGCTACGGGGTAGGAAGGGATCTGGGTATAGTTGCCCGCGCTGTCGATCTCGTATTGGTTATAGGGCTTGGCAAATTGTTTTCCAAACACGTATCCTTTGTCATAGGCCCCGGTGCCCAGGATGCTCAACCCCTTTATCCACGGGATATCCCATTGGAGGTTCATCGTCGAGTTCAGCGTGTTGTTCCAGGTCGTGTTGAACCCCGTCAGCCCACGCGACTGGACATACGCATTTCCGCGTTGCTCCGGGACATAGGCATAGTAGCCGTTGGTGAATTGGTTGACCCGGGTGGGCGGCGTGATGAGTGCCTGGCTGAATACGTAGTCCAGGCCGTATGTTCCTTCCCCATTGGTGGCATTGAAGACGCCGCCGAGGTTCAGGCTCACCCTCAGGTTGTGGGTGATGTTCGCTTCAAGGTTGCTGCGGAGGTTCCAGCGTTTGTAATATTCCACGGGCACGAAGCCGCCGTTGGTCACATAGCCGCCGGAGATGAAATACCGGATATTCTCGGCGCCTCCGGAAGCGGACATGTTATAGCTGGATTGCAGGAGGTGAGAGGCGGAAAGCGTTTTGATCCAATTGGTATTCGGGTAGTGATTCGGGTCGGTGCCGCTTTTGTACAGATCCAACTGGGCAGGAGTAAAACCCTCGCCAAAAGCCGGGTTGTAAGAAGACTCATTGTTGAACGCTTCGTTCTGTAAGGTGGCGTAGTCGTAAGAGCCCAGCTTCTTGTACATGAACGTAGGCGACTGGCTGACGAGCGTGCTGCTGAAGCTGATTACGGGCTTCCCGGACTTACCCTTTCGCGTGGTGATCAGAATGACGCCATTGGCGGCCCTCGCCCCATATACCGCGATCGCAGAGGCGTCCTTCAGGATGGAAATGGCATCGATATCCGTCGGGTTGAGGTCGTCAATGCTTCGATCGGGAATGCCGTCGACGACGATGAGGGGATTGGAATTATTAAAAGTACTCAGGCCTCTTATCTTCAGGTCCGAGCCGGTGCCGACCGTTCCATCCGATTTCTGGACATAGAGGCCGGGCAATCTTCCGGCGAGCATGTCGGAAATGGCGGTGCTGGAGTGGTTCTCGTTCAGCTCTTCGGTATTCATCGTGGAGATCGCGCCGGTGAGGTCTTCCTTTCTCTCCGAGCCGTATCCCACCACGATGACCTGCTGCAGGCTAACGGAGGATTGGGCCATCACGACGTTGACGTCGCCGCCATTTTTCACGGGTACTTCCTGCGGCTCGAAGCCGATCGAGGAGAAAGCAAGAAAGACGTCTTTCCGGTCGGGCACACGAAGCGCGAACCGCCCCGCCTCATCTGCCGACGTGCTGTTGCCCTCGCCGCGGACGGCTACCGTTACGTTGCGGACGGGATTCCCATTCTTGTCTGTGACCTGACCTTCGATCAGCCTTGTGCGGGTGCCGACCGCGGGGCCGATGGCGTTAATCATATTGACAGCCGAATCCGGGGCGACCGTTGCCGGGTTCCACTGCTCACGCACCCGCTCCTTGGGGATGATCGTGTAATAGTTCCGTTTGACATAGAGAAAAACAAGTCCGTCGGGGTAGAGGACGCCTTTGAGGACTTCTTCCAACGTTTTATTGCGAATAGTTTGCATATCGTAGGTCGTCGTCTTCCCCTTCAGCAGCTCCTGGTCGTAAACAAAATTGGTTCCGAAAACATGATTGATCTGTCGCAGGGCCTCTTGAAGGGGTACCCGTTTGACGGGGTTATCTCCCTGGGCCATTGAATGGTTGATTACAACAAACAAGATCGCTGCGGAGAATAGTGGTCGCAGCATCCATCGGAGATGCAAGTATCCCATGATGTTAGGTTTTGGTTCGGCAGGGCGGGCTGGCCGCCTACCGTTTCTTGAAAATAATCGTGTCCTGTCGTTGGATAATGGTTGCGTTGAGTACCGTGGACAAAGCGAAGAGGGCATCGTTCAGGTTGTCCAGCAGGATGACACCGCCGATCTTTGTGCCGGCCATGGTCGGGTCCTCCAGGATGAAAGTCTTATGATAGTTGTCTTCCAGATAGTGCAAAATGTCGCCCACCGTTGCTTCCGTCAGCTTCTTGTCCTTCCACGAAGTGTAGTTCTCGGGAACGGTGACCGTGTGCGCCAGTTCCAGTCGTGCCGGGTCATAGACGATCTTGTCGCCCGGCGTCATCACGAGGTCGTCATGGGCGCCTGCAGGGAACAGCACCTTTATCTTGCCTGTCTCCAGCACCACTTCTGTCTTTCCGCGCCGGTTTCGGATGTCGAAGGTTGTCCCGAGTACTTCCACGGTTAGGTCTTTTGTATGGACGCGGAAAATAGAAGTCGTGGCTGACCGCACGTCGAAATATCCCTCTCCGTCCAACCATACCTCCCGGGCTTGTCCGGGCCGCCAATTATCCGCATACCGTACCGAAGAGTGGGCGTTGAGTACCAGCTTCGAGCTGTCCGGCAGGTAGAGCGTACGCAGCTCGCCGTATGGGGTGGCGTAGGATAGTTCCGCGGGACGGTGGCTCTTGGAAAGATAGCCGATGACGGTGGCGATGCCGATGCCTGCGATCACCGCGGCCGCCCAGCCGATCCTCCTTATCCTGCCTCTTTGTCTGTCCAGCGGCAGTGCCACTACCCTACCCTTTCCTTCGGCGATCCTCTCCCGGGCCAATGCCAGCGACTGCTGGATCTGGTCGTCTGAAGGAAACTGCTCTTCGAAGTGAACGGACTCCAGCAGCGTCCTTGCCTCCATGATCATTTCCGCTTTTTCGGGATGTCGCTGCACCCATTCTTCCCAAAACGAAGCCGTCTCCCCTTCCGGGTGTATGACCCAATCCTGAAAAAAAGGATCGCTAATAAAGTCCGATAAGGTGAAGCGGGTATATTGGCCGCGAATTTCTCCACTTTTCATAGCTGATAGTAATAAGTGCCGGCATCCGGCTGTTTTACCCCATGCGGGATAAAAAATATTTTACACGAGACCTCGAATTTTTTTAAACGAGGCCGCGGATGAGGAGAAGGATGGTTAGAACTGGCAGGGATAATGTCTCTTTGAGTTGGTGGAGGGCTCTCGACATGATCTTGTAGGTGGCTTTGACCGAGATGTTCATGATCCCGGCGACTTCTTCATAAGACAGCCCCTCATAAAAACGCAGGAAAATGGCTTCCCGCTGGCGGCTGGTCAGGTTTTGGAGGGCTTGTTCGAGTCGGCGCCGCTGGTCCGCCTGGAGATCATGGCGGATGAGGATCTCTTCGCGGCCGAAATCCGGCTCGCCTGGCTCGCTGCTGTCGAGGCTTTGGATCTTGCGGTCCCGGCGGAGCTTTCGGAATAAAATGAATCGAAAGGTTTGCAGGAGATAGCTGTGCGGCTTTTGGACCTTATGCAGACGCTCCCGACCCGTCCAAACCGCCACGAGGGTCTCCTGCAGCGCATCTTCCAATACGGCGATATCCGCCGTCATTTTCCGGCCGTAGTTGTAGAGACGCTTGTAGTAGAATACGTAGAGTTGTCCGAAGGCCTCCTGGTCACCGCTCCCAACCCGGGTCCAGACCTCGTTGCCCAACAAATTGTGTGATGATCCTATAGCCTTAACATTTTCTTAAAGGTCGGATAATTTCCGGGTTTTGCAAAGTTGGCGAGAAGGGTCTTTCAATTACTCTCACGGCTTCGACGTCTCCGGCAGAAGCTCCAGCCGGATATAGTTTGCCCCGCTCAAATACCGCTTCGCGGCTTCCTTGAGTATGACCGGTGTCACGCCGTCAACAGTGCGGTTATACCCATCGATCTCATGCAGATCGGCCTGATTCTCCATCTGCACCTGCAGATAGTTCAGCCAAAAGGGATTTGTCTTTAGCTGCGTCTCACGGCTGCTGCGGTCTTCGGCGCGCCATTTGTCGACATTCTCCTGCAAAGGTCCCGTCGTCCGCAATTTGGCAATCTCATCGAGAGTCGATGCGACGAGCTTGTCGGCGTTAGCGGGCGAGCACCCGAAACTGATGACAAAGGCGTAGCGGCTCTGGGGAAATTTGTCGCTATTCACCCATACACCGGGGCTGTAGACACCGCTCTCCTCCTCGCGCAGGCGCTGGAGCAGCCGGATCTCGAGACATTCCTTCAGTGCATCGAGTTGGATGACATGTTGCATCGAATAGTCGAAGGCCCCTGAAAGGACAAGAAGAACCGTAGCCTTTGGCTCGGTGCCCTTATAGACAGCTTTGCTCATCACCCCTCCGGGGATGTGGATGCCAAGGTCCCTGGCTTGTTCGCCGGCGTGGGTGGAGGGAAGCGAAGCGATATACTTTTCGATCAGCGGCCGGATGCTATCGACATTAAAGCTGCCGATAAACTCAAAGGTAAACGCTGAGGCATCAGCAAATCTTTCCTTGTAAATCGAAATAGCCCGGTCAAGATTGATCTGCCCGATCTTGCCCAGGGATGGCCCGGTCCTGCGGACGCTATAATTACCTAGAATCGCAGCCACACTATCCTGGAAAACGGCTCCCGGATCATTACTCCGGTTGGCAATTCCGCCCTTTAAGCTATTTATATAGCCTTTAAAAATAGCTTCGTCCTTTCGGGGCGCAGTAAAATAAAGATAGATCAGTTGCAGGGCAGTTTCAAGGTCTTTCGGTGCAGAGGTTCCATTGACCCCCTGGCTTCTTTCGCTAATAAATGGAGTAATGTTCAGATTTTTTCCTGCCAAAACCTTCGGAAGCTCGATCGCGTTGAAATCTCCTATTCCACTCTGATCAATTATCGCGGCCGCATTGGCAGCGGATTGGAAGTCCACTTTACCAGACAAAGAAGTGCCGCCGGATCCAAAAGCGCGGATAGAAATTTCATCATTTTTAAAATCGGTTGGTTTGAGTATGATCTTTACTCCGTTACTTAGAGTAAGTTCAGAGACTCCAATCGCCTCCAATTTCCTTTCTGCGCTGATTTTGCCAGGCGTTAGTTTCGTTCCCAGTAAAGGTTTTTCACTGATCTGGTCTATAAACGGTTCGATCTTACTTTCTTCTACCTGCCTGACCCAGCCGTTAACGACTGACTCTGCCGGCAACGACGCTGAATCTTTTGCCGGAGCCATAATTATGATGTCGCGGTTGGAATCAATCAGGTATTTTTTAGCGACGGCATTGATTTCAGTAAAACCGATCTCTGCAATATGTTCTCTATCAAAATTGTATTCGAAAGCAATTCCGGGACTTGCATCGCCATGGAGAAAAAGTTGCTGGTATTCATTCACAAAGTGGTCAGAAGGTGTTTTGTCTTTTTCTTTGAAGGCAGACTCCGATTGCGTCATCAGGTTTATTTTCGCGCGTTCGAGTTCACTTGAGGTAAATCCAAATCTTTTGACTCTTTCTGTTTCCGTCAAAACAGCCTTGAAGCCTCTTTCAAGTTCCCCTGGCTTAGCCACGACATAACTGGAAGCAGCATCGAGTCCAGCGAGGAACCCGCCGATACTGCTTCCTCCCTGAAGAAAGGGAGGATCTGCCTGCTTCAGCAAATCGGCAAAGCGGTCAGCCAGCATATCGTTATACAGCGTGAACGCGATTTTCTCCCGCATATCCTGCTCCGTCCTGATGACAGCCCCCGGATGTTTCACAATGATCTGCAATACCGTAGCAGGAAACTCTTTATCTGTAACTTCCATAAACTGGTTCTTGCCCGTAAGAGAGATGTCGTACTTTGTCCTCGCTCTTTCTCCAGAAGGATTCTTTAGGTCCGAAAATTCGCTCTTGATCATCTGTTCAATTTTCTCCGGATCAATATCACCCACAACGATCAGGGCCTGAAGGTCTGGTCTGTACCAGTCCCTATAGAATTCTCTGATGGTCTCCGCGCGGAAATGATTGAGAATATCTTCCTTTCCAATCGGAATCCGGCTGGCATACCTCGATCCATTCAGGATCACCGGAGCATATTTATCCTGCATCCGCTGCTGCGCCCCTTTGCCCAGTCTTTTTTCCTCCAAGACGACGCCTCTTTCCTTATCTATTTCCACAGAGTCCAGCGTAGCATCCTGCGCCCAATCGCGAAGGATCTGCATGCCATTACTGAATACTACGCTGTCGTCCGTGGGTATGGGCAACTGGTAAACGGTTTCGTCAAAACTGGTATAGGCATTGAGATCGGGTCCGAATCGCACGCCCGATTTCTGCAGGTAGCTCACCAGTTCATTTTTTGGATAGTGTTTGGTTCCATTGAAACTCATGTGTTCCATGAAATGGGCTAGTCCTTGCTGATCGTCATTTTCCAGAACGGACCCCACTTTATTCACCAGATAGAGTGTCGCCCGGTTTTTTGGTTCGGTATTGCGGCGAATAAAATAAGTGAAGCCGTTGTCCAATTTGCCCATTTTGACAGCAGAATCAAGGGGAAGCGCCTGGGAAAGCACCTGCCCTATGGCCAAATGGCCAGAAAACAAAGAAAATAATAAAATGCGGGGAATTACTTTATTGAATTTCATTTGGGATCATTTTAACTTCCTGCGTTTTTTTGAACCGGTAAATCACGGAACACAATAAAATTCTTCCGGGCAGATTCGTTCTCTGGGTCTGTGTATAATTTACTCCGGTTGTCTGGGAAAAACCGGAAGCGCTGTTGAGCAGATCATATGCCGAAAGCCGGAATTCCCAGTGATCTTTCCAGATCGTTTTATATATCGCGGCATTCACCAACGATACGGCATGTGACGGAACATTTCCCTGGCTGCCGGTAACCTGAAGATCATAATAAGTTGTAATCGTTACCGATGCGGGCAGACGGTAGTTGATATTCAGCGTAAAATTTTCATTCAGCGTTCCTGCAGGTGCTGAGCCGGGCAGCGAATAATGCGTGTTGGTCTGATCGATATCTGTCCCGGCATCTATAAATAAAAAATCTCTGGCGTGAAAGTTTATGCTCACCGATCCGCCGATCCCGTTAGATTGTGCAATGTTGGATAGTCCGTTCACGAGACTGATATCATGCCCCAGGTTGCCGTGCAGGCCGACCGATGCATTGCCGTTTTTTTGATGTCCGAGCGGGAAGCCATAAGTGATATGCAGCGAACCGTGATACACGCCCTGCACATTTACATATTCAACTTGTTGTACGCCGCCCGGAAGAACAGTGGAAGAACTGGTAACCATATTTTTCGAAAGATCTGCCATAATATAGGCCTGCCAGTTCACAGCCGTCTTTTCGTTGAAGTCAGCATACCGCGCTGAAATATTTTGCATCTGTTGTGGCTTCAGATTTGGATTGCCTTCCTTGATCAGGTAGGGATTGCTCAGATCGGGCACGGGTTGTAATTGTTCGGTGGTGGGCGGGAGGATGATTTCCGAATAATTGATAAAGAGGTTTTTTCCCGTACCGGGATCCCAGAATAAAGAGGCTTTCGGAAGCCAGTTGGTAGTCTGCTGTCGCAGAAATGCTTTGGTAAGCTGGTTCGTGTTATCCAACTCCATCAGTTGACCGGTCACTCCAAGCTCAAAACTGTATCGGCCAACTGTCGCATTATAACCGGCGTTTATAGATTGTACTGTGTTGTGATTCAGGAAACGGTTGGTGGTAAGCGAATCAGGCAGATCGTATTTGATGGTCGCGGAATCGAAATCAAAACTTAGCTTGTCAGAATACCCGGTGGCATGAGTTATCGTATATCCAAAATCCAACAGCTGCTGTTTTCCAATTGGTTCCGTCCAGGATGCGCTCAGGGTATACCCGTTGTCATTTGTAACCTGGCTCGACTGCTGGTTAACGAGCTCATGCGAAATGACCACTCCGGCACTGTCAAAATTGCGCAGCGCAGAATACAAACCAGCGGGCTGATTCTGAGGAGAACTAAACTGGCTCACACTCACATACATCCGTCTACCTTTTTTAGAAAACTGGTGACTGAACAAAAGACTATTGTTAATAGTATATGAGGCGGTGGATATCGTATTATTTGTGCGGCCAAGGCTGCTGAGGTATTGACCTGCTGTTTTCTCTGTCTGTACGGAAACCGTATCGGGGGAATGACTGAGGTTTTGATAATGAAAGTAAGTACAATTCAGCATGATCTGGGTAAGGCTGTCGACCGCATAATCAAACTCCCCGGTCACATTATATGTCGTCGTTTTGCTCTGAATGGCAGACTGGGTAGTTTGTATGATGGAAGAATCTCCGGCTGCGGTTTGACGGGTTACCTGCTGAATAACAGAATTGTTATTGTGGGCACGCTTCGCGTTGATCGTCGCCTTGAGTTTATCGGTCAGGGCATCCCGGTAATTCAGCTGAAGATTATTGGATGTTTCAATGCCCTGGCCTGCGCCGTTTTCATGTTCGGAACCGGTGAACTGGCTGTTGATATTATTGGCGTTGCCCGACAGGAATATCATCCGCTCGCCGGAAATTTTCGTCGCATCACCGCCGAGAGAATAGCTGCCGGCGCTGCCATATCCCGCATAGGTTTTTCCCCAAAAACCCTGCGGCCGGTTTTTCTTCAGTTTAAGATTGATCGTTTTGCCTGTGCCGGACTCTTTAATACCGAGGCTCTTTGCGCGTTGAGACTGGGTATCGAAAATCTCCACCTCGGCTACAAGGTCGGCTGTCAGTGTCTGGGAAGCCGTGCGCAGGTCGTTCAGGAAAAACTCTTTCCCGTCGATCAGGATCTTATCCACTTTCTGTCCCTGCATGGTTATATTTCCTTCTTTATCGATTTGAATACCCGGTAGCTTTCGGAGCATGTCTTCCACCGTGCTGTTGGGGGGTGTAGGAAATGCGAGGGTATTAAAGGCAATTGTATCACTTCTTACGATGCCAGGCGGAATGAAGGCATGCACAATCACCTGCATCAGCTCCGTCTGATGGATCTTTAAAATAATATGAACGGTTATCACGCTGCTGTCTCTCTCTTTTATTGAAATGAGCGTTGAATCAGTTGAAAAACCCTCATTGGATGTGATCAGTATATAATCCCCCTTTTTAAGATTGGAGAAATGAAATTCTTTATTGCTTTTTACCGTTCCGATCGGGTCTTTCCCCGGAAGCATCAGCAGTGTAACCGTGGCGTTTCCCAGTACTTGCGTGGTGACACTGTCTGCAACGGTTCCACGCAAGGTGACCTGCTGACTCCGCCCGACTATGACCGACAGCAATAATAAAGCGAAGCTTACTCCGAGTTTCGGGCATTCAGTCATCTTCCCGCGTTTTTGGTTTCAGCATCTCGAGTATCTTTTCATTTTCGATTATGATCATGCCCTGCCTGTCCTCTGTAATGCCATCTGCCAACCGGTAGGTATATTGTGGAACCGCGCCTTTCATCAAAGTGGGCATATATTGAAACTGAATATTCTCCTTATCTTTTAACGCCTCGCCCACTTCAATGATATGGGTCGATATTACAAATGCACAATTTGTATACCGCGCGAGCTTCTGAGTTACAACAAGCGTGGCGTCATAGGCGTCTTTCACATTGGTACCTTTAAAGAGCTCGTCAAATAATACAAATAATTTTTTGCCGCTGCTTACTTCTTTAGCAACGAGTTTGACCCGCATGACTTCGGCATAAAAATGACTCCATCCCAGGCTGATGTCGTCGGGAACATTAATAGAGGTAAAAATTCCTTCCATGACAGAGAAGTTCATTAGAGCAGCTGCTACCGGAAAACCCATATGTGCCAGGTAAAATGAAATGCCCAGCGTTTTCATCCAGGTTGACTTACCGGCCATATTTGCACCGGTGAGAAACAGCAGGTTCTGTTCCTTGTTGAGGGTAATTGAATTTCCGATCGCCCCGCTTAAAGTGGGATGCCTCAGATCTTCGATGTGAAAATGCTCTCCATTGCTGTTCATCGCCCGTGCATACACTAAGTTCCTTTCCCTTGCCGTCTTCGCAACAGAGATATACACATCCATTTCATACAACAATTGAAAAAGCCGCTGAATATCCTCCCTGAAAACATTCAGGAACAAATACTGACACTGCGCGGTTTGTTGTACCGTAAATGGATACCTGGCTCTAAGCTGCTTCAGGGCCGGATCATTAATTATTTTGCCTAGCTGATCCTGCAGCGCTTTGCATGGGTTTTCTGATTTTTCCTTTTTTTGCAACTGCCCCAGCAGCAGACTTCCCGCGAGCAATATTTTTTGCACCGCATCAATTTGCTTTTGGTGAATAAGCAATGACTGCGAGCGGTAAAGAACCTCCTGCATTTTTTCCCTGTAATTATTGAATACGGCCGATAACCGGTTGGAAGGTCGTCGTTCGGTAAAATATTGAGACGCCAGGTCCATACTGTCGCGATTAATCTCCAGGGTTATATCCAGCTCCTGCAGGTATTGAATATGGGCCGCACGCTCATTAATGGATTGTGCATCTGCAAGCGGCGCAATAAACATATTTTCCAAAAGCAACTCCCCACCCCTTGTTTTGACCCGGTTAAATAAATTAAAAATGGACCCGGTTTTATACTTACCCAGCATGTTAAGATCGGTAAGCGTCTGTTTGTCAGTTATGAATGGCATGTTGATTCCCCCATTTTTCTGATTCCCTCGTCGAGCATGTCCAGAATACCCTCGTTCTGAATGATGATCATTCCCTGCCGGTCCGCCGTAATGCCCTCCCGCAATACCCTGTTATAAAATGGCGTATTATTTCTTAATTCCGTCGGCAAAAACTGGTATGAAATGGGTAGGGTCTTTTGCTGCAATACTTCACCAGCTTCCATAATATGAGTGGAAATGATGAACTGGCTGCCGCGATGGGCGGCGAAGGCCGACGTAAGTGCAATGGTTGCATCGTACGCATCTTTTACGTTGGTTCCCCGGAAGAGCTCATCAAAAATTACAAACAGTTGACTTTGACCACTTAATTCCTTTGCCACTTCCTTTACGCGCAATACTTCGGCATAATAGTGACTGGCACCCTGGCTCAGGTTATCAGCTAGATTGATACTGGTATAAATGCCATCGCGCACCGCGAATTCAAATTGTTCAGCTGCAACGGGTAATCCCATGTGACCAACATAAAGCGCGACACCAATACTTCTCATCAGGGTGGATTTACCAGCCATGTTGGCGCCGGTTAGAAATAAAATATTATGGCCTCTGTCGAGATAAAGATCATTGGCAACCGCTTCCTCCACATGCGGGTGATATACTTTCTTAAAATGCAGCACTGCACTCTCCCGGTTGATTGCCTTGGCAAAATGAAATCCTTTCGTCCGGGCAAGCTGGCCGATGGCGATATGAACATCGAGTTCATAAACGGCATCCAATAGTCTCAGTATATTTTCCCGGTGGGCGAAGCGTATCTGTTTGTCCAGTTCAGCGAGCAAACCCGGATTGATCTTAATATCAAATTCAGGACCGGCCAGCTGATTGATCAGTTCAAATTCCGGCCGGTTCAAAGCTTCGATCATTATTGCAAGTACTGGCTCGTACACTGTGTCCCTGGCATCCAACTGCAGAGCGCCTGCAAATGTTCTCATCCCGTAAAACAAACGAAGCGTTGCCTGGACTCCGTCGCGAACGAACACAAAGTCAGCATCGGTACTCACCATATCTTTTAGTCTTTGTCCGAATGACTGACCCCCGGCCTGCAGTTGGCTCCTGACGTCGTTGTTCTCCATATAATAGGCAAGTGACCCCACGGTTTCTGCATCTAAAGGAAAAATATATTCCCGCCGGCTGAAAAATTCAAATACCGCCGCTCTTTCATTGATGGAATGTTCATCTGCCAGTGGATGCCTGAACAGATTTTCCAGTTTCGCGGCACCCCCCTGCGTACGGGTTTTATTATACAGTCCGTAAATGGAAGGTTTGCCGGATGTTTCAAAGATTGAAAGATCGCTGAGCGTCTGATCGTCAATTTTTAAATACTTCAACTTTATCTATTTACGTTTCCTGCGAATCAGTATGATCGAGGCCATAATGGCGATCAGGGCCGGAATGATCCAGTATAAAATAAATTTGAAAAATGGCAATTGATTAGCTGTAATCCTGAAAGACCGGTCCCGGGTGATCGGCCGCATCGTATTTGCAGGGAATTCTCCATAAGAAAAGCTGCTGAAACACCAGAAGCTAAACAAATCATTGTATCTGAACGGAAGCTCCTGCGAGAACAATTGAGGACCAGATATAAAATCCGCATCACTGGTAACAAGAATTCGCTGTTGTTTGCCACGAACCAGCCTTGTCATGCGAACCGCGGTAATGAAATTTCCGTGTTCGTCATCTGGTCGCCGCGCAACGTCTCTGAAAAGTGAATCTTCGCTGACGGGAGCGAGACGGTTCCAGCTTAAGAACTTATCCGAATACAATAGGGGATCAATCCGAAAACCATCTTTTTCTGAAAAGTCTATTCCGTTGCTGCCCTGCATAGCTACCCTAAAAAGCGTATCGCCGTAATAGCGGGTTTCGTCGATCAGCGTCCGTTTAAATTGCGGGGAAAAATTCTCCGCCGTGTCTGTCAGGTATGGAAATAAGCAGTCACTGGAATATTTTGGATTCGGTTGAATCAGGAGACCATCCCGAAGCGAAAGACCCAGTTTGTCAAACAGTGGTTTGGAAATCATTTTCCTGTCAGGTTCACTGGCCAGAAATACATTGCCGCCGGAATCAATATATCGATTGATTTTTTCCAGGTTCCCGGTACTAAAGGGCGTCCGCGGGTCAGCGATTGCAATGCCCGCCAGATTGGATGGTATGTCTTGTTGTTCAAGAGAAAGAGTATCGAAATCATAGCCCTGGTTGATCAGGGCATACCGGTAACTTACGAGGGTTGCCATGATATTATAGTCACGCGGACGCTGAGAAAAGGGTCCCCGTTCAATCTCGTCCGAAAGAAAGGTAATTTTGGGCGGGGTGGCGATCAGTCGATTAATCGCTGCCGCGATTTCGTTTTCTGATGGCCAGAATTCGTTGTCGTCAAATACCCTGACAATCGCCGTTCTGCCCTTATATTTCAACTGGAAGAATGGACGATATTTTTCGGCCTTGGTATTTACCAGTCTGTTCACCTCATCCGGAGGAAGAAACAGATCGACGTTCAGATTACTTGCCTTTGCTTCCTTGTCAGCAATCTCCTTTATCGATTTGCCAGGATTCGTCTTAAAGTAGCTGGAGACAGTATCTTGATTATAATATGGTATAAAGCTAATCTTGATGTCCGGCTTGAACCGGATATAGGGCTCCCACACTTGCGTTGTAATTCTATTTTCCATCGACGGCTTAAAGTAGGACGTGTAATACATATTCAGTAAATTTTCGAAGACGGTGATCTCGAGTTCACCGTCATTTAATTTAGCCAACATCTCCTGCGTATGCGGCGTGATGGTATGTATTTTATCTTCCGTTGAATCGTAATAGAAATTGACCCGGGGCTGGCTGGTAATATACCCGATTACGCCAACTACCAGAATAACAGTGACATAGCGCATTGCTTTGTGAAAGGATGAAATCGACTCAGTAGCCGAATGGATACGAATGATCGTAAACAATAAGAAACTGACGATGAGCATGACGAAATAAAGAAAATCGCGCAGGTTCATAAACCCGGCCATGAAATTACCCGACTTGCCGCCGAGATTCATGTAGTAGGTAACGGCGCGGATAAAATGAATGTCCTGTCCCATTTCGCCAATATTAGCCAGTATGGCGAATATTGCCAGAGTGATCAACGCCGCAACAATCTGGTAGGACGTTAAAGAGGATATAAACAGGCCGATCGCCGCATAGGTTAACAACACTAAAAATAACCCAACAACCGACCCGGCTATCTGGCCATAGTCCGGGTGAGTAAGAGACATTGCAAGTGCAACAAGTGTAATGAAGAGCAGAACGAGCAGGCAAAGTATGAAGTAAACAATCGCCAGAAATTTCCCCAGCACAACCTCCCTCACCCTGACGGGTGAAGAATAAAGTAATTTAATGGTGCCGCTGCTCACTTCCCGGCTGATCAAACCCATTGTAATCAGCGGCAGCATGATATACAGGTTTTTTATCACGCCGGGGAAATAGCCGTCATATGGATTTGAAACAATGGCGTCCGTCAGATAATTCGTATACATGAGCGTCTCACCGCCTCGCTGAAACAATTCCAGGCGGCTACTGAGTACGTTAAAATACCCGGCGCTTGTCATGACCAGGAATACGATCATCAAAATCCAGGCGATCGGCGAATAGAAAAGTGTATAAAGTTCGTTTCTTGCTATATAAGATATTTTTTTCATCAGGCTTGTGTTGAGACATTTTTTTGAATCTGGCTAAAAATTTCATCTATCGAATTCCTTTCGATGGCCAGCTGAACCATTCGCCAGGATTGTTGCACGCTTTCCGTAATCAGAGACTCACTCAGTTCCCTCCTGCCGTCATAAAATATTCTGAATGATGCCCTTGTTAGTTGTTCTACCCTGTTAACACCTTTCATATCGCTCAACGTTCTCGCATCCGGTGGATTTTCAAATTCGACCAGCATGCTCTGCGGGGCGATATAATTATTAAAAGCATCGATACTGTCTGAAAAAACCAGCCGGCCCTGCTCCACCATAATAATCTCCTGGCACAAAACTTGGATTTCGCTCAGAATATGCGAGGAAAGAATCACTGTTCTTTCCCGACCGATATCCTTTATGAGATTACGAATGTCTACGATCTGGATGGGATCCAGTCCATTCGTCGGCTCGTCGAGCACAACCAGTTTGGGCTTGTGCACAATGGATTGCGCGATACCCACACGCTGCCGGTATCCGCCCGATAAATTCTTAAGCAGCCGGTTTTGTACATGTGTGACGCCACATTTATTCATCACCTCTTCAAGCGCCGCGGGGATTTTATCTTTTTCCATATCACGGAGCCTGGCACTATACAGTAAAAATTCATATACGGTCAGGTCAAGGTACAAGGGCGCAAGCTGTGGCAGAAAACCGAGATTTCTTTTTGCCTCGATGGGATGTTCACGGATGCTGAAATCACTAATAAAAACTTCCCCGCGCGTTTGATTCAGTACACCGCAGAGTATGTTCATGATGGTTGACTTGCCCGCACCATTCGATCCCAACAGGCCATAAACTCCCTTCTTATTTATTTCCATATTGATGTCGCTCACCGCCCATGTATTCGTATAGCGATGCGATAACCCTTCGATCCGGACAATAGATTCCATATTCAATTTAATTTGAAGTTCATGTTGGTTGTTGCATTACCTGGTAACCTGCTATTGGTAACCGGGGTTTTGAGGCACGTTCGCGTCTGCCTGGATGGTAGTTAAAGGAATCGGATACAGAGACCAGTCGGGGCTCCAGACACCGCCCTTTGAGGCGCATATATTTCCAGGGCTACCCATTACATTGTTAATATTATTTGTTCGCTTCAGATCGAGCCAGCGATGACCCAGTTCGGTGAACAATTCTACCTGGCGCTCATGAAGAATCGCGGCGAGTAAAGAAGCCTGGTCGGAAGCGCCGCTATAACCTGGCAGACCGGCGCGTGTCCGGATTGTATTTAAGTCGGTGATTGCACCAGGGATGCCCGCACCTGCTCCATTCGCCTCCGCCTCTGCGCGGATAAGATATTGTTCTCCCAGTCGTAGTATCATTAAATATTCAGTTATGGGCTGGCTCACATTATAGTTGCCGATCTTATACTTATTCGGATAATAATAGGTTATTCCGTTGGCTATATTTGTTCCAACCCAATCATTCAGCCTGTTGTCTCCGGGTTCGAAGGCCTTATATAATGAATCATTCAGCGATACAAAGTTTGTGTATGGATTCGGGCCGGCAGTGAGTATAAAAATGTTCGCATCCAGTGTATTATATCCGGGCGTTGTTGGCTGAACTTGCCAGATGGCCTCCGTGCTGTTCGCGAGAAATACTGCGTTCAAGGTGTCCAGGGTGAACATAGAAGAATTATTGATCACAGCCGTGCTCTGGGAATATGCAGAATCCCAGATCCCTTCATATAAATAAACTCTAGCCAGCAATGCGGCGGCTGCCCAGGAAGTGGGCCTTACACGGCTGGTTGAAATGGTCTGGACATCGGCATTCAGAAAATTATTGCTGAGTAAATTCCGGGCGTCGTTCAAATCGGCAGTGATTTGGGTATAAATCTGGGCGGCGGCCGTTCTTGCAGCCTTCGCATTTACCTGGTAATCTGTTGTTGTGACCAGTGGCACGTCTCCATATAAATTGACCAGGTAAAAATAGAAGAGGGCACGAATAAATTTCGCCTCGCCCATGAGTTGTTGCTTCACCGGGGCGGTAACGCCGGTTGATTGCGATAAACCCCCAATCACATCGTTGCCTGCATAAATATAATTGTAAAAGGCGGTCCAGAGATAGGGTGCGTACACGGTAGAAAAAGAATTGGTGTAGGCGTGCTGAATGACCTGATCATAAGACGGATAGGCCTGAAGTTCATCTGCCGTGAGGCCGGCTAACTCTGAAAGACCTTCCTGTCCGGCTATGGATCCGCTTCCTCCCATCCTGGCGTACAAACCAGTCATTACGCTTGCTGCCGAGGCATTGTTACTATAAATAACCGCGCCATCCGGGTTGGTTACGGGTGGATCCACTTCAACCAGTTTTTTACAACCGGTGGAGTAAATTAAACAGATTAAAGGAAAGATAAATGTCAATGGCCGTATATCATATATTTTAAACATCTTGTTGAAATATTGAGATGATCAATTTCGATATTGCATTATAAAATAATTTCAATGCCGCCCGTTATAATGCGCAAGGGCGGCAGGCTATTGACGTTTAGATTTTCCGGGTCGAAGCCGGCGTAACGCGTAATCGTTAATAAATTCTGACACTGAACATAGATTCTGCAGTTCTGAATATGCACAGCCTTCATCCAGCTAGCTGCCAAAGTGTACGATATTGAAACATTTTTGAGCCTGATAAATGAAGCATCTACATAGGCTGCATCACTTGTTGATGCAATCGTATAGGCAGCATAGCCGTTACCCCCATAGTTTTGCGTGAACCGCTCGATCGGCTTATTATCTCCAGGTTTCTGCCAGCGATTCAGCACGTAGGATGGCATATTGTAATACCCGGATACTCCCGGTGGTACGTTTAGCTGTAACATCGGTTGAATTCCGATCTGTTTTTTGAACTGGAAAAGAAAATCCAGCGTAAACCCTTTGTAACTAAAAGCATTTTGAAAACCTCCATAGTATTTTGGATTTGGGTCGATGTTTGCGATCCGGTCGGTGGTATAAGCCGGCGTATAGGTCGCTCCTCCTTTGTTGTTGGCAAATTCATACACGCCGGTGGTATCGTTAACCCCGATCATGTGATAGGTTTTCATTACATTCAGCGGTTGGCCAATTACGTAGGTATACTGATAGGGCGAATTTTCGAAATTGGGGAAAGAAACCAGTTTGTTGCGGGAAATCGTCAGATTGATGGAACTTGTCCATCTGTAATTTTTTGAGTTGATATTGACCGTATTTAAAACAAATTCCCAACCGGTATTCTGAACAAGGGCCGGAAGATTTTCCGTGACCGCAGTGAATCCGGCAATATCCGGCAAGGAGTAACCTACCAGTTCGTTGGATGATCTGTTACGATAATAACTGGCGCTAAATAAAATCCTGTCTTTCAAAAATCCCAGTTCAATACCTCCTTCCAGCTTCCTGTTTATTTCCCAGGAGTAATTGGGATTGTTGAGATTGGCGGGATAGGTTCCCGTTGCACCCTGATAGGGCACACCGGTTGTAAAATTGTAAAGAGATAAATACTGATAATCTCCGATCTGGTCGTTTCCACTAGTTCCATAACTACCTCTCAGTTTACCGAAACTTAAGAGTGGTATTGCCTTCGCCACTACATTTTCCTTAGTGAAAATCCATGCGGCGCCGACTGAACCAAAATTTCCAAACTGATTGCCGGGACCAAATCGACTGGAACCGTCCCGGCGGGCATTGAGATTAACCAGGTATTTATCGGCCCAGTTCAATTCAACGCGCCCAAACAGAGCATTGTATTTATAATCTTTATTGGTAACGGAATATTGCGTT
>DASZJO010000097.1:0-29983 GCA_035948015.1 Puia sp.
GGCCGGTCTCATTTTCGGGAGGCGGCGGCCGATCAGGTAAACGCCAAACACCACACCCAACAGCAATAACAGCAGGCGGGAGGAAAGCAGGACCATCATTCCGCTGAACAGCATGATCAAGCCGATGCGCAACCAGCGGTGTGGGAACCCGGGAATAGCGCGGACGGTGGACGAATCCGGCAGAACGCGGGAAAATAACAGGAACAGAATGGCAACCAGCACGTAGCCGGAGAAGAAGACGGCGTTAACGCCTGCCGCGCTTGTCAGCTCATGATAGAAGAAGACGCCGGGGTCGTGTTGCCAGTGATATTCCACCGCCGCCATTGACAAACAATAAAGACAGACCGCGGCCAGGAGTATGCAATATGCCCTGAGCAGCTTGCGATAGCCGTTAGGATCGGTAAAAGGGCCGCCAAGAAAAATAAATGGAATGGCGACCAGGGTGGCTTTGCTTTCCATATGTTTCCAGGCGGCAAAAAGATCGTGGGTATACAACAGACCCGCCAACTCGATCAGGAAAATAACGGCATAGGCCCAAAAGAAAATATTCCCGGATGCCGACTTGAGCGCAGCCCGCGGTCTCCCGTCGACCAGCCGGCAAATTAATAGGAGGATGATCAGGTAACTATTGAGGTTTAGCCAGGACATCAGCGTCGTGGCGATCACCGCCAGCACAAGGTAATAATGGACTTTCTTACGCAGGAAGTAGCGGTTGTTGTCGCTCATGGTCCGGCAGGCTTCTGATGCAAAACCAAACGCCGGAACCGGTCTGATGGTTGCCTTAACAGACTTTAACAAATGGGCTCGGTACCTTTGCCGGAATTGCTTCATATACAAAATTAAAGGACTCATGAAGAAAGGACAATTCGGGATCGCCGTTGCATCGACTCTTTTGCTCGCTGCGGGATGCAGCTCTTCCCGGCAAAGTGAAGGGTCCGCGCCGCCCCAGGCGAAAGCGTTGTGGCAATCCCGGCCGCTGACGATCGACGGCTCCGACCGGGACTGGGTAAAGCCTTTGCCCTATTCGATCCGCGAGGAGAACGTCAGCTATTCCATCAGCAATGACCAGCAGAACCTTTATATCCTTTTGTCGACCGCGAGCCGGCAGGAACAACAAAAGATGATCCTGGGTGGAATGTCGGTTTGGGTCAATACAAAGGGGGAAAAAAGTAATGGGGATGCCGTCGGCATTGGGTATCCGCTGGATGAGCATAGTGACCCCGACCGCAAGCTGATGGAAGAGGCGCAGCCTCAGCGATATCAAAATAAACCTGCCGCGCTCGAAGATAAAAAGACATATTCCCTTTACGGTTTCAGCAAGGATTCCGGCATCCTCAACTATACCTACGCCGACAACAATTCCGCGGGCGTGGTAATGCGGATGGATTACAGCAACAACGGCGAGCTGATCTACGAGGCCGCGATCCCGCTGCAGGCACTATATCCGGGACATGATCCGTCAACCCCCTACCCCACGCACGATCTGGCCGTTGGGATCTTCATCGAACCGCTGCCGTCTAACGCCCGGGTTCCGCGGGAAGGTGGCGGAGGCGCCGGGCCGGGCATCGGACTTGGGGTGGGCGCAGGTATGGGCGGCTTTGGCAGCGGCGTCGGCCTCGGTATGGGTATCGGAAGAGAATTCGGCGCAGGGGGCAGAAGAGCGAACCGTACCCTATTCGATGAGGCGCAAATTTGGCAAGTCGTTCGTCTGGCGCAGAAGTAGGCGTCTGTCGGGCCGTTGGGCAGCGGCGATCAGGATTACCGAACCGCAAAGGAGGTAACGGCCACCTCGAACGCGGGACGGGACGTCAGGAGCCGGCCTTTCAGAACGGAACAGGTCAGGATATAAACAATGCCTTTCTCCGGCATGAAATAACAAATACTCTCCAGCCCCGTACCTTCCCGGTTCTGGGAATAATGCAGCCAGCGGACAGAACGATTGCCGATCGTCCGCTTATCATTTCCGATCAGCACAAATTGCGGGACGTATTGCGCCATGCTGCTGATTGCCCCGCGGACATAATCTTCGACCGACATTCCCCGCAGCGAGTCACTGACGATGCTTACGTTGGTCCGGAAACCGGCGAAAGTGGAAGGAGTATCAAGGATAACGGCCCTTATATTGCCCAACAGGGTGTCGACCCGCCGCCAGCCCCGAGGTACATTGATGATGAAGTTGCCGGCGCCGGCATTGATGCCCGGCGAGTTGTTCGCCTGTTGCAGCAGGATGGAGTCGGTCCGGCGTTGTTGTGCCGCCACCGAATCGAAGTGTTTGAGCTGAGCAGTGTCTACGGAAAAGCGCAACCCGCTGTCCCGATCATGGTTTGGACCATCCGATCTGCCGTGACAGGAACTTAATAAGCAACATCCAAGCGTCCATAAGGTCAAAATTCGATTCATGGCCCAAAAATACTTAGATTGCAGCTTATGGAAAAAGCACCGAACGAATTGTTTGTTACCACGGTCCTCTCCAATTGGGAGTTGGCCCTCACGCGCATCTCGGCCAGGTTTGACCGTCATGCCGATGCGGATCTGCTAAGACCCGTTGCGCCTGGCAAGAACCGCGTGATCTATTTGCTGGGGCATCTTATCGCGGTTCACGACAGTATGATCCCTTTACTCGGTCTCGGCGACCGGCACTATCCTTTGTTCGACGCGCTGTTTATACATAACCCGGATAATGCTGAGGCAGTCTTTCCTCCGGCCGGCGAGCTCCGGCAGCACTGGGTTTCGGTTAACGCCTTCCTTACCGCCCGGTTCCGTGAATGGAAGCCGGAGGAGTGGCTGCAGCGGCATACGGCCGTAAGCGCCGAAGATTTTGCAAAGGAGCCGCACCGCAATCGCCTGAATATTATCCTGAGCCGTACCGGGCATGTATCCTATCACGCCGGGCAGCTTGCTTTGTTGAAGTTGTAAGAACGGGTGAAGTCCCCTATTTTTGCAGCCATAACAAAAAACTTTCATGTCATTTTTCCAGGATAAAGTAGTCGTGATCACCGGAGGCAGTGATGGGATCGGTAAAGCTCTGATCGAAGCTCTTATTCCCCTGGGCGCAAAGGTTGCCACATGCGGTCGGAGCCATGACAAGCTTTATACCTTGCAGATGGAATATTCACAGGTCATGCTCCATGCCGTCGCCTGTGACGTCAGTAATGAGATGGAATGCAAAAAATTCATCGATTCTACCATCGATACCTTTGGCCGGATCGACGTGCTCATAAATAATGCCGGGATCTCCATGCGGGCGCTGTTCCTCGATTGCGATACCGAAGTCACTCGTAAGGTAATGGAGATCAATTTCTTAGGCGCTGTCTACTGCACTAAGTTCGCCCTTCCGTCGCTGCTGGAGCACGGTGGTACGGTGGTTGGCATTTCCTCAACCGCCGGCTATCGGGGGTTGCCCGGCCGGACCGCATACTCCGCCAGCAAATTTGCTCTGCAGGGATGGCTCGAAGCTTTGCGAACGGAGCTCCTTCACAGCGGCGTCAACGTCATGTGGGTTTGCCCTGGGTTCACCGCGTCAAATATCCGCATTGCCGCGTTAGATCAGCATGCGCATGCCAGAGGAGAAACCGTGCTGAACGAAGGGTCGCTCATGTCGGCTGCCGAATGCGCCGGCCACATCGTCCGGGCCATTGCGCGGCGAAGGCGGGCCGTAGTGCTGACCCTGCTCGGTAAGGTCACCGTGCTGATCAATAAAGTGGCGCCCGCGCTGGCAGACCGATTAACTTACCGCCATTACTACAATAGAAAGGGGGAATTCGTCAAATAGTTACAAATGGCGCTAATTACCCTCACATCGGATATCGGCCACAAAGACTATCTGGTAGGGGCTGTCAAAGGCCAGTTAATGCAGGTCAATCCCGGGTTCCATGTCCTGGATATAAGCCACGAGCTGTCGCCGTTCAATTATCCTCAGGCGGCCTATGTTTGCCGCAATGCCATCCGTCACTTTCCCCCTTTTACCTATCATATTATCCTGGTCAACCTTTTCGAAAAGAAACCTGAGCAGCTGTTGCTGGCCTTCCATAATGAACAGTATCTGTTGTGCGCGGACAACGGACTGCTGACGATGATACTCGAAGGCCGGCCTGAGATGGTGATCGGGCTGCCGCTGGAAAAAAGCGCTACTAAGAACACCTTGTATTGCGTCCGGGTGATGGCGCAGGCGATCCAGGAGTTGGTGACGGGCGGAAGCCTGCTGGGCATCGGGATGCCGGACGTCCCGTTCGTGGAGAAGAACCATTTGCGGCCCGTGTATGGCGACAACTGGATCGAAGGCCAGATCATCTTTATCGATCACTTCGAGAATGTGATTGTCAATATAACCAGGGAGGAGTTTGAAGAGCGGCGGAAGGGGAGGGGGTTCAGGATTGTTTTTAAGCGTGATGAGGTAATCGAGCGCATCAGCGAGACCTATGCCGACGCAGGTGAAGGGGAAAAGCTGGCGCTTTTCAATTCGGCGGGCTACCTCGAGATTGCCATCCAGAAAGGGAATGCGGCCGGGTTATTCGGGTTGCGGGATTTTACCGAGCAGTCCCAGAACCAATACTTACAGAGCAGGTTGTTCTATCAGACGGTGCGGGTCTATTTTGAATAGATTAACCAAACAGCTGTGGGAAATTCGCGATAATTGCCGTTAATTCGCGTTCCAAATTGATCAACAATACTATGAAGTTCAACCGTGTGAACAATATCGTGGGCTGGATCGTGGGACTGGCCGCCTGCACCGTTTTTGTAATGACAGCGGAAGCAACCGGCAGCTTTTGGGATTGCGGCGAATTCATCTCCAGCTGTTACAAGATACAGATCCCGCACCCGCCCGGCGCGCCGCTGTTCGTGCTGATGGGGCGCTTCTTTATTATTTTGTTCGGCGACAGTCCGCATACGGCGGCGCGGGCCGTCAACTTCATGAGTGCGATCGCGAGCGGGTTGTCCATTTTGTTTTTGTTTTGGTCCATCACCCATTTTGCCCGGCGAATCGTTCAGAAGGGTAATCTCAAATCAGAGCCCGACCGGCGGCAGGTCTTTACGATCATGGCCTGCGGGGTGGTGGGTGCGCTGGCCTATACCTTTACCGATTCATTCTGGTATAGTGCGGTGGAAGGCGAAGTGTATGCATCCTCCGCATTTTTCACGGCTTTGGTCTTCTGGGCAATCCTCAAATGGGAACAACAGGCCGACAAGCCCGGCGCGGACAGATGGATCATCTTCATCTTTTATATGATGGGGTTATCCATCGGCGTCCACCTCCTGAACCTGCTGACCATTCCTGCCGTTGTGATGGTGTATTATTTCAAGCGGTACAAGCCGACCGCGCTGGGAACGCTCGTCGCCTTTGTGATCGGCTGCGCCATTACCGGTATCGTGCAAAAATTCGTGATCCAGTATACGGTCAAAGGCGCCGCCGCATTTGACGTCTTCTTCGTCAATTCGATGAATATGCCGTTTTTTGTGGGTTTCGGGTTCTTCTTCCTTGTGCTGACCGCTGCCCTCGTAATTATCAACGGCTGGGCGGTACGGATGCGCTGGTATTATCTCAAAATGGCGGTCTGGTGCGCCGGGTTCATGCTGCTGGGCTATTCTACTTATTTTACGACGATGATCCGCAGCAATGCCGATCCCGGAGTAGATATGTATAACGTGGACAACCCGGTCAGCCTGGAAGGGTATCTAAGCCGGGAGCAATATGGCGACTGGCCGATCCTTTACGGGCCCGATTTTACCGACCAGGCGCCCCGCGTGGACGGAGGCCCGCTCTATGTGAAAGGTAAGGACAGATATGAGGTTGCGGGGAGGGTTTTTGGGCAGGATTGGGGCAATACACCGTCCTCACATCTTTTCCCGCGGATGTGGGATCCGGGCAATGACCGGGACCAACGTTGGGCTTACATCAATTTTTCGGGGATGAATGACGGGGATGCGCCGACGATGTTTGACAACTTCAAATATTATATTGCCTATCAGAACTGGGAGATGTTCCTGCGGTATTTCTGCTGGAATTACGCGGGCAAACAAAACGACCTTCAGGGCTTTGGGAACGTCCGCGACGGCAATGCGATCACGGGCATTCCGGTTATTGACAACTGGTTTCTAAAAGCCGATCAGAGCAAGTTGCCGGATAGCATCCATAAAAACAACAAGTCCTATAACCGGATGTTCCTGCTGCCGATCATCCTGGGGTTGATCGGGCTTTTCCTGCAGCTAAACCGCAATCGCCGGGATTTCCTGGTGACGCTGCTGCTCTTCTTTTTCACGGGATTTGCCATCGTTATTTATCTCAACCAGGCCGGTCTGCAACCCAGGGAAAGGGACTACGCCTTTGCCGGCGCCTGTTACGCTTTTGCGATCTGGATCGGGTTGGGAGTAATTTATGTGGAGGAGTGGTTCAGGAAGCTCCTCTTCAAACGCAGGGCCGATATGGCCGGCTATGCCGCCGCCGGACTTTGTTTCCTGGCAGTACCAGTATTGATGGGCAGCCAGGAATGGGATGATCATGACCGCAGTCACAAAACACTGCCCCGCGACATTGGAAAGGATTACCTGGAAAGCTGCCCGAAAAACGCAATCCTGTTTGCTTTTGGCGACAACGATACCTATCCGCTCTGGTATGCCCAGGAGGTCGAAGGTATCCGTCCGGATGTCCGGGTCATGAACTACAGCCTGCTCGGCACGGATTGGTATATCAATCAACTGCGCTATAAGGTTAACGAGAGCGCCCCCTTCGATGTGTTGTTCACCCCGGAGCAGATCCAGGGGAATAACCGGGACGCCGTGCCCGTGAGCGCACTACCCGGGTTCGACCAGGAGAAGTATTACGACGCGTACACCCTCTTCAGGAATGTTGTAGGCAGCGATGATCCGAAATATACGACGCAGGGTGAGGATGGACAGACATACAACTTCCTGCCCGCCCGGCATTTATCGGTACCGGTGGACCTCAACATAGTCCGTGCGAACGGGACCGTCAACCCCGGCGACAGCGTGGTCAGCGAGCTGCACCTGGATATCAAAAAGGATAAGAACTTTCTCTTCAAGAACGAACTGGCGGTGCTGGCGATCATTGCCGCCAACAAATGGCAGCGGCCGATTTGCTTCAACTCCACTTATGAGATCGGCGATCTGGGCCTGGCCAAATATGTCCGCCAGGATGGGCTTGCCGGCAGGCTGGTGCCGGTGGAACCGAAGGACGCGGGATATGGCTCCTACAATAATGACCTGGCCTACACCAATATGATGACAAAATTTGGTTATGGCAACGCCAATATCCCAGGTGTCTACTACGATGAGGAGAACCGTCGCCACCTGAATACGCTGCGGGCGGCGCATGGGCAGCTGGCGCTTAGCCTGATCGACGACGGCAAAAAGGATTCCGCGAAGAACTTGTTGGAGCATTTCGATCAGAACGTGCTGGAATCGAATTTCCCATATGGAATGACATCCAACCGGAGCAACGAGCACAACCGGATCTCGATGAGCTTCCTGCTGGCCTGTTACCGTTCCGGTGACTTGAAGCTGGCTGCAAAGGTCGCAGCGTCTCTGCGGAAAGATCTTGAGCAACAGCTCCGCTATTACAATTCCCTTGGGGAAAGCATGCCGAACGATCAGCTGGCAGTCAATGCAAATATGTATAAGGAGGGCAAGGGCGGGAATTTGAGCGAGCAGCAGGCAAATTTTGCGGATGATATCCTCTCCTCCAACAAGATGCTCGGGCAGATCGACCAGTGGAGCAGGCAATACGGCGCCGCGCCGGCATCACCCTCAAAAGTTGGCGGACCTCCGCAATAAGACCGGAGGGGTCGAACAAAACTCTCGCCAATCTGTTATCCTTAAAGTAAATACTTATATTAGGAACAGTTCCAAATTTGGGGACTGTTTTTCTATGTAACCACCCAAATAATGTAGTAACTTGACTATATGATCGGCTTCCACTTCAAAAAATACGACCCCAACGAAGAAGGCAAGGCGAAGTTCGACCAGCTGCTGGACATCTTTATGCAGCTGCTCAGCTATACCAACGGCGACGTGGGGGAAGCGCTGCAATGGATGAACCAGCTGGATAAGGAGTACCAGCTGACGGACGATGAATATGGAATGGGGGATTTTATGGAAGAGCTGAAAGAGAAAGGTTATATCGACGACAACAATCAGACTGGCGAGATCAGGATCACGCCCAAGACCGAGCAGGGGATCAGGCGTCGATCTCTTGAAGAGATCTTCGGCAAGTTGAAGAAGACAAAGCAGGGCAACCACAACACCTTCAAGCCGGGAGCCGGCGACGAGATCAATCCCGAGACACGGCCCTTCCGTTTCGGCGACCAGCTGGAACAAATCGACTTCACCGAGTCCATCCGGAACGCGCAGATCAATCACGGCATCGATTCTTTCAATATCCAGGAGGATGACCTGAAGATCCGCGAGACGGACTTCAAATCGCAGACGTCGACAGTGCTGATGATCGATATCAGCCATTCGATGATCCTTTACGGAGAGGACCGGATCACGCCTGCCAAGAAGGTGGCGATGGCGCTCAGCGAGTTGATCACGACCAAATATCCGAAAGACACGCTGGATATCGTTGTGTTCGGCAATGACGCCTGGCCCGTTGAGATCAAGGACCTCCCCTATTTGCAGGTAGGCCCTTATCATACCAACACGGTGGCGGGACTGGAACTGGCCATGGACATCCTCCGCCGCCGCCGGAACGCCAACAAACAGATCTTTATGATCACCGACGGCAAGCCTACCTGCCTGAAGGTGGGTAAGCGTTACTATAAGAACAGCTTTGGCCTGGACCGCAAGATCACCAGCCGTTGCCTGAATCTGGCCGCGCAGTGCAAGAAGCTGAAGATCCCGATAACGACCTTCATGATCGCCAGCGATCCTTACCTGCAACGATTCGTCAATGAATTTACCGAAACAAACAATGGAAAAGCCTTTTTTGCCTCTCTCGACCGGTTAGGCAGTTTTATCTTCCGGGATTTCGAATCCGGGAAGCGGAAGACGGTTTATTGAAAAAATTGAAATGCTAAAACGAACTATGGACATTATAAGAATCAAGACATTTGGAGAGCTCAAAAAATCCGGTTACCGTAATAAAACCGTAAAGGAAGAAATTCGCGTCAACCTTATCCAAAAATTGAGAAATAAGGAAATCACCTTTCCGGGCATCCTGGGTTATGAAGATTCCGTGATCCCCGATACCGAGCGGGCGCTGCTTTCCCGTCACAATATTCTTTTTCTGGGCCTGCGTGGCCAGGCCAAAACGCGGATGGCCCGGCAGATGGTTGAATTGCTGGATGAGTATATCCCCTTTGTGGCCGGCAGCGAGGTTAACGACAATCCTTTTTCCCCCATCTCCAAATTCGCCCGGGATCTTGTGGCAACACACGGTGACGCAACCCCGATCAGCTGGTTGCACCGCAGCGAGCGATATGGCGAGAAGTTGGCTACGCCCGACGTAAGCGTCGCTGACCTCATCGGGGATATCGACCCGATCAAGGCCGCCAATCTGCGACTTAACTTCGCCGACGAGCAGGTCATCCATTTCGGGATCATCCCGAAGAGCAACCGCGGCATCTTTGTCATCAATGAGATCCCGGATCTCCAGGCGCGTATCCAGGTTTCTCTCTTCAATATACTGGAAGAGGGCGATATCCAGATCCGCGGGTTCAAGCTGCGGATGCCGCTGGATATGCTGTTTGTTTTCACGGCTAACCCGGAAGACTATACGAACCGTGGCTCGATCGTCACCCCCCTCAAGGACCGGATCGAAAGCCAGATCCTCACCCACTACCCCAAGAGCCTCGAAACGGCGCTTGCCATTACCGAGCAGGAAGCCGACATTCATGAAGAGCAAAAGGGAGTGGTGCTGGTCAGCGATCTTGTCAAACGGCTGATCGAGCAGGTGTCCTTTGAAGCGCGGTCCAGCGAGTACGTCGACAAGAAGAGCGGAGTCTCCGCGCGGCTGACGATTGCGGCCTTTGAGAATGCGGTAAGCGCCGCCGAGCGCCGCGCCATTTTGAATGGCGAACGCCAAACCCAGATCTGGATGAGCGATCTGATCGGCATTGTCCCGTCGATCACGGGCAAGATCGAACTGGTCTATGAAGGCGAACAGGAAGGGCCTTACCAGGTGGCTTTCAATTTGCTGGAGAAGGCCTTTCGTTCGCAGTTCGTCAATTACTTCCCCAATCCCGATCAACTGAAGAAGCGGAAGGCCGATACGCGGGAGGAGAACCCCTTTCGGGCGATCACGCATTGGTTCGATAAGGGTAATCACCTGAACCTCTTTTTCAACACGCCCGACGCCGAAAAGGTCCAGCAGCTCTATAAGGTGGATGGCCTTCACGCGTTGGTAAAAAAATACTTCAAGCACACCAACGAACGGGAAGCGGCCCTCCTGATGGAATTCGTGCTCCACGGACTGGCCGCCTACTCGCTGATCAGCAAAAAGGTTGTCGAGGGGAAGATCGAGTTCAAGGACCTGATCGGCTCGATGGTGAATCTCGGCTCTTCCGGCACCAGTTTCGGGAATGAGGAAGAGGACGACAGCGAGGATTTCAATTAACCCGGCGCTTCCCGCTTAGATGATATTGACCTCTCTTTCAAGGGTGACGCCAAACTTTTGTTGCACGCTGCGCAGAATGTCTTCGCTGAGGTCGTAGATCTCGCGGCCGGTCGCATGGCCATAGTTGACGAGCACCAGTGCCTGCTTTGCGTGAACACCGGCATCGCCACGACGATACCCTTTCCAGCCACATTGTTCGATCAGCCAGCCGGCTGCGAGTTTGGTCGCTCCACCCTCCGGCCCGGTTGCGTCGCCGCCGGGATAGCCGACGATATCCGGGAATGTTTTTATTAAAGCGCGATATTGGTCGTTGGGGATTACCGGATTTTTGAAGAAGCTGCCGGCATTGGCGATGATCTTCGGGTCGGGCAGTTTAGCAGTCCGGATCCGGATCACTGCCTCCGAGATGGCGCGAATGCTTGGCTCGCGGACGCCGGACTTCTCCAGCTCTTCCCGGATCGCGCCATATTCTGTATGATAGACAGGAACCCGGTTGAGGCGGAAAGTAACGCTCAGAATGATAAAGCGGTCTTTGTATTCATGCTTGAATACGCTATCCCGGTAGCCAAACCTGCAATCATTGAGCGTGAATAGCCGTACCTTACCGTCCTTCAGATCCCACGCTTCGAGTTCATGAAAGACTTCTTTCAGCTCAACGCCGTAGGCGCCGATATTTTGCATAGGCGCCGCCCCTACGCTGCCGGGGATAAGGGAAAGGTTTTCGACGCCAGCCCAGTCCCGCTTGAGGCAATATTCCACGAACCCATGCCAGTTCTCTCCTGCCCCAACGGTTACATAAAGATATCTGTCATCCTCATCCACAAGGTCAATCCCGCCGATCCCGTTGACGAGCACCCAGCCGTCAATATCCCGGGTCAGGAGAATATTGCTGCCTCCGCCGAGGACAAGGGGGTCCCGGGGCGCCTGCCCTAAAAGGCCCGCCAATTCATCGGCAGTGGTGAAAGCGGCGAAATACCGGGCGCTCGCCTCTATCCCGAAGGTATTGTATTTCTTTAGCGATATGTTTGACATCCAGGGCATGGCTGATAAGTGTTTTATTAGCAAATGTAGGCAGCCTTTTATTGCGAAAAAGATAATACCTTAAAGCAGCCAAAAGATTCCGTTATGCATACATCACGCCGCGTCTTTATACAAAAGCTTACCGGCTCCGCCCTTGTCCTGTCCGCGATGCCCGGTACGTTGGTAGCCGGTTGCGCCAATTCGTCTTCGGCAGAGAATGCTGTCCTCCGGGTCGCCATCCTTGGTCTCGGCGACTATGCGACGCGGGTGGCCAATGCCATGCGGTCCTGTCAAAAGGCAAAGCTGGTGGGTGCCATCAGCGGTACGCCCGCCAAGCTCCCGGTCTGGCAAAGCCGGTATAACATCCAGTCCAGGAACTGTTACAATTATCAGACCCTTGAGCAGATCAAAGACAATCCTGATATCGACGCCGTTTATGTCATTACGCCCAATGCGACACACAAGGATTTTGTGATCCGAGCCGCCAAAGCGGGCAAACAGGTGATCTGCGAAAAGCCGATGGCCGTCAGCCCGGAGCAGGCACAGGAAATGGTCGATGCGTGCAAGGCTGCCGGGGTGCGACTGCTGGTGGGATACCGCATGCATTTCGAGCCAAAAACGCTGGAGGTGATCCGGATGCGGAAAGCCGGCGAATTCGGCAAGATCCGGTTCTTCCAGGGGTTGTCGGGTTTTGTCAGTGGCGACCCACATCAATGGCGGCGTGATCCCAAACTTTCCGGCGGCGGCGCCCTGATGGACATCGGCATTTATTCGGTGAACGGCGCACGATACATGGTGGGCGAAGAGCCCGTTTGGGTCACAGCGCAGGAAGTCAAGACCGAGCCGGACCGGTTCGTTCCCGGCATCGATGAGACAATCCAATTTCAGTTGGGGTTCCCGTCCGGCGCTGTCGCCTCTTGTCTATCCACCTACAACATGAACAATCTCGACCGTTTCTTTCTCGACGGCTCGGACGGCTATGCAGAGTTGCTGCCGGCGACCGGCTATGGTCCTACCAAGGGCCGCACCAATAAAGGCGAATTGACCCAGCCCGACGTGGTGCATCAAACGGTGCAAATGGATGCCATGTCGGACATCCTGCTGCGCGGCGGGACGCCGGTGGTGCCGGTCGATGGGGGGGAGGCGGTAAAGGATATGAAGATCATCGCATCCATTTATCAGGCAGTGAAGACGGGACAGAAGGTGATGTTGTAGGGAACGTCGCTTAGCCCGGTCACTCCGATCGCAAGCTGTCCACCGGGTTGGCAAGGGCGGCGCGGATGGCCTGGAAACTCACAGTCAGCAACGTGATCAGCAAAGCGCCGCAGCCGGTGACAGCAAAAATCCACCACGCAATAGTCGTCCGGTAGTTGTAGTTCTGCAGCCAGCCGTGCATAGCGATCCAAGCCACGGGTATGGCTACGAGGCAGGAGATGCCAACCAGCCAGACGAATTGTTTCGACAACATACCCCAGAGATTGGTAACGGACGCGCCAAGCACCTTGCGAATGCCGATCTCTTTGGTCCGCTGCTCCGCTACGAAGGAAGCGAGCCCGAACAGCCCGATGCAACTGATAAAGACGGCAAGGAGGGTAAAGAAGACGGCAAGGCTACCGATCCGCTCCTCCGCCGCAAATTTTGCGGTGTACTCATTGTCTGCGAACAGGTAGTCGAAGGGCACCGCGGGAACGAGTTTTTTGAACACCCCACCAACCCGGGCAACCGACTCATGCGCGCTTAGGTGCCGGTTTAGCCGGAACAGCATCCAGTTGACATTCTCATAGTCCATGAAGTACAACGTCGGTCTGACGTTGTCGTAAGGCGACTCCATGAGCATATCTTCTGCAACGCCGATGATCGTAAAACGCTTTCTGTCGGTCCCATAGCCCCGGGTGACGACAGTTCCAACAGGGTTTTTCAGCCCCATGAACTTCACCGCCGATTCATTAATAATAAGAGAAGCCGAATCGGTTTTGAGCTGGCGGGAAAAGTCCCTGCCTCCCTTTATCTGCCAGCCGACTGTCTTACCAAAATCATGGGTCACGTAGACTGTGCCAAAATCGGCATCGACCCCTGGATCGTATCCCGGCCACTGGAAATCGTCACTGGCCGACCAGACGTCTGTCATCGGACTGGATGATTCCGCCATCTCTTCGATGGCGCCGGTCTTTTTCAGTTCATCTTCAAGCGCACCGTATATCCCGTAGTAATCATGAGATTTCATTTTGATCATCATCAGGGCTTCCTTGCTGTATCCCAATGGCCGGTCCCTTGAATACCGGACCTGCCGGTAGACGACGAGGGTGCCGATGATCAGCGTAATGGAAATAGTAAATTGCAGCACCACCAGGGCCTTACGCGGCACCGCCGCAAGCCGCCCGGCCTTGAAGGCCCCTTTGAGCACTTTGACGGGCCGGAAAGAGGATAGGTAAAGCGCCGGGTAGCTGCCCGCAACCAACGCAGTTGCCAGCACAAAGCCCAGCCCCAGCAGCCAGAAGACGGGATTGGCCCAGGGCATGGTCAACTGCTTACCCGCTACCTCGTTGAACCAGGGCAGTACGATTTGCACCAATGCAAGAGCCAGGATATAGGCGAGCACGACAACCAACATCGACTCGCTATAGAACTGGCCGATCAGCTGTGACCTTAGCGAACCAATCGACTTCCGGATACCGACCTCCTTCGCCCGCCCCTCCGAACGGGCTGTGCTCAGATTCATGAAGTTGATGCAGGCGAGAAGCAGGACAAATACCCCAATGATACCGAACAATCGCACATATTCGATCGACCCGCCTGCTTGTCGACCGTTGTCATCCCAATTGGCGCGCAAATGCCAGTCCCGCATGGGAAAAAGGAAAAGCGCGGTATTAAGCTTTTTTTCCTCAGGCGCCACGTGCGCTTGCTTGAAACCGACGATCTTTTGATTGACGGCATTGATTTCGGTATGATCGGCCAGCTGCACGAAGAGCTGGAAGAAGTTGTTATCCCATTGATCGAAATTCTCCCTGATCCAGCGCT
Organism: Puia sp.; assembly: GCA_035948015.1. Lineage (GTDB taxonomy): Bacteria > Bacteroidota > Bacteroidia > Chitinophagales > Chitinophagaceae > Puia. The sequence goes on from DASZJO010000097.1 coordinate 14,609, forward strand.
CGGAAGTGACATACAGGTCCCAGGGCGCGATAAACTTGTCGCCCCTGAATTCGCTATTGTCCGGCAGATCCTCGTACACACCTGTAACGGTTACATCGAGCTTGTTGTCTATGTACAGATTCTTCCCCAGCGGATCGGTGTTACCGAACAAGGACTTCGCCGTAGAAGCGGAGATTAGGATAGAGTGGAGATCGTTGAGCGCATTGTAGGCACCCCGCTGCATTCGCAACGTCAGCATGGCAGGCGCCTCCTTGTCCATATAAATGCCATGGACGGTAAACTTGTTGTCTCCCGCCGTCAGAATATGATCGTTTTCCCATGAAGCCAGGACAATATATCTGAAGTCGCTGCCAAAATTTTTGCGCAGCCCAGGCCCTACCGGAAAAGCCATGGAGTAGCTCGTCTGCCGCCTCCCATTGGACGTTTGCCATTGCATGATCCGCGCACTACGATCGTAGTTCCGATGATACTTGTTGTATGAATATTCATCATGGATCCAGAGGCCGATCAGCAGGGCTACGGCCATGCCGGCAGCAAGCCCGCCGATATTGATGAGGGAAGAGGCTCTGTTACGGAAGAGATTGCGCCAGGCAATCGTCAGATAGTTTTTGAGCATATGGTTGTGGCCACCAATCGGATGCCAAAGCGGTACAATACTGGCAGTCAATAATTTATGGGCGGCCCTGGTTGAAGGTTTGTACGTTTTCGGACGGACAGTGTCCGCTACAACGCATCCACATCGGGGATTACGACGACGCTACGGAATTTGCGGTCGCTGTGGAGGATGGCAGTTTGCTGCCGGATGATGTGCTTGGCAAACGCGATGGTCTGGCCGTCCTTGGGTAGTTTGAGCATCAGCTCCATGAGGTATTGGTTGCGGATGCGCCCGATCACGGGTTCTGCGGGACCGACGAGGTAATTCGGAAATTCCTTTTTCAGCGTGATGGCGAAAAATCCCGCGGCTGAGTCGACGACTTCTTTTGCCGTATGCCGGAAGGTGACGCGGATGATCCGGGTGAATGGCGGATAGCCGAACTGCTGGCGGAACGGCAGCTCGTTCTGTATAAATAGCGTATAGTCGTGTGCTTTGACATACCCGAGCACTGGGTTCACCGTATCCGCCGCCTGGATCAGGACTTTCCCCTCCCCGTCCTTGCGCCCGGCGCGGCCGCTTACCTGTTCCATTAGTTGAAAGGCCCGTTCGGTTGCGCGGAACTCCGCAAAATGAATGATGCTGTCGGCGTCGAGGATCCCCACCAGGTTGACGTGTTCGAAGTCAAGACCCTTCACAACCATTTGCGTGCCGACGAGGATATCGACCTTATGCTGTTCGAATTGCTGGATCAGCGTGTCATGTGCATTCTTTCCGCGTACGCTGTCAATGTCCATCCTGGCGATCCGGGCTTTGGGGAATACCAATTCAAGATGCTCTTCAATGCGTTCGGTACCGAAATTGCGCTGGACAAAACGATGGTTGCCGCAAGCTGCGCAGACATTCACCGGCGGGTATACGGTACCGCAATAGTGGCAATGAAGCTTGTTGGTCAGTTTGTGAAAATTCAGCGAAACGTCGCAATTGCGGCACTGCGGGATCCAGCCGCAGACTTCGCAGACCTGGTAGGGGGAATAACCGCGGCGATTCTGGAAGAGAATGACCTGCCGGCCGCTGTTGAGAGATCGGTCAATCTCCGCGTGAAGCGCCGGGCTAAGGATGGGCTTGCCATAGTCGCGGGAGCCGGTCAGTGGGTCCTCGATCGGGTTTCCCGCTTCGGGGGAGTCAGTGTTTGCCGCCACGGGCTGCACCTTGAGTTTTTTAAACGGCCGGACCACCTTCGAGTCGACAATAGTGATCTCCGGCAGCGGGAGATTGCCAAACCTTTCCTTCAGTTCGACCAGCCCATATTTGCCGGTGATCGCATTATAATAGGACTCGACAGCCGGGGTGGCGCTGCCCAACAGTACCCTCGCTCCAAACAGTGACGCGTAATAAATAGCCGCATCGCGGGCGTGATATCGCGGCGCGGGCTCCTGTTGCTTGTATGAAGCGTCATGCTCTTCATCGGCAATGATGAGGCCAAGGTTCGAAAAGGGCAGGAAGATGGCGGAACGCGCGCCCAGTACTACCTTGATCTCACCGCTCCTGATCTTGTTCCAGGTCTCCAGCCGTTCATTCTGGCTGAATTTACTGTGATAAATGCCCACGTAGCCGCCAAAATGCCGCTGTAGCCGCCGGATGATTTGCGAAGTCAGCGCGATCTCGGGCAACAGGTAGAGCGCCTGCCGGCCCTGACGGATCGCCGCTTCTATCTGCCGGATATAGATCAGGGTCTTCCCGCTGGACGTCACGCCGTGGAGCAGGCAGACCGATCGTTGTTGAAAGGCTGCTTCGATATTGTCGTATGCCGCCTGTTGTACGGGGGTCAATTCAAAATCGATCTTGATCTCTTTTGGGAGAAAGGCGGCCCGGTCGACGGTGCGGCGTTCGATCCGGAGAATGTTTTTGTCCACCAGTCCTTTTAGCTGCTCGGCATTGGCGCCCGATTTCTTCAGCAGTTCCGGGCGGGGGACCTCACCTGTCGTTTTATACAAATGAAGATAGGACAGCAGAAGTTCCAGCTGCTTCGGTGCACGGGCCCAGTTGTTGAGCAGTTCCGCCAGCCGCTCTTCCACGGCATATTCCGCGTTGAGCAGCACAAAGTCGATCTTTTTGGGGCTGTAGGTTTCTTTTAACGATTCACGGACAAAGCAGACCTCCTTTTCGATCAGGCGTTTGATGATCGGATAGACATGCGATGAATCGAGTAATTGCTGGACTTCCGTCAGCTTCAGCTCTTTCCTGATCAGCAGGGCTTCCGCAACGATAAATTCATCCGTGTCCAGCTGGGAGAAGTCGTCACTGTTCTCTTCATTAAAGACAAGGATCGTCTCGCTGCTCAGTTTGAAATGAGCAGGAAGGGCGGCGGCCATGACCTCTCCTTCGCTGCAGAGATAATACTCCGCGATCCAATCCCATAGTTTCTGCTGGGAGGGATAGACGATCGGATCGGTATCGAGCAGGTCGCCTATGGCTTTGGGTTCGAAGGCAGCGGGTTTGTCGTGGTGGAGTCGTTTGACGATGCCGGCGTATTTTTTGTTACGCAGTTCTACCTCTACGCGGCAGCCGTCCTTCACCTGGCTCTGCCATTGTTCCGGCACGGACCAAGTATAGTTGGTGGGTAAGGCCAGTGGTATGATGACTTCCGCGTACATAACCTTGCAAGTTACGACAAAATCCAGGAGACGCGGTGCCGAAGCAGGCCTTCTTCCATCTGCGCGTAGACCCGCTGCTTGAGCAGTGGCAGATCCCCCGGCGTCAACCCTTCCACTCCAATCTCCGGCAGAAAGACGGCGCGGGTGATGCCGGGGCGGAGGCTGAACAGGCTGGAATAGTGCATCCGGTCGAACGTGTCGATAAAAAGAATGGGGATAAGCGGGGTCTGGGTTTCGATTGCGAGGGTAATTACAATAGATCCACCAAAAAGGTTTGGTTAACTGACGCATAACCGTAAGCCGCGAAAATAAGGAATTTGGAGTATCTTTGCCGGCTGATGAAGGAAGTCAAAAATAAGACCGTCGCCTTTCACACGCTGGGATGCAAGCTCAACTACTCGGAGACTTCCAGTTTGTCCCGGCTGCTGGAAAACGAAGGTTTTGAGAAGCGGGAATTTGACGAGCAGGCCGATGTTTATGTCATCAATACCTGTTCGGTGACGGAGAATGCCGATAAAGAATGCCGCTACCTGGTCCGGAAGATCCGGCGCCTTTCGCCGGCCGGTATGGTTGTCATCACCGGCTGTTACGCTCAACTCAAACCGGCGGAGATCGCCGCGATCCCGGGTGTAGACCTGGTGCTGGGCGCGGCGGAGAAATTCAACCTGGCGGCGCATCTCGAAACACTCACCAAGGGCGATCCGACCAGGATCTGCAGCTGTGATATCGGGGAAGTCAACGGATTCAACCCCGCTTATTCCCTTCACGACCGGACCCGCACCTTCCTGAAAGTCCAGGATGGGTGCGATTATGGTTGCTCGTTCTGTACCATTCCGCTGGCCAGGGGCCGAAGCCGGTCCGGCACGATCGCCCAAACCGCGGCCACCGTCCGGGAGCTGGCGGCAAGGGGTGACATCCGGGAGATCGTGCTGACTGGGGTGAACCTCGGGGATTTTGGCCGGAACGGCGAAAACCTCTTTGGGCTGATGCAAGAGCTGGACAGCATCAAAGGTATCGACCGCTACCGGATCTCCTCTATCGAACCGAACTTGCTGACACCGGAGATGATCGCATGGGTGTCGGGAAGCCGGAGTTTCATGCCGCATTTCCATATCCCGCTGCAAAGTGGCAGCAACCACGTCCTGGGGCTGATGCGCCGCCGGTACCGGCGGGAGTTGTATGCGGAACGGGTGCAGCTGATCAAGGATTCCATGCCCCACTGCGCGATCGGCGTAGACGTGATTGTCGGGCATCCGGGCGAAACTGATGAACATTTTGCCCAAACGCTGGAATTTCTCGAAGCGCTGGATATCTCTTACCTTCATGTGTTCACTTATTCCGAACGGGATCATACCCGGGCGCTTGAAATCCGGCCGGTCGTGCCCCAGGCCGTTCGCGCCGAGCGTAACAAAACTCTTCGAAATCTCTCCTACCGCAAAATGCAATCCTTTATCCGACAACACCTCGGCCAGAAGCGAAAGGTATTGCTGGAAGGCCATGTCACCACGCCCTTGATGGAAGGATATACCGACAACTACATCAAGGTGACGACACCTTACCGGGCGGAATGGGCTAACCGGATCATTGACTGGCAACTATAGCACCCGCGAAATCGTATGTATTGATAGACGGCATGAACATTGCCGGTGATGAATTGTTAACAAAACATGAGAGTTACCATGAGAAAATTCCAGGTGACCATACGGTTCGACATGAATGACGAATTCGCCGCGCTGGTTCCCCCTCACCGGACCTATATAAACCGGCTGATCGAAAAAGGCGTTATCGATCACTATGTCGTGACGATGGAGACGCAGCGGGTGTGGATCACGTTTTCCGCGGAGAACAAGAAGGATGTCGAACGCTATCTCGCCAAGTCTCCGTTATTCAAATACTGGACCTACGAGATCGACGAACTATTTATGGTGGATGGGCTGCACTACCGGCTGCCTGTTGTGCAGCTGAATTAGTTTGGCTATTTTCGCCGCACCATGACTACGTTCTCCTTTTCCCTTCTTTTTTCGACAAGCCTGTTCGTTTCATCCGTTTGCCTGGGCCAGACCAGCTATGATCCTCACGCCTTGTTTGCCCCAGGCTTCTACAACGACCAGCATCTGGCCACGCGCGCGGCAAGCGGCGCGCCCTCAGCGGCCTACTGGCAGAATCGCGCAGACTATACGCTGGCGGTGACATTGGACACGGTCGCCAACAGCATCAGCGGCACAGATATCATCCGGTATACGAATAACAGCCCCGACAGTCTGCCAAGTCTCTGGCTCTACCTGGAGCAACAGACCTACCGGCCGGACGCCAGGTCCAACTATTATACAGGCTATGCGCCGGACCGGCATACGGATGGATACCAACTGGAGTCGGTGAAGGTCCGGGACGGCGGAATTTTGACGAATGCCGATACGGTGATCACCGATACGCGGCTGCAGATCCGGCTGAAACACGCGCTGCCCGGGCATGGCGGCCAGATCACTATTGAGATCCGCTACCACTATACGGTGCCGGGGGATTTTGGCAACCGGACAGATTATGTTGCGACGCGAAATGGAAAGATATTTGAGATCGCCCAATGGTACCCGCGGATGTGCGTTTATGACGACCGCCAGGGATGGAATACGCTGCCTTTTCTTGGCAGCGGCGAATTCTATTGCGACTATGGTGATTTCGACTACCGGGTAACAGTACCCTGGGATATGATCGTCGCCGGATCGGGCGAACTGGTCAACCCGCATGAGGTGCTGACAACTGCCGAACAGTCCCGGCTGAGTGTCGCCCGGGCCAGCGATGCTACGGTGATGATCCGCGGCGCTGCGGAAGTGGGTGCGGCTGCCAGCCGGCCGGAGCATATCGGGACGCTGACCTGGCATTTCAAGATGGCCAATACGCGGGACGTTGTTTTTGGCGCCAGCCGTGCCTACATCTGGGATGCTGCGCGTGTCAACCTGCCCGGCGGCGCAACATGCCTCGCTATGTCTGTCTATCCGGTCGAGAGCGCCGGGCCCGATGCGTGGGGCCGGGCGACAGAATACCTGAAAGGATCGATCGAGCATTTTTCCGCCAAGTGGTTCCCCTACCCTTACCCCGTGGCGATAAATGAGGCGGGGATTGCGGGCGGGATGGAGTACCCGGGGATCGTTTTTGACGGAATGGATGATAAAGGTAAAGTTCTGTTTTGGGTCACGGCACATGAGATCGGCCACAACTGGTTCCCGATGATCGTCGGTAGCGACGAGCGCACGTATGGCTGGATGGATGAAGGGTTTAACACCTTTATAGACGTCTATGCCTCCGATGCATTTAACAAAGGCGAATTTGCCCCCAAACGCGACGACGAGTATGCACCCGGAGGCGGCAATCCGGTGGATGAGATCCTGCCGACGCTGCGGGACCCGCAGGCGCCTGTCATGCTCACGCGGGCCGATGCGATACCCGAGAAGTACCGGCATCCGATGGTGTATTTCAAACCGGCCCTGGGGTTGGTGTTGTTGCGGGAGCAGATTCTGGGGCCGCGGCGCTTCGACTACGCATTCCGGCAATACATCCGCGCCTGGGCTTATCGCCATCCGGGGCCTTATGATTTTTTCCGAATGATGGATAATGAAGCGGGCGAAGACCTGTCCTGGTTCTGGCGGGGATGGTTCCTCCACAACTGGAGCCTTGACCTGGCGGTGGTTGCTGCGCAGGCTTCCAACGGAGGTTGGGACGTCACGATCGCCAATCTGGATCAAATGGCGATGCCGGCGGTGCTTGAACTGGTTTGGAAGGATGGGTTTCATCAACGGGTGGCGCTGCCCGTGGAAACCTGGTTGCAGGCCGGAAAGCGGACTCTTCATTTTGTTGCTGCGCAGCCGCTGGTGAGCGCAACGATCGATCCGGATCATGTGTTGCCGGATGGGAACCGGGAGAATAATAGTTGGAAAGCAGGCGGAAATTGATATCTTTAAGAGACATCTTTAAGCCATGCCAATACCTTCCAGAAAGCGGATACGGCGAACCGTAGTTATGTTCGTCGCTCTTTTTGTTGTTCTATTTCTCTTCCGGTTGTTGTACGGCTATTACGGCCGCGCCCCCGAACAAGGCAGTGCCGAGGTCGGGTATGATTTCTTCAGCAACATGAAGCTTCGTGACAACTACGCATCGGAGAAGGTAGCTAATCAAGCCGCACCCCAGGACATATTCGCCTCCCAGAAATATGAGAAGACCGCTACGGTGCGATCAGAAACCGCGCATTTTGATCAGGATGATTCCCTGATCCGCGGCATCACCAAATCCTACGGCGGATCGATCCAGTACGAACAAGGCCTCGGCAAAAGAGGAAGCCGCGAACTTCATTTATCGATCGGAGTGAAGCCAGATTCCTTCGATTCATTTTATCGTGCGGTGCAGCGCCTCGGCGAGCTACGTTCGACCTCGATCACCAAAGTTGACAAGACAAACGAATACCGTCAGCTTAATGCCAAAAAAGCCTCCCTCGAAAGCAGCCTCGAGTCGCTCAATGAGCTGAAGAGCAAAGGCGGCACGATCAGTGATTTTATCAACTTGCATGACAAAGTGCTGGAAGTAGAGACACAGCTGCAGGAACTGGGGGTGGATCTGGGTAATTTCAATACCGAAAACGAATTCTGCACGTTACGGTTCTCGTTGTTCGAAGGCCACGAGCGAAGGGAAGTATCCTTCATTTCGCGGATCAAGGTTGCGCTGGAATGGGCGCTCGAGTACTATGCGATTTTGGTGGCGGCCCTGGCGGGAGTGCTCTTATGCAGTCTCTTGCTGTTGCTGATCATCGATCGGCTGAAGATCCTTTCCACGGTGGCTTCGGGGTCAAAAGAGTGAGAAAAAGCGGTGGAACAGAGCCAATTACAAAAAAATCACCCTAAAACTTTTGTCGAAAAGCTTTAGCCCTTATCTTTGCACTCCTTTCCGCGAACGGTTGTTTAGGTAGGGGAAAGGGAGCTTAGCTCAGTTGGTTCAGAGCATCTGCCTTACAAGCAGAGGGTCGGGGGTTCGAGACCCTCAGCTCCCACAGGTGGCCTTCGATGATGTCGGAGGCTTTTTTGTTTTCTGACTACGCAACCGCCGCTTCTTCCGGGCTGCATTTATAGGCTCTCATGAAAAACACAAAAAGGATACAATAGAATAAAATGGCGAAAGTATATGCGCCATCGCCAAATCGGCCCAGGTACTCCATGGATAGCGTCAAGCAAGTGTTATATATACCCTGATAAATTATCCCGGTGACAACCCAAAAAGACGGCCGATCCTTGAGAGCCTTCGTATTCATATTAGTAAAGAACTCATAAAAATAGATAACGCAAGGCAATACAAGCGCTGCCGCTTCCAGCAAGCCCATAGAGAAAATTGGATTCTGCGGTAACTTCCGGAAAAACAAAAAAATTTCCGCTGCGGAAAAAATCACCGTGTTCAGCTTGATCGCCAAACGTCGTCCGGCCCCTGCGATGTAATGGAAAATGATCAGACTAAATACGCAAAATTCAAAGACAGTAAGAATTGCAGCGCCTATCAAATCTAAAGCATTTGCAAAGCGATCACCCCGGGGTGAAATGTACCGATAGAATTCCACTCCCTCCATCAGAAGCCAAAAAGCAAAATAATAAGAAATGATCCGAAGGGCCCGATGCCGGCCATAATGTCTCAAGCTGAATATAAAGGCAATCAGGGAAACGAAGATCATTAACCCCTCAGAATAGTCGTGCAGCGAAAGGAATTCAAAGAATTTCATCCGTAGGACTTTGGGCCAAAAGTAAGAAAACTGTTCTAACTCGCAAATATGATAAATGCTCCCTCTACTTTCCTCCTTCCAGTACCTTCAACATATTCTTCTCGTACTCGTTCGATGGGTCGATTTCCAGTGCCTTTTTGCGGGCTTCTATCGCGGCGGCTTTTTCCCCAGCTTTTTCATAACCATCCGCGAGGCTGTCCCACGCATTGAAAGATTTTGGGTTGAGTTTGGTATTCAATTGGAAGACTTTTACAGCCTCGCCGACCCTGCCGCCTCGTAACAGAATATAGGCATAGCTGTTCTGGGACATCTCCGAGAAATGGTAGTCAGGGTCTGCGGATTGGTAAAGTCGATGGTAGGCTTCAACGGCGGAATCTGTCCCCAGGGTTTTGATGTGTTGATCCAGCCAAACGGTGCCATCCATTTTTGGCAGCTGATAGGGCTTTCCTTCGAGTATATTGACTATTGCCTGACGAATATCGTATATGTAAGGCTGGCGTAGATTGGACAGCGCCGTTACCACAGTCCCGCTGGCACTGATGCGTTCATTGTACGAAATATGGCCACTAAAGGCGCCATCATGCCACATATCCTGAGCGCCCTCCCGGGTGGCCAGCCACCAGCCAAAGCCGTAGCTCTTCTCGCCGAACATATCGTCTTTCAACACCAAAGCTGGATTTCCGGTAATCACGGAAGAAGGCGTAAATGCTTCCTCAAGCGTTTGCGGGCTTACAAGTTTGTTTCCTTCGAGTGCCCGGTCCCATTTGTAGAGATCGTTGACAGTGGAAAGAATTGACGAATTCCCACCCATCCAACTGTCTTCATTGTTTACAGTGCCGTAAAGCGAATATCCTACCGCACGTGTCTTGTCCGGGTGATTGATTACATTGACAAGGGTACCAGACATACCCAGCGGAGCAAAAATATTCTCCTGCATGAAGTCATGAAGTGACTGTCCGGAGATCTTCTCGATGATCATGCCCAGCAAAGAATAACCGGCGTTGCAGTACTGGAATTTCTCTCCGGGGCGAAAATTTAATGCTGATTGGGCAAGTAACTTCTTAAAGACAGAATCTTCTGTCAGGTCCTCGTCTTCAGAGAATAGGGCCAGTCCAGATGTATGATAGAGAAGGTTTCGGATGGTGACCGGCTGCATGCAGGAGGGCAATTCAGGATAGAAATCTCTTATCGACTGCGAGTATTGTAATTTACCGCGGTCATGAAGGATCATAATCCCCATTGCCGTAAACTGCTTTGAGATCGACCCGATGTACTCCCGGGTATCCGTAGTAAAGGCACGCTTTTTTTCACGGTCGGCCATTCCAAATGCCTTATCATACAGAACTTTCCCGTGTGACGCGACAAGGATAGCGCCGGTAAACTGACCCCGCTGATACACTGCGTTCATCAAAGAATCGATCTGGCGCGTTTGCGCAATCAGGGCAACCGGCAGTAGAAAAGACATTATAATAATCTTCGCCTTCATAAACTGAAATGCGCATTTTCGTTGGCTTCCGTCTTTATAAACTGCCGTTAGGTAAAAAGGTTACAAGAATTCCCATTTTATTGGAAAATCTTTCAAGGTAACCTGGAGCGGGCCGGCGGGAGAGGCTATTCAGTCACTCACTCCGCAAGCTTCGCGCGGGATTGGCCAAAGCGGCGCGGACCGCCTGAAAGCTCACGGTCAAGATTGCGATGCCTAGCGACAGCCCCGCCGCCAGCGCAAATACCCACCATTGGATCGTCACCCGGTAACTGTAGTCCTGGAGCCATTTGAACATCGCATACCAAGCCACCGGCGCCGCAACCACAAACGAAATGAGAACCAGTCTCAAAAAATCCTGGGACAACAAAGCGGCAATCCCCGTGACGGAGGCCCCCAGTACTTTTCTGACGCCGATTTCCTTGATCCGGTTTTCGGCCATATATGTCGCCAGCCCAAACAGGCCAAGACAGGAGATAAAGATCGTCAATGCGGCAAACAAACCCGCCAGCGTCCCAGTGCGTTTTTCATCATTGAATTTCTGCGAATAGTCCTCATCGACAAAATGATATTCGAAAGGATATTCGGGATTGTAGCGCTTGTATATCGCCTGCGCCTTCTTCAGGTTGTCCTCGACGAGATTCCTGCTGTTTAGCCGGATATCCATAACGCTAAACCAACTTCCCGTAGTGCCCTGCACCACCAGCGGCCGGATGGGCGAATACGGCGATTCGATGATGAAATCCTTTACTACCCCAATGACATGATAATGAACAGTATCATTCATGATGATCTGGCCTATGGGGTGCTTGAAATGCATTGCCTTAACGGAGCTCTCGTTCAGGATGATGCCGGAAGAATCCGTTGGATATTGTTCCAGATCAAAATCCCGGCCCTCCGCCAGCCGTAACCCCGTGGTCTTGACCAGGTCGCGGTCCGCGCAAAACATCAGGAAGTCGGTTTTGTCATCCGGGTCTTTTCCGTCCCATTTGTACCCCCAGGTGTCGCTCCAGTTTTGTGTAAGCGGCGCGCTCGTCTTACACACCGACACTGCCACGCCCGAGCGTAACAGCTCCTGCCGTACAATATCATAATTCTTTGTCAGATCCCCTGTGAGAAAGTGGAAGATAAGATTCCCCTGATCGTACCCGCTCTCGCGCTCCCGCGCATGATCGATCTGCTGCTTTACGATGATTGTGCAGATAATAAGTACGATGGCAAATGTGAACTGGAGCACGACCAAAACCTTGCGTGGCGAAACCTGCGCTCCCGACGACCTGAATGTCCCTTTCAAAACCTTTACCGGCTGAAAACCCGATAGGAAAAAAGCCGGATAGCTGCCCGCTAAAAGACCCGTAAAAATAATGAACACCACGGCGGAACCCCAAAACCATACGCTCCCAAACGGTACAAACAGATGCTTCTCCGTGAGCTGGTTAAAGCCCGGCAGTGACAGTAGAACGATCCCGATAGCCAGCAACGCCGCCAATAAGGATAAAAGGACGCTCTCGCCGATGAATTGCCCAATCAACAAGCCCCGCTGTGCGCCGACCACCTTTCGTATCCCTACCTCTTTGGCCCGCCGTTCACTCCGCGCCGTGCTGAGGTTCATGAAATTTATACAGGCAATCAGCAGAACAAATCCTGCGACGATCCCGAATAGCCGTACGAATACAATCCGTCCGCCGGTTTCCTGCGCTCCCTCGAAGCGGGAATACAACCTCCAGCGGCTCATGGGATAAATGAACATCTCCCAATGTTTTTCGGAACTGTCATAGCGCGGCTTATAGGTGAGCAGCTGACGGTCGATGGTGGCCGGCGTTGTGTTGGGCTTCAACAGCACATAGGTCCGAGTACTGTTATTACCCCACCAGGGATCATCATTCCCTTGCCGCCGGACGAACGTCCATGAGACCAGATACTTGAAGTCAAAACGCGTATTCGTCGGAAGGTCTTTGAGTATCCCCGTAACCTGATAGTTGTCTTTATTATCGATCCTGATGACTTGTCCCATGGCTTCCTTGTCCCCAAACAAGCTCTTCGCCAGGCTTTGCGTGAGGACGATACTATGCCCGTCGTTTAGCGCCGTCCGCATATCCCCTGCGACCATCGGAAAGCTGAATACCTGCAAAAAAATGGAGTCGACAGCATTTCCCCGGACCATTATCCGCTTCTCGCCGACACTAAAAAGGTGGTCTCCCGCCCAATCAACCCGCACAGCGTGCTCCACTTCCGGCAGATCCCGCTGCATGGCCGCCGCCAGGACCTTGGGAGTGTTGTTCCAGCAATGCAATGCCCCGCTGAAGGTGGCCCGGTTCCAGACCTCGTAAATCCGGTCTCCCCGGGCGTGGAAGTCGTCATAGCTGATCTCGTTCTGCATCCACAGCAGGATCAGAATGGCACTTGCCATCCCAACGGCGAGACCTGCAATATTGATAAAAGAGAACCCTTTATTTCTCCAGAGATTCCGGAAAGCGACCTTTAGATAGTTTTTGAGCATGGGACCCGCCGTTTATCCAAAATGACGGCGTGCCGAGCACAATGTTGCACACCCTTACAATTCTTTTGCTTCCAATAAAGTGTTATTTTCACGAATACTTTTTGCCCATGGCTTTTTCGGTCAACCGCATCAATAGGGTTAGAAAAAACCTCAGGCTAGCCATGACGATGGCCTGGGACGCCTCGCCGCGTCTGCTGACCCGTTTCACCCTACTGGGTATGTTTAATGCCATTATGCCGCCTATTTCCGTCTATCTAAGCGCGAGGCTGGTCAATTTGATCGCAGAGGCACACCAGCATAAGATCACATTTCAGGTTATCCTTCCCATCATCATCGGCCTTTGGTTCACCATAGTCGTCCAACGGGCATTGGGCGCCTATATCGGCTATAGCCGGAACCTGTATGTCCGGCGGGTGGAGTTGGAGGCGGAACGACGGCTACTGGCAAAGGCCGCAACCGTCGATATGGGGCATTTCGACAATTCGGACTGGCACGATCGCCTCTCCCGGGCTAAACGCGATGTTTCATGGCGGCCGGGAGATCTCACCTGGTCGGTGCTCGGCCTGTCGGGAAATATAGTGACCATCGTATTGATGGCGGGTCTGCTGGCCAGCCTTCACTGGTTGCTGGTCGTCCTGGCGCTTGCCGCCTCCTTCGTTTCTCTGGCCATCGAAAGCCGGGTAACCGCCAAGTTGTACAAATATTACTATAAGGAAACGCCGGAAGAACGGGAGAGACAATACATCGGGGATATGTTCGTGCAATCCCGCACCATCAAGGAAATCAGGGCCTTTGTATTGGGCGACTATCTTCTCGGGAGACATACCAAATTGTCCGAAAACCTTTTTCGGCAGCGGGAACAGATCTTCGCTTCGAGCAAGCGCATCTATATGCTGAGCGGTATCATCGCGGGAACCATTCTCGGTCTCGCGTATGTGTTCGTAGCACTGCGGGGCATATCGGGTGCCATTAACCCCGGCGGAGTCGTCCTCGTGATTGGGGCTTTTACCGCTGTTTCCGGAACATTAGGGCAGATTACCAGCACGTTTGTAGCGGTCGATCAACACACTGCCTTTCTCGACGACTATTTTTCTTTCCTGGCTATCGGTCCACTCCTGGCGGTACCACCCCGGCCACTATCCATTCCCGCCGGGATTATCGAAAGTGTGGAATTCGATCATGTACGCTTTACCTATCCCGGGGGATCTGAACCCGCGCTGGAGGATCTTACTCTGCATATCCGAAGAGGGGAATTAATCGCCTTGGTCGGCGAGAATGGCGCTGGAAAAAGCACACTGGTAAAATTGCTCCTCCGGTTCTATGATGCCCAGCAGGGCGCTGTGCGGGTGGGTGGTATCGATGTCAGGGAATTAGATCCCGAAGCACTGCGTAGCCGGATAGGCGTACTGTTCCAGGATTATGCCACCTACGAATTGTCGGTCAGGGAAAACATCGAAATGGGCTGGCCATATGCCGAATCCGAGGAAGCAAAAATTGCCAAGGCGCTGAAAGATTCACGCAGCGAATGGCTGATAAAAAAACTGCCGAATGGCCTGGATTCCAAGGTTGGCCGGCTGTTCGAAGGCGGCCATGATCTTTCAGGCGGTGAATGGCAACGTCTGGCGCTGGCTCGGATCATGTACCGCAACGCGGATATCTGGATACTGGATGAACCTACGTCCTCTCTCGACCCCGAAGCGGAAGCGGCAATCTTCGCTGAATTGAAAGAAAACCTGAAAGGTCGGATCGGGATAGTTATCTCACATCGTTTCTCGACCGTGCGGATCGCCGATCGCATTGCGGTGATTGACGGTGGCCGGGTCGTCGAGCTTGGCAGCCACGAAGACCTGCTCGAAGCCAGAGGGCGTTACGCCCATCTGTTCGAATTGCAAGCTGCCGGTTACAGATAATCGAATATGATCTTAAGACGCTCGATAACCTACTCCGACCTCAGTATCTTCACCGGGTTGCTCCTCACCGCCTGCCAGACCTTCAACCCCGATGTCACCGCGGCAATGATAAACATCACAACCACCGACCAGATCAGCGAGCTCGTGCCGACTCCTACATTGAGCTTAAAGATCAGATCCATTAGAAGTCTCGTCAACGCCAGTCCGGCCCAACAGCCCAGGACCGCCGCTACGATAAGGATCCAGAAATATCCTTTGTTAATCAGGACAATAATGTGACGGGGCGCGGCACCAACCACTTTTCGCAAAGCGATCTCTTTCATTTTCTTGAGGGCCGTCAACGATACCAGCGCATATAGCCCGGTCGCCGTCAACAAAATGCTGATCACGCCGAACCATAAAAAGATCTTTGCAATATTGTTGCTGGTCTTGAAAGCATTCGCCTTGATATCGTCCTGGTAGAAGCCAATAAAAGGCTTTT
>DASZJO010000098.1:0-21554 GCA_035948015.1 Puia sp.
TAAGGCGCAATCACCGTATTCTCCAGCGCCAGCCTGGAATTGAGCCATAGCAGCCTCGTCATCTTCGCCGGTTCCCCCACACCGTGATCCGCCGCAAACGTCCCCACCCCATGATCTCCCGCCACCCGTCCTGTGACATTCAGCCGCACCGGGACAACCGTTTTACGCCCGCCGGCCAGCACCGATACCGTCCCCGTGTAAACTCCCCCCGCATCGTAAGGCACCCGAACAACACACCACAACGCCTGCACCTGAGCCGCCGCAACGTCGACCCGTTTCATGAACGGCCGCCCGTCATAGCTGACACCGTCGGTATTAATGCAGATCATCGAGTCCGCTGTTATCCGCTGCCCCTCAGCGTTCCGCAACTCTCCAAACCTCACCCGAACATCGTTCAACGACCGCAATGCGTATACTCCCAGTTGATACGCATAATATTCCCCAACACCCGGCATCCCATAGAGCGGCGCACCCGGTCCGTTCCTGATCCATCGATACGGCAGATCCCGCCGCATCCTGATCGAATACTTTCGGTCCTCCGGAAAGACCAGAAAAGCACTGTCCTTATATTTCGCCTTCAACACCGCGACTTCCTTCGCTGTCGCTACCACCTCCATCGGATAGACCGAGTTAAAGGAGTCGATCGACTGGAACTCCGCAACGATCGCATTTTCCACCATTGCCTTCCGCGCTGTCGCGCCCCCGCTTTTATGCGCTGAAGCTTCCAACCACCCCGCCTCCGCCGTCGTATCCGGCTTCCAATACACCCCCTTCGGATAATTGCTCCGCCCCTCATTCCGATAAGGCATGTAGTATACATAATAGGCCCCCTTCCCCGATACCGGCTCAAATAATATATCTCCCACTTCTCTCGTGACCGAACGAACCCAAACATTCCTCACCCTCGCCCCCGTCGCCGAATCCTGCACTATGATCCTTTTCCTCCCCGCATCCTCATCCCGCCGCCTCCACGGGATCACCGCTCGCACCACCCCACCCATTGCCTTCCCGACGCCGCTCCCACTACCCTCATACCGCAGCACTACCCGCTGATTCCCCAACGAATCCGCATTCCAACAACCCGGACACACCGAATAAGATATTTGCTGCGCTGATAATTGCCCACCGAATAATACAAAAAGTAAAAATAAAACCCTACCGGTCTTTTGCATTTATTGAAGATACTGTATAGCCAGCAAATTTGCCCGGTGCATTAGGCTATTAAATTGAAATCGGGATTATCTGTTAACTACGGAATCGAGGTTTTTTTGTATTGGTAAGGATCTCATTGGCCTTTGCCACTTTCTCTGGGAATAAAGTGTCCTTCGCATCTATGCGGCTTTTAATGACAACAACCGTTGCCGCATTTCTTTTCTTTAAAACTTTACTGGCAGTATTTTTCTTGGCAATCGGCATTCATTAGAGTTAGTTGATCAAAAGTTAAAATGTAAAAATACCAATTAATTAGGCGTTTCTTCAGAAAGCAATAGGGTTGAAAAGCTTTTCAAAAAAAGGAGCATGCCGCTTTTCGACGGCATCTATAAGTTGCTGAAAAGTAATAACTTCGATATGAAGATTCATTTCCGGTTCAATTTTGTATAGTGTTCCAAAAGGAGTTTGCTTATAGCCTTTCCCAAGATTATACTCTTTTAGTCGCGGCGGGATCACATCAACAACCACATACCCGAATTTGGGTGTTTCCTTATGTACAATCACCTGCCTTCCTTTATAATTTTTCTTGTTGTCTGCATACAAAAAATCGTCAAAATATTTCTCGATGAGTTCAGCAAATGACCACCGAAAATCATTCTTTTTTTTCTGGTGCGCCACCTCTCCAGGTCGTTTGAATTCAAAGATCACCATGGACGATATTTCTCCCGACGAAATATTCCCGAAACTGATCGGGTTGTCAAACATGGTGGGCTTATCCGTCATGGTAATATCCGGCTCCCTTCTGCTGTTTTTTTGTGAGAATTGTGTTATGGGCGTGTCCGAAGCAATAAAACTATAAGTGGAGAAGCGTTCATCCAACAACCAGAGGTTATGCGATTCATAGTCAATTGCGTCCATGGTTACCCCCAAGGGGAAAATAAGGTTGTGAATGTCTTCCTCCAGTTTATACAACCCGTTCTGATCGGCATCCAGAAACTTCCTGAAGATGTCCAAAATGGCACGCCTTCTGAGCATATAGTCCGATAGACAGTCAGCATCATATGCCGTCTTATCTTTTAGCTCCTGTTTAACTTCTTCAATTGTGTCCTCATTGATATTCTTGATGTCAATGAAACGTTGAATCTTGGCGTCGATTGTTTTCTTTTCAGTAAAAGAGATTTTATACAGCAATTCTTCTTTCTTGTCCTCGCTAAGGTTAGGAGGTATGGATTTGAGAATGTCCGGGCGCCCCAAAAATCTCTTATATCGAGGTGCTTTTGTTTCAATATATTGCTTCAGCTCCCGAATATTTCTATCCTGAGTTACTTTAACAAATTCATCGTATTCTTCTTCTAATTGCTTGGCAATTGCCAGTTCGATTTCATCGAAGCATAACTCACCGCTAACTTCACTGAAAAGGTTAGTCTCTTTTTCCTGTGGGATGGCAAATCCATTCCGAGCAGCATATACTTTCTTGTTCAGGAAATCGGATACTACATATACGTCGAGATATCTAGGTTCGCCATTTTCAATAATAGAATAGGCAAATATGCTATTGACCTTGGCAATACTTTTGCCATATCCCACAACCCTCGAGTTAGCACAATAATAGATATAGTGATATTTCCGGTTGCTTGTACGGGGTGACTTGGTGATGTAGCACTTAAAAGAATGCCCACCAACCATGAAATCCTTTTCCCTATCTTTTGAAAGGTTGTTGAATAGCTCATTGACAGTACAAACTTCTTTTTTTTCTTTGTCGTAAATTTCGATTAGCGGGAGATCATTGCATAAGTAATAAACAAGGCAATGATTCATCAACTGTTCCGCTATTTGTCGTGCGTCTAATGCTGAATGCTGCCGGACAATGTCATTATAGCAAGAGGTAAGTTCGACGACAGTCTGGTTTTTTTTATCTTGGCTTGGTTCATCTTTAACAATGCCAACTTCATTATCCAGATCAAATTCAATTTCCCGATATCCATATGCATTGTTTTGCCGAAAATTGCTTTGGATACGCATAGACTTAAACGCGGCCAAAACGGTAAACCTACCAATGCCTTTACACCCCAGGTCTTTATTTTTTCGGCTATAAGCGGTTTTGAAAGATTCTAGGTTGGAATCGTTAAAGCCTTCGCCATTGTCATATACCTTAATGGATGAAATCATTTTGACATCTGACAACTGCAAGCCAGGCGGATACCCTTCCCGGAACAGTTGAACCTGTATTTTCTTTTCTTCTGGCTTGATGGCCTTTGTCAACTTTAAACTGTGGATGGAATTAACCACCGTCTCGAAGAGCGGTAATAAAGCATCAGCGGGCTTGAGATCGATTTCGCTAACAATATTTTTAACAGGTAAGTGCATGTTATTCAGCCAAATATATTTTAAAATTTGCATAGGACAATGAAAAAATGACTGGAGAGATTTTGACAGTTCAAAGCTACTAATAAAATTAGTAATTTAAAAAATCTTACCCCCCCTTTTTGAGTTTGCATTCCACTAAGGTTCTACCGAGATAAGGCCTCCCTAACCCGCCCGCCCATCAAAAAATGGCCTCCCAAACACTGCCTTTAGCGTATATTTGCAGACCCTGGCCTAACCCACAATATCACGCAAAACATCGCCCATGTCACCCATCGCCATTTATCACGAACACCCCGACTGGTTCAAACCGCTCTTCGAAGAACTGAACCACCGTGGGATCCCCTTCATCCGGCTGAACCCCGCCGCTCACGAATTCGCCATCGAAGAACCCCGCCCCGGTTTTTCGCTGTTCTTCAACCGCATGAGCCCCTCCGCCTACCTCCGCGAAGGCACACAGGGGATCTTCTATACGCTGAACTATCTTAAACATCTCGAATATCATCAGATTCCCGTCGTCAACGGCTATAAGTGCTTTACCTATGAAACATCGAAAGCGCTTCAACTGATGCTGATGGAATCTCTCGGTATCAAATACCCGAAGGCCCGGGTCGTCAACCATCCTTCCAAATTGATGGAAGCCACTGAAGGCCTTCGCTTCCCCGTAGTCGTCAAAGCGAACATCGGCGGCAGTGGCGCCGGCATCACCAAATACCAGACACTCAACGACCTCAAAGAAGCCGTAGTCGCCGGCAACATGGACTTCGGCGTGGACCATACCGCCCTGCTCCAGGAATTCATCCCCGCCCGCGGCGGCTATATCACCCGCATCGAGACCCTGGGCGGTAAATTCCTCTACGGCATTCGGGTCTACCTCACCGGCGATACCTTCAACCTTTGCCCGGCAGATATCTGCCAAACCAGCACCGGTGTCGAGCTCGTCCGCAATGCCTGCGCCATCGAAGCGCCAAAGAATGGCCTGAAGGTGGAAGGCTATACGCCGCCCGCCTCCGTAATTGCCAACATCGAAAAGATCGTCCAGCAAGCCGGCATCGATGTCGGCGGCATCGAATATATCATTGACGATCGTGACGGCGAACTGCTGTACTACGACGTCAACGCCCTGTCGAATTTTGTTGCCGACGCAATCAATGTGATCGGGTTCAACCCTCACCGGCGACTCGTCGACTACCTGGAAAAACGCGCTGGCGAATCTGTTTTGACATCGACCAGCCAGCCGACCGGTGAAGCCTTTTTGACAACACATAACAACTGATAGCATTATGAGATACGGATACTGGATGCCCGTTTTTGGCGGCTGGCTTCGCAACGTCGAGGACGAGAACATGGAAGCCACCTGGGATTATGTAAAGAAGCTGGCGATCCGCAGCGAAGAGATCGGATTCGACCTCAGCCTTATCGCCGAATTGAACCTCAACGACATCAAAGGCATCGAAGCGCCTTCCCTCGACGCCTGGTCTACAGCCGCCGCGCTCGCCGCCGTCACCCGCCGTCAGGAACTCATGATCGCCGTCCGCCCCACCTTCCACAACCCGGCGCTGCTTGCCAAACAGGCGGCCAACATAGACCACATCAGCAACGGCAGACTTTCCCTGAATGTCGTCTCCTCCTGGTGGCGCGATGAGGCCACAAAGTATGGCGTCGGCTTCGAACTGCACGACGACCGATATGCCCGGACCGCCGAATGGCTTACCGTGCTCAATGGCGTCTGGAACAATAACGGGTTCAGCTTCCAGGGAAAATACTACCAGGTCGCCAACAATAGCCTCCAACCCAAGCCCCTCTCCAGGCCGAGACCAGCCCTGTATGCAGGCGGCGAATCCGAAGCCGCCAAAGACCTGATCTCGACAACCTGCGACGGCTATGTCATGCACGGCGACACGCCCGAGACCATCGGTAACCGCATCCGGGACATGAAAGAGAGAAGGGAAAAGAAAGGCCTGCCTCCTATGCAATATGGCGTGGCCGCCTATAGCATCATTCGCAATAGCGATGCCGATGTGAAGAAGGAGATCGACCGCATCACTGACGTCAGGCCCGGCACCCCGGGCTACGAGAACTACCTGCAATGGCTCGCAGGTACACAACTGGAACAGAAAGTGTCGCTGGAAGAATATTCCGTCTCGAACCGCGGTCTTCGCAGCGGTCTGACCGGCACCCCCGCTCAGGTCGAAGACCGGATCGGTGAATTTGAAAAAGTGGGGGTCGATTTCTTTTTATTGCAGTGCAGCCCCCAGTTGGAGGAAATGGAACGCTTCGCAGACGCCATCATTACTCCTTCCACCCCAACAACAAACCCGCCGTCCTCCACAATATCTGCATATCCAGCATGAACCCCGCATAACGGACGTAATATGCATCCCACCGGTACCGCTGGACGATCACGCTTTTGTCTTTGCCGCTGGCCCCATGCAACCCCTTCGCCTGCGACATCCCTGTTATCCCGGGCTTTACCCGATGCCGAAGGTCGCCGTCCGGCACCAGCTTGGCAAAGCCGCGACAATCCGCCGGCATGTAAGGTCTAGGCCCGACAATGCTCATCGCCCCCACCGCTACATTCAAAAACTGTGGCAGCTCATCCAGGTGAGTATGGCGAAGCCAGTTCCCTAAACGCGTGATGCGCCCATCACACCCCGTGGCCGGCCGCTCATCGGCCTGACCATCGATCACCATCGACCTTAACTTAAAACAAGAGAATATCCTCCCGTTACGGCCAACCCGCTTCTGAACAAAGAATGCCGGACCCTTCGAATCCAACTTGATCAGCAAGGCTAATAATGGCAAGAGCCAGCTCAAAACGCCGGCAATAACCAATACCGCGACTACAAAATCGAAAGCCCTTTTTACCAGAAAATAGCCTCGCCTGTCCGTTGCCTCATCGTAAGTCCATACAGGGTCCACCATCAGCCAATGCTCGCCGACGGCCCGGAGTGCAGTGTCCGTTTTACCGCTCATTCCATAGCAAACGTCCCGTCGCCCTCAAAGGTTGCCCCGGCGACCAACGTGCCGCAACTAGCCTTCCGCAGCCCGGAGACAAAGCAACTGCTATCAATATGGCTGCGTTCTCTCTTTTATGCAGCTCCGATCCAGCATACTAAAAGTTTTCGCTTACTTCGATCTTTTCAATTACCCTCTATCCATGGAGGATATTCTCTACTTCCTCGACACCGAATCAGCCGAACACCCCGTCAGGAGAGAGCTGGAAGCACTTCTCAACGAAGGTCGCCTCTATCGGACAGGGACCTACTATTCGCTGCAGGACGACCCTTCTCTCGGAGATAAAAGGAATGCTAACCACCGGCGCGCCGATGCCATGCTCCCCATCGCGGAGAAAGGGGCCCGCCTGCTATACCAGTTTCCCTTCGTCCGCGGCGTCTTCATCTCGGGGTCACTATCCAAACACTGCGCCGATGAAAAGGCGGATATCGATTATTTTATCGTCACCAGCGCCGGTCGCCTCTGGATCGCCAGGACCGTCATGCATTTATTTAAAAAACTGACCTATCTGCGCGGGCATCAACACCGCTACTGCATGAACTACTACGTTGATGAAGCCGCGCTGGAGATAAAAGAAAAGAATATCTTCACCGCCACCGAGCTTATCACGCTCATTGCCGCCAGCGGCAACGGCGGCGTCATCGGCTTCTTTAAAGCCAATGAGTGGACCACCCGTTTTTATCCACAGTACCGACACAAAAACCGTGAATCCCTGGGAACCCCACGCTCTTCCCTGCTCAAACGCGCTTGCGAAAAGCTGCTCGATAACCGGATTGGCGACCGCCTCGACGACTACCTCCGTACCATCACCGCGGGCCGCTGGAAGAAAAAGGAAGATCGTGGGGACCTCAACCTGCGCGGTTTGAAGGTATCTCTTCAGTGTGCCAAACACTACGCCCGCCCCAATCCCGAGATCTTCCAACAGAAGATCATCGCCCGCTACCATCGGAAGATCAGGGAACTCTCCCCTATTTCTTCCGGAATGAAATAATATAGTAGTCCCCCGCCACCCGCCATGGCCACCTGGCCTTCCACTTGTTTTCCAAAACACGCAGGAACCGATAGGCAACGGGATGTTTCTCTGCAAAGCCCTCGATATACGAAGGCGGCACCAGTGTACACAACCCCTCCACCGACAAAAATTCATAGTCCTGCCCCAAATGCTTTTTTACATACGAAGGAGAATAGTACCAACACCGGAAATGGTGCCCCTCGACATGCGACTTCGCCCCCCGGTGACCACTCAACACCCGCCGAAAAGCGGTGCGGAATTTCCCCCGGAACAACATGAGCATCTCCCAGATACAAAAACCCGGAAGGATCACGAGGCTCACCTGGCCGCCCGGCCTCAACAATGGCCAGAAGGACCTTAACACGCGGTCCAGCCCGGACGTACAATTCAGTCCGGCAAAATTGGAAAAAATAAGATCATAAGGCCCCCGCTGCTTCAGGGTATCCAACTCCGTGAACGAACATAGCTCCGACGTAACCCAGCCTTCCATCCCCCGAAGCTGCACCTTCTCCTTCAATTTCTCCTGCATCCCTTCTGCAATATCGGTGGCATGTACCCGATATCCATGATCCGCAAACCAAACCGCGTCAGTGCCCGTCCCGGCATTAAGCTCGAGAATGGAGCCCTCCGGCGGCATATACCGAAGCACATGCTCCCTCACCCTGTTGCGCTTATAATGAATGATCGTATTCCCGGCATCATAGTCATCGAATCCCCGGGCCTGCTCGCTGAAAGCGGCCGCCACCTGCTGCTCATTCCATTGTCCGGTAAAATTCATAAGAACGTTTTACTTAAACCAGCCGCAGCCGCTCCAATTGCCTCAACTGCCACCCCGCGATCGCTGCGTCCGTCAAATACCAGCCAAAAGACGCCGCCATCCTCAACCCCTTCTTTGTTAGCTGCGTGGGCCGGCGGAACAGCCGCCGCATCTCCCGCAAAGCCAGTTGCCGGCGATAGGTCTTATGCACATACCGGTGCAGCTGCTTGTAAAATTCCGGCGAATACGTATTTCTGAACATTAGCTTTAACTCATCCGAATCCGTCCAGTTCGTTTTCTCTGTTAATTCCGACTTCACCCGGTCATAAAAGACCGTCCCCGGTAACGGATAAGAGACAGAAATGCCGATATTGTCCGGCATCAGTGTTTTAATCATCCGGATCGTCATTCCGATGTCTTCCCTCGTCTCACCCGGATATCCGAACTGAATAAAGAACGATGCCCGGATCCCATGCTCCCGCAACAACCGGGTGGCCCCGCCGATCTGCTCAACCGTTGTCCCCTTATCCATCGCATCAAGGATCTTCTGCGAGCCGCTCTCCGCGCCCATCCAGCTATCCTCACAGCCGGCCCTGGCCAACGCTGCCACATAGTTCTCCTGCATCAACAGGTCCGCCCTTGACTGGATCTTGAACCGGAAGGAAAGCTTCTCCCGCTCCACCAGCTCCGCGAATTCATGGACCCACCCGGGCTTCAACCCGAAGATGTCGTCACACATCCAGATATGATCGAACCGATATCGCTCCTTCAATAACCTGATCTCCTCTACTACATGCCGTGGCGACCGCGCGTTGTACCGGTTCCCGTAGATGGGCTTGGCGCACCAGTTGCACTTGAAGGGGCACCCCCGCGTAGTACTGATATTTAGCGAAAAGTATCCGTGATGCTGCATCCAGATCTTCCGATAGTTTTCAATATCTACCAAATCCCAGGCCGGCAACGGAAGCCGATCCAGGTCCTTCATTACTTTCCGCGCAGACGATCGGACTGCTGCCCCTTTCTTCCGCCATGCCAGCCCCGCGATCGACTCGAATTCCTCCTGCCCGTCCCGGATCGCCGTCACCAACTCCAGCAGCGTCTGCTCTCCTTCTCCCATCAAGACGAAATCCGCCCCCTTCTCGAGGTATTGCTGATAGTGGTCCGTGGAATCCGAACTGCTCACGATCACCACACTCCCCCGTTCCCGCGCCAACTGGATCATCCGGAACGCCGCCTCCCGCATATTCGTAAGACACATCTTCGTGAGATAGTTGAAACCGTCGTCATATACCACAAAGAAATCCGGCCGCTCCGAATCCAGCCGTGGCACCACCTCTTCGGGTCGCTCAACGAACATGGTGTCAAATAGCGATACCGAAAATCCATGCTCCCGCATCAATGCCGCTGCCCCGATCGTAGCCAGCGGCGGATAGGGTTGAGCCGTCGCCCACTGTTTTGGGTCATATCGCATGAAATAGGAGTGGGAGAAGAGAATATGGCTCATATTGGTTTAAACGGAGGATTGGCCGCAGGGGATGCCCCAGCCTTAAATGGGGTCTACTCTGTAAATGTAAAAATTTTCGTTAACGATCCCATTTTCAAAGCTTTGCAGCGGCGACAGCCTGTAATTGCCGTTTGCCGAATGGATATCCGCCGGATCCTCTTTCCTATTGGATACCAGAATAAATTCTCCGAACCCCCGCAGCGCGGGATTCCGGGCTATAGCCTGGCTGATCGATAGCTTGGGCGAGAAATAGGATGACCTCCAGATGACATAACTGCCCTCCTGCCCGGTGGCAAGATAGAAGACGTTGCCTCCCAGGTATGCGCATAACATCGGTCCGGTAATGTAACCATCTACGACGATCTTTTCACCACTGGGTTGAAGGCTTTGGATATAACGGACGGCATTTCTCGATTGGGAAAAAGGCCGGGTCAGACCCTGCTCGAAAACAAAAATGCCAATGATACTCTGCAGAATCAGTACACCGAAGACCCAGTACCGTAAAAATAGCTTTACCCTCCTGTTGCCGGGCAGATTCGCGACAGAAAACGCATCGCCCGAACCATCGGCTGACAGCCACGCCGCAGCCAGAAAATAAATGAAGCTCATTCCGAAATACCGGGCAGCCGTCTGTTGCGTAACGACAAAAAAGGACAAAAGGAAAAACAAGCTGGTATAATAAAAAAGGACCGCCTTTATATTCCTTTTGAGCACTATTCCGGGAACGATCAGCAAAAATAGAAAAAGAATAATCTCGAAAACTCCACCAATATGCTCTTGGTTCAACGAAGAGGTATTCCAAAAATGCGGGCCCCTGAACTGAGGAATGGGCAGCCAACCTCTGATCAGGCCGAATGCCGCAAATGACAAATTATTTTTAGATAGCCATTCCTTCGGGTACACGAGATGCATATTCTCCTCCGGCGGAGTCCGCGTTTGGATGACGGCTAACACAAACCCCGCCAGGAACAGGAACGTTAAAAGTAAAAAGCGGGAAGTGAGCCATTCTTTTTTCCCCCCGAATTCCACCAGTAAATAGAAGAAGATGCCGATGGCGGAAAATGCCAGGAAAAGATGGGTATTGCACATTAGGAAGAGAACGACGCCAATCCACAAAAGATTCTTCCGCGGCTCGACTAACAGACTGCAGGCTGTAAAAAGAAGCAGGATCCCCGGGGCGTAGTTCCTGCTGATAACACTGTACTCAAAAATGAAATAATATCCCGATAAGATCAATATTTTCTCCAATAAGCTGAAAGGGGCATTACGTAAAAAAATAAATGCCGTAGCGGAGACAATCAGCAGATGGAGGACCTGCATGCCTGCATAGCTGCGGGTAATATAATGCGTAATAAAATAGATAAGGAAATTCCAGAGCCTGGGATGCCCGTCATATCGCATGTTATAATAAAGCGACGACAAGGAATCACTGTCCCTTCCGATGAGGAAATGCTGAGACTCATCCAGCCATAGTTCGTGATGATATAGTCCCAGCATACACAACAGAACATAGATCGAAAATACGGGCAGCACCTGCCGGGTGGAAAGTCGGGAGTTTATATCAGTCATTTGCCATTCAATTCATTCCATGGTGAAAGGTTTAGGTAACAAACGCATTTCAGACAAGTTTCATTTTTGTCCATATCCAACGTCTTTCTGAAATCGATGGCAGCCGGGCTATTCAGAATTTCACCGAGAGAATGCTGATGAATATTGCCCAGCGGCGGAAGAAAAAAGCAGGGCCGCACCGTTCCATCCGCTTCCACCACCGCCGACACCCAGGGTGCATTGCACCGCTTATAGGGAAAGGGATTCAACCCATAGGATGCCGTATAGTATGCACCTATCTTTCGGATCTTTTCGGGGGATTCGGCAATAAACCGGCTATCGAAAAGCCCTTTATGATCGTGAATAAGGTTCCCGATCACCTCCAGCAGCTCCGGTAACTCTTCTTTGGCCGGAAGGATCTGATGCTGCCTGGGTTCATCCCAGGGTTCGGCCCGGTTAAAGGCCTCACTGGTCACATCCGCCGGCAAAAAGCTGATCTGGTCGAGCCCCAGATCGACGGCCGCTTTGACAATCGCAGGCCAACGCCTGAAATTCAGCCGGTGAATGACGGTCCTGGCAGTAATCCGAAAATCCGGATTTTTCGAATGCAGCAGTTGGATACCCTCTTTCATTTTGCGATAGGCGCCGGGTATATTCCGGATCTGATCATGCAGTGGCTCGTCCCCATCCAGCGAGACAATAATATCATTGACCCATTTCAACAGGTTGTCGGCATGCCTGCCAAGAGTCAGACCGGTTGAGAGAAGCGTGATCCGGAGGCCTTCTCTTTTCAGAATAGCACAGAACCGGAAAAAGTTCGGATTAAGCAGCGCTTCTCCCCCTGACATCAGCACCTGACGGGTGCCCAGGCGGCGCAGACTATCCAGCAACCCTTCGATGTCGGCTTCGGTCAGCTGTTTCAAGTTGTGATTCCCTTTCCAGATGTCACACATCACACATTTGCAATTACAGGCGCTGTGGGGCATGAGGATAACAATCGGGAGCGCCGTTATCCTGTTTGTTTGAAGGGTGCGATAACGCTGAAAGATATGGTAAAGCGAAGTGCTGCTCATGCCTCCTTTTCAAGTTTGGTGAATTTAACATTTTTTATCCGGTACCAGGGGAATGGGTCCTTCCGGCGCAGGATCCGGCTGCCTATAGACCAGGGGTTATATAACAATCTGGGATTAAAAGCCGCCAATGCAGCGCGGGTATTATGAAAATAATATCGGGCCACTTCGGGAAGCCCCATGGCGGTAAAATAGTCCAGGGCCCTCTTTTTTGCCGCGTTCACTTCTCCGGGCTCATAAAAAGGACTGTCCAGGATGTGGATCTCACCCCCGGGTGCCAATTGCTGCAAGGACCATTGTAACGTCTTTTCCAGGGATGGGAAATACTGGATCGAGGCGGCAAAGACAATGACATCCGCTTCCAGTTCCGCAAGTCCCCCCGGATAAAGATCCCCGCATATAAACTGGATATTGGAAGCGCCCCCGAAGACCCTGGCCGCCTGCTGCAATTCCGTGAGATTGATATCCTGACCCGTTACCCGGGCGCCGGAGATCAGGGAAAGCCGATGACAGAGCCAGCCATTGCCACACCCGATCTCCACGATATGCTGAGGCTTATTTTTTGCCGCCAGATAGCGGATCAGACGAAGACTCGAACGCTTTCTCACGGTCCATTCACCGTAGTACTGGTGATTCACCGGAACCTCGGGCAACATCCTCAGCGCCTCGTCCGTGTAGATCCGGCCCTCTTTGCTCCGAACCTGGTTATAACTCTTCTCGAAAAGCAGCCTCATGGAAAATCAGATGTTTTTAATCCGGATCCATGGATTGGGATTGATGATCCGCAAAAACCTGCTATAGACCGAATAGGGATTGTGTAGCAGATCATGGTGAAAGGACTTTAGATCGCCGATATTGTGATGATAATAGTAATCGGCCATTTCCGGGTAACCAAAACTTGCAAAATAAGCGTGGCTCTGTCGCTTTGCCCTTTCGATCTGGTCAGCCCTGTAGAAGGGGCTATCGATCACATGGATCTCCCCGCCGGGTTGAAGACAGGACAACCCGAAATGCAGTATTTTTTTCAGGGAAGGAAAGTATTCGATCGCGGCGGCAAAAACGATGATATCGAAACGCCTTTCCTCCAGGATGCCCGAGCGGATATCGCCATGGATAAATCTCAGATTGGGGTCGTTGCTGAAAACTCGCGCAGCCTGTTGCAATTCCGTAAAATTGATATCCACGCCGGTGACCTTCGTACCGGGCAGTTCCGCCAGATTGTGCGTCAGCCAGCCATTACCACAGCCGACCTCAAGGATTTCCAGGGGCCTTTTCCGACCGGTCAGATAGCGCAGCAACCGCCGCAAGGAACGTCTCCGAATCTCCCATTCCCGGTGATGCGGGTGCTCTGCTGCCATTTCAGGCAATTTTATCAGTTCCTCGTCCGTGCACAGCCTGTTTTCCAGGCTACGGATCACGATGTATTTTTTTTCAAAAAGGATCTCCCTGAGCCGGGAATGACCCTGTACTTGAATATTGGTCAATATGGAAGAATCAGGAAGATACATTTCTTTAGCTTTTAGCGGGATACCCTCAGGAAGTATCTGCTAAAACAAACGCATATTCCTCTGCTAAGGATGCCAGCAACCCAATAAAGATCAAAACCCCTGGATCTCCGGCTGCCGGTATTTCCAGAGCCTGTGAAGGAGCTTTATTTCATAAGGATATTTATAGAGATTTGCCTTATATCGCAACCCCGAAACGAAATGGATCATCCGGCGTTTGAAGGAATTGAGGCGGATATCCGATACGGTTGGGTAATACCCGTTAAGCACCGTTTCGAAATTCCGGATCTTTTCGATCATTTCCGGGGTGAGCCAGGGGGTGAGCGGGTTCTTCCGCATGTCGAACCTTTCCCATTGCGGGCTGATCCAGTCCTCCAGCGTACGGGGATATTCAAATCCGCTGTCAAGCACCTGTTGGTATAGTTCCGATCCTTCTGCCGGGACCGGGCTATAGGTGTACAATACGATCTCGGTTCTGGGATTGACCGCCTTGACTTTTTTTATGAATCCGATGTCGAACTCGATCTGCGCCATTACCTCTTCAGGAGTCGGGGCGGGAGTGCCCAATACGAAGGAATATTCCGGGATGATGTCGAACTTTTTCAGCCTTTCGGCAAACCGCACGATCTGCGCCCCGGTCTGGGTGCCTCCTTTGTCCAGTTGCTTCAGGACGCTGTCATTGCCGCTCTCGGCCCCGAAGAAAATGATCTTGCATCCCGCCTCCCTGATCAGGGCCAGGGACTCGTCTTTGAATTTGTCCATGGTATCGATCCGGGCCATACCCCACCAGCTCATTTTTTCGGGCTTTACCAGCCTGGAAAATTCCACAACCCTCTTCTCCGACACGAAGAAATTATTGTCATGGAACTCGATAGCATCTGCACCCCAGCGATCCTTGATATATTTGACGTCCCGGTAAACATGTTCGGCCGATTTAGCTTTCCACCTGGCTTCGTAGGTCGGTACCACCGCGCAGAAAGAACAGGTAAAGGGACATCCGATACTGGAATGGTAGGCCAGGGTTTTGTTGCCGAGATAGGTCTTGCCCAGGTATTTCTCTATCGGGTACAGTGTGGCCAGCTTATTATAAGGCAGGGGCGGCAGCGTATCCTGCTCGATCAGATCCTGCTTGGCTGTCTTTACCACCTTATCCCCCGACCGGTAGATCAGGTTTTTGATAAGCTCGTAAGGGGCATTGTCCTCAAGGGCCTGCAACAGCCGGGGAAAGGCGTGATCTCCGGGGCCGTTGATGACAAAATCCACATAGCCGGATTGTAACACGACCTTGTAGTGATTGGTCGGAAAATATCCTCCCCAGATCATGATCGTATTTGGAAAATCCTGCTTTATCCGTTTCGAGAACGGTATGGCCTGTTTTGCCTGCGGCCCGGGCATCACCGTAAATCCTATGTATCTGAATTCGCCGGTGGAAAGGTATTCGGCGATCTTCCCGTATGGGTCGGATTCCCGGTTCCCATCCACGATCACCCACTCGAAAAGCCCTTCTATCGAGGCGGCTATATTCATGATCGAATTAGGGACCCGATGCTTTGCCACGGCGCTTGTTGGATTGAATAAAAGAACTTTATTCATAGAGGCTATTGTATACTTTTGTAGTCGTTTGTCTATATATTCGTGGTTTCTTTGCCTAATAAACGCTAATTCGAACCTAAAGGATGCCTCTATTAAACAGGCTCAGACAGTATTTGACACCCTCCCGAAAAAAGGAACTGGAGCCGGCGCAAGCCTATGACCAATGGTCATCGGCCTATGACAGCCAGCCCGGTAACCTGATGCTGGCCCTGGACGAGCAACTATGCGCGGAATTGCTGCCGGGAACAGCCTTCCAGGGTAAGATCGTCGCCGACATCGGTTGCGGGACCGGCAGGCATTGGGCCAGGATCATGGAGAACCGGCCTGCCAGGCTGGTCGGCTACGACGTATCCGCCGGGATGCTGGAGATGTTAAAGAAAAAATTTCCCGGGTCCGAAACACACCTGCTGAAGGATGAACGTCTTTCGGGCCTTCAGGATCAAAGCTGCGACCTCGTGATCTCTACCCTGACCGTTGCCCATATCGGCCCTATCGGGGCAGCCCTTAAAGAATGGCGCCGGGTGCTGAAACCGGGCGGGTCGATCCTGATCACCGATTACCACCCTGACGCGCTGGCCAAAGGCGGTCAAAGGACGTTCCGCCATAACGACAAAACCCTTGCCGTCCGCAATCATATCCATACACTATCGCGCTTAAAAGATATCGCGGGGCAACTGGATCTCCAGGTCTTTCGTTGTATTGAAATGAAGATCGACGATTCGGTAAAAGCCTTTTATGAGCAACAGAACGCCCTCCCTCTTTTCGACAAATTCTACGGCGTGAATATCATCTATGGGCTCTACTTAAAAGCATGAACCTAAGAAACCTGATCATAGCCGGCATGGCCACTCCGGTGGATATCCAGGTTGACCATGAAAAGATAACAGCCGTCTGCCAGTCAGGAAAAAGCCCGGAACCTCTGCAATCTGCTACTTCCGGGGTCTCCTTGTCCCTGCCGGGAGCCATAGTGTTCCCAGGGCTGATCAATTCTCATGACCACCTTGATTTCAACCTCTTTCCGCCATTCGGAAAGGGAAGATACACGAATTACAGCGCCTGGGGTAAGGATATCCATTCCCAAAATAAAGCCGAGATCAACGCGGTATTGAAGATCCCCCTGGCCCTGCGGACCCAATGGGGACTCTATAAGAACCTGCTGAGCGGGGTCACGACGGTCGTGAATCACGGGGAAAAGCTGGTCATCGATGCTGCGGGCGCGTTGATCGGCGTATTGCAAAGCGCCCATTCACTTCACTCGGTTGCCTTCGAAAAGAACTGGAAATGGAAGCTCAATTGGCCACATGCCGCCAAACCAATTGTCATTCACGTGGGAGAGGGAACGGATGCAGCCGCCGGCCGCGAGATCGATAACCTGATCAAATGGAACCTCTTTAAGAAACCGCTTATCGGGATACATGGGGTAGCCATGAACGAAAGGCAGGCAAAGAGTTTTACCGCCCTGGTCTGGTGCCCCGTCTCGAATTATTTTTTGCTGGACAAGACGGCGCGGATCGACCGGTTGAAAAAAGAACTCCCGATCCTTTTCGGAACAGATTCTACCCTGACTGCCGGATGGAATATCTGGGATCATATCCGGTTGGCCCGGCAGGCGGGGCTCCTGACGGATAATGAATTATTCGATTCGTTGACAACCACCCCTGCAAGGATCTGGGGACTTCAACACACTGGCACGATTATTCCCGGTCAATTTGCCGATCTGGTGATCGCGGCGCCGCCCTTTTATTCCATCAATCCGGAGGAACTCTTATTGGTCATACATCACGGGCAGATCAGGTTATTCGATGCTTCACTCCACGACTCCCTGGCATCCGCGGGCATGGAAACCGGGATCTATCAGCCGGTCGTTGTTAACGGAAGGCAGAAATATGTACAGGGCGACCTGCCTGGCCTCGTAAAAAAGATCAGGGAATTTTATCCCGCCGCCTCCTTCCCTTTTCAAACCATCGGGTAAGCGCTGCCATTTTGCTTCTGGTGCAGATACAGCAGAAAATGAATATGATATAAATGCTCGGAGGCAGGGCTTAGAATAGCTTCTCCCACAGGCTCTCCCCACAGGAGCATATGGCTGCCCAGGTCGATTGTTCTCAGGATTCGGATCTCCTTGCAACTGTCCGCCCAATCGGGGATCCAAAATCCGAACTCAGGACTGGTCACCACTCCGAACGGCAGCTTGTCGATGGGAGGAGGATTGTTGCTGTGATGGCTCCCCAATTGATAGATCATTTCCTTTTTTGCAAAAGTGACCTCGGACACCGCTATTTTTTTTTCCCCGATGATCCGTGACAGCGCCAGGTTAGTATGCCGCAATCCGAATGCATACCTTCCGGCCCGGGAAATATCTCCCACCAGATCCATTGGAAAAATATTGTAATAGTCCTCACCCCGGAATGATACGACCCTAACCCTTCGGGGATAGCTATACGCTGTGGCAAAAGATATTAACTTATTATAGGACAGCCCGGGCTTCTTATAATATTTTGAATAAAGCAGCCTTGTCTTAAAAGAAGGGATATGATGAACCCGGCATGATCGTAACCTTAACAGGAAAAGACAACCATTCGATTCCTCTATTTTGTCCACCGGATCCAAATGCGCCACGGCCAATGCACCTTTTTCCGGGCTTTCACCGGATCGCAGGGGCTTATTCCTGAAAATCAATTTACAGGATGCCGATCCATCGATGCCGCCCATTGCGCCTTTTTCCATCCAGACCCCAAAAACCAGCGGATCAAGACAAAATATCCAATGACAAGCCGAGACATCCAGTACCGGGCCGCCGTCTGCTCGCTGCAAATAGACCTGTTCCTGTATCTTATTCCCGATCTTTACGGTGGCATATTCCCTGATCACTGTCTCGCCAAATACCAATTTTCTGAAAAGTCCTTTCATTTGCGGGTTAGATGTATTAATGAAAATACGGTGCCGCGAAGGGATTTCCGGCTGGAAAAAGAAAAATAAGCCCGGGAAGCCTTTCGGATGGCCCCCATGGTATGTACAAAGACCGTTTGGGCATGCTCTTTATACCGGACCTCCATGGTATCGGGCGCAAGACCGGCCAATGACTTTACCGTATGCAACAACTTTGGCCGCAGCACCAGGGCGATGAGGCTTCCGCCGGGTCGGATCACCAGGGCCAGGTTCCTGAATAATAAGGTGATATCCTCTATGCAATTGATGACTGCAAAATTGGCGAGGATGGCATCGGCTGCGGGGTAAAAAGGCGTGTCCTTGTTCCAATTGGTGAAATCAACGGCCATACCGGAAAGGAATTCAACATGACCGGGAAGGATCTTCCTTTTATGCCTCATGATCGCCAACTCCTTCATCCGGGTCGAAGGCTCGCAAAAAAGTACATGGTAATGATGATCCGTTAGCCACCCCAGGTCGCCTCCCGTTCCCCCGCCAAAATCAAGCACCCGCCCGGGCGCAACCGTATCCAAAAATTTATCGGCAACTTCCCGCCGTACGGCCGCGTTGGAACGTTCCTTTTCCATAATGGCGTCATACTCGTTCGCTATTTCATTATAGAAGGAAATATTTTGAATTTGTTTTACCGACATACCGTTAATTTCGCCAGGAAGATTCCCTTTCCCGTGTTGAACGGATCAATAATGCGGGAAGTTGCCTGCACAATGGGTTCATTTAAAAATAGAAACGGATGGATATTCAATCAAAACAATGGGGGAAAAAGCGGCCCCCCCGCAGGGTACTGGCTATCCGCCTGCAGGCTATGGGCGACCTTGTAATTACGTTACCTTACCTGCAACAACTTAGAAACGCTTTACCCCCAAACACCAGGCTGGACCTGCTTACCCGCGAAGAAGTAGAGGCGATCCCGAAGAATTTGAATTTATTTGACAAGGTTTATTCGATTGGCGGCGGCCGGGACCTGAAAAAGCAATTGTTCCATACCTTTTTTCTCCTGCCAAAGCTCCTGGCGCGGCGGTACGAGGTGGTGATCGATCTGCAAAATAATATCATCAGCCGGTCGGTCAGGAAAATTATTATACCAAAAGCCTGGTCATTGTTTGACCGTTACTCTCCTGTCGCGGCCGGTGAACGCACCCGTCTGACCATTGAAGCGGCAGGATTGGGAAAATGTTTTGCAGTCTCCGATTTCAAATTGATCAATGAGCAGGAAGGCAAAGACCTGTTACAAAAAAATGGATGGAGGAGTAATGCCGATCTCATCCTGTTAAATCCGGCCGGCGCCTTTGAAACCCGCAACTGGAGTATGCCTAACTACGCACACTTTGCCCGGTTATGGTT
This sequence comes from Puia sp., assembly GCA_035948015.1. Taxonomy (GTDB): domain Bacteria; phylum Bacteroidota; class Bacteroidia; order Chitinophagales; family Chitinophagaceae; genus Puia. Next base: position 19,814 of record DASZJO010000098.1, read on the forward strand.
ACAGCGCTTTCCTAAGGCACAGTTCCTCGTGATGGGTACAAGTTTCATCGAAGCCAAATCCGCTTACCTGCAGGAACAGTTGGGAGATAACATGATCAACCTTGTTGATAAAACCACTCCTGCGCAGGCCTTCTCGATTATCCAACAAGTAACATTTGTTTTATCCGAAGACTCCGGGCTAATGCATATGGCGTGGGTTTCCGGCATTCCTACCCTGGCATTATTCGGCTCTACCCAAAGCGAAAAGGCAAGACCATTGGGTGATTTTACCCTGTTTTTGGATTCGTCAGATCTCGAATGCGGGGCTTGTATGTTGAAATTCTGCAAATATGGCGACACCCATTGCCTGACCAGGTACACGCCCGAAATGATTTTTGAAAAGGCGGTAGCCCTGATGAAGCAAATAAAACATTCGGAAAACCATATCGCTACCAGCTGAATAATTTCATCACTTTTTTCGCGCTGTCATCCATTGAATAAGGTAAAACCGGCTCATAAACTACAGTTGGATCCCGTAATAGTTGTAACGCCAGGGCTAACATCTCTTCCTTATTATTTACAATATGCCAGTTTTTTATCCTTCCGACCATTGGGTCGCAAAAGCTGATCACCTGAGCTCCTGCATATAACGCTTCGATGCAAACAGTACTGAACCCCTCGTAAGTCGAAGTATGGAGAAACACCCTGGCGCGACACATGCATTGCAATAATTCCCCATGAGGCTTTTCTCCAGCCAATAAAATATTATTTTGCAGGCTTAGTTTGCGAATCAGCGAATGAAGATTATTTTCTTCCGGCCCTTTCCCGCAAATGACACTTTTGACAGCAGGGATCTGATCCGATAATTCCTTAATGATCTGAATGAATACATCGTATTGTTTAAGCGGGATCAATGAACCTGCTCCCAGGATATCAATATCCCGTTTAGGGTAGTGAACAGGATACGCAGCTACATCGATCCCGTTCGGGATAATATGGCCAGGTTTGATCCCGTAATTTTTATAGAACTCCTTGGCAAGGAACCCTGACATCGCAACCAAATTTTCAGCACCGGGCCTAATCCATTTTATAAACCGATTCCCTCTCCGCGCATCCTGCCCCAGTATCCAGCTATAATGTTTTATATTATATTGTTTCCCAAAATATTTCCCGATCAGGGCGCACTCCGTGCACCAAAAGCTGAAAAGGCCGACAATATTGCTTTCCGTTCTTATTTTTTTCAACGCATTCCACGCACGCCTCCACAACAACAACTTGAATATTTTGCGTTTATTTCTCCCGTTCAAAGGAATTACTTTGTTGCCATACCATTCATATTCAGATCCGACGAAAGGAAATTGAACAGAAACGATAATAATTTCTAAAGCTCTGAAATTGCTGTTTAACGCCTTTATAAATATTTGTTGTGCCGGCAGGCAGGTGCTGTCAGCTTCGGTCAGGGGAAAACCTGGGGTAAGGATCACAAGGGTTTGATCAGCTCGTTTCATCAGCATTTATTTCGTCCAATGAAATAATTCTATCGCAAAATGACAGGCTTTTTTTGTTATGCGTTACCAGTATGATCATTTTCCCTCTCCGGGACAGTTTTTTGAAATGACGCAGCATGGCCACTTCAGACTCCTCATCCAGTTCATTAAACGGCTCATCCAAAATGATAAGATCGGCATCTTTGTACAAAGCCCTGGCAATTGCTATTCTCTGCCGTTGCCCCCCGCTGATGTTCCTGCCGTTCTCGGAAATT
>DASZJO010000099.1:0-4038 GCA_035948015.1 Puia sp.
GTTGATGAGGGAAAAGGTCCTGTTGCGGGCGAGGTTGCGTATTAGCAGCCTGAATGGATAAAAAGGCATATCCAATATTTTGTTTTATTCTGATCGCAGACTATTCACAGGGTTTGACCATGCGGCTTTCAGGGCCTGGAAGCTGATGGTGACGAGGGCGATGACAGCGGCCAGTAGAGCGGCGACCGCAAAAACCAATACATCAAGGGAAATGCGGTAGGCAAAGCTCTGCAGCCAATTATACATGATAATTGCGGCGGCTACAAAGGCAATGACGGAGGCCAGGGCGACGAGTTTCAGAAAATCGGCGGACAGGAGCCAGACGATGGTTCCGGCGTGGGCGCCGAGCACTTTCCGGATCCCGATTTCCTTGACGCGCTGGGAGATCGAAAACGCCGAGAGACCGAGGAGCCCGAGGCAGGCGATAAAAATGGCGATACCTGAGAATACGGTGAAAAGGTCTCCCTGTCTCTCTTCGGACCGGTAAAGCTGGCTGAACCGTTCGTCGAGAAAGCTGTATTCAAAAGGTACTTCGGGGAGATAGGTCTTCCAGGCCGACTGCAGGTAGTTCAATGCTTCCCGGATATTGTCCTTGTCGCCGGAGAGCTTGATCGAGATATGCGCGAACGAATTACTGGCAAGTTGGCTGGGCGCCGGCAGGGTAAGGACGAGTGGGACAATCGATTGATGGAGCGATTCGAAGTTAAAGTCATTCATGACGCCGATGACCTTTCCTTTGATCCCGCCGTAGCTAAAATTCCTCCCGATCATTTCCCGGGGGTTGTGAACACCAAGGGATTGGGTAGCTGCGAGATTCAGGATATAGTTTGTGGTATCGGTAGCATACAGGCGGGAATAGTCCCGGCCGGCGGCGATACCGATACCGAAGGTCGAGAGGAAATCCTGGTCGACGGTCAGGAATTTGATGGTCGTAGTTACGGGCTTGAGTGAGTCGCCGCTTTCAGCGGAGGCACCCTGTGAGTCCAGCAGACGGCCGCTTGGAATGCGACTCGAGCGGCTTATCATGCGGATATGCGGGTCTTGCAGCAGGCGGGAGCGAAAACTTTCGTAGCTTTTATCCAGGCCGGCGTTGTACGGCATGACAACGATCTGGGCCTTGTTAAAACCAAGAGAAGTGCTTTGCATGAAATGCAGTTGCTGAAAGACGACTGTCGTACTTATGAGGAGTACAATAGAGATCGCGAACTGGAAGACGACAAGCACTTTGCGGAATGAAATGCTCCCGGTCCCGGCTTTGAAGAGGCCCTTCAGGACCCTGGAAGGCTGAAAGGAAGAGAGGAAGAGGGCAGGGTAGAGGCCGGAGAGGATGCCGACAAGCAAAGGAGTAAGGCAGAGCGGGATCAGGATCGCCGGTCTTAGAAGGGTGTCAATGGAGAGGCTGAGGCCGGTGATGCTGTTCAGGGCCGGAATGGTGAGCCAGGTCAAGGCTGCCGCGAGGACATAGGCCATGTACGAAATCAGGACCGACTCACTGAGGAATTGCAGGATTATCTCGCGGCGCAGGGCGCCGGAGACTTTGCGGATGCCAATCTCCCTGGCACGAAGCGAAGACCGGGCCGTCGAGAGATTCATATAATTGATGCAGGCGATCAAAAGAATAAACAGGGCGATAGCAGCGAATGTCCTGACGCGGCCGGCATCCCCGTTCTCTTCAGCTTCGCTGTCCAGGTTTGAATGGAGGTGGATGTCCGTGAGCGGTTGCAGGTAGAGTTTCGTGCCCTGATGGGGTATGAAGCCGGGCGGAGCGCCATTGGTTGGGATATGCCGGTCCAGGAATGCGGGGAATTGGGCAACCATGCTTTGGACCGGATAGTCTTTTGGCAGCAGGATATAGGTGAAAAAGGCGTTGTTACCATAGTTGGTCCTCAGTTGTTTCGCGCCATAGATGGTGGAGTCGTTCAGGGTGGAAAATGACAGCAACAATTTTGGGTGAAAGTGGGCAGCCGATGGCAAAGGTTCATAAATTCCAGTCACTTTGAAGTTCAGCTGGTTGTCCATCCGGACAACCTTATTCATCGGGTCTTTGTCGCCGAAATATTTACGTGCGACGTCCGGGGTAAGGAGGATGGAATTCGGCTCGGCAAGGGCCGTAGCAGGGTTGCCTTCCAGCAGCGTAACGTCGAAGATGTCGAAAAAATTCGTGTCGGCGAAAAACAGGTTCTCTTCGTTGAAGATCTTGTCCTCATAGCGCATGGGCTGGTGATCGATCTCCAGCAGCTGCGTCATCTTCTGAATGTCGGGAAAATCGTTGCGCAGCAGCGGCCCAAAAGGCGGCGCTATTGTTCCGAGGTGCAGCGAAACGTGTCCGTCCGGATCGTTCCAGCTCCGGGTAACGCGCCAGGTGCGGCCGGCGTTGCGGTTGTACTTATCGTAACTTGTCTCGTGGAGGATATAGGTCAGGATCAGCAGGCAGCAGGTGATGCCTACCGTGAGGCCGAACAGGTTGATGAACGAGATGAACTTGTACTTGGCCAGGTTGCGTACAGCGATCCTGAGATAATTTTTAAGCATAGCAGATAATTACGGCCGTTGCCGGCCAGATGCATAGATCTGTCGTGACTTGTAGTAACTCCCGGATTGTGCTGGAAACGATCCTCTCATGTGCCGCTGAAAGCGGGTTGACCTTATACCAGTATATTCTCCGTGACCGTCTGGCCGTCCAGCATCCGGATGATGCGATGGCTGTAGCGGGAGTCGTGTTCGGAGTGGGTTACCATGATAATAGTGGTTCCTTGTTCGTTAAGGTCGGTGAGCAGTTGCATGACTTCGTTACCGTTCGAAGAGTCCAGGTTACCGGTCGGTTCGTCGGCGAGGATCAGCTTAGGGTTATTGACCACGGCCCGGGCCACGGCGACACGTTGTTGCTGGCCACCGGACAGTTGTTGGGGGTAGTGGTTACGGCGGTGCATGATCTGCATTTTATCGAGGACGGCCTCCACGCGTTGTTTCCTCTCGGGTCCTTTCACGCCCAGGTAGATGAGGGGCAGTTCCACGTTTTCGAATACGGTCAGCTCGTCGATCAGGTTGAAGCTCTGGAACACGAAACCGATATTCCGTTTGCGGAGGTCGGCGCGTTTACGTTCGTTGAAATGCGCTACTTCGGTGCCGTTGAACAAAAAGCTGCCGCCATCGGGATCGTCGAGCAGGCCGAGGATGTTCAGGAGCGTCGATTTGCCGCAGCCTGACGGTCCCATAACGGCCACGAATTCGCCATCTTTCACTTCAAAGCTGAGTTTATTGAGGGCGATCGTTTCCACCTCTTCTGTGCGGTAAGTTTTTTGGAGTTCAGAAATCTTGATCATAATTGGAGCTGTTTTAGTGATGCGTTTGTTTTTAGATATATAGTAATTTAAAAAAGGCGCGCAGGAGAAGGTGGTGGCTCGCCGTGGTTGAGGCGGGCGAAGCGCAGGCGCATGGCAAGTTACCTGACGTCCGGCAATGGAACCGGCTGCGTTCGTTGGAGAAAGCGACGGTGCTCAGGATGAGGAGCAGTGCCAGGGCGAACAGGGATTTGCGTTTCATAAATATAATTTTATTTACCTATTGACGGCTTTTACCGTCATGATGTTACATTATTTCTTTATTATCAACTCCTGCATATTGGTATAGTTCTCATAGCTGGAAGTTACCACCTTATCGCCGGGTTTTAATCCGGAGAGTACCTCATAAAAGTCCGGGTTTGTTTGCCCCAGCTGGATATCAACCCGGTAAGCCGTCTTCCCGTCGTCGCTGACCTTAAAGATCCAATTCCCGCCGGTCTGCTGGTAGAAGCCGCCTTTGGGTACGAGGATGGCGGTGCGCTCATCGCTCAATGCCAGGGTGACCTGGACGGTTTGGCCTTTACGGATGCCCTTAGGCGCTTTGCCGACGAATTTCATATCGACCATGAACCGGCCATTGGTGATCGCGGTAAAGACCTGCGAGATCCTCAGCGTATAGGTCGTATCGTTGAACGAAAAGGTCCCTGTCTGACCGGTAAATACGCGGTTGATATAGTGGTCGTCCACATCGGTCAAT
>DASZJO010000100.1:0-9994 GCA_035948015.1 Puia sp.
CATGCCCAGTCAATATATCCCGAACCTCGATGCCACCGGACTCATCCAACAACTAAAAGCCCTCGAACTCATCTTCGTCGTCGGCGAAAAGGACATCTTCCTCGAAAACAACCAGTCTCTGAGCAACGCCCTTTGGAGCAAAAGCATCTGGAACGCCCTTCATCTCTGGGACGGCGAATCCCATAAAGCCCGGTATTGGCGCCACATGGTACAATTATATCTGTAACCCCCCCACCCAATCACGCCTTCACGATCACCACTTCCGCCGACCAAGCCCACCCTATTTCTTCCTCACTTCGACCGTCCACTCCCCGCCACTCGCGATCTGATGCACTGCCGCAAAATTCCCCTGGTTCAACGCAAACGACAACTGCAGCAAACTATTCAAATATGCCAGCGGTTTTCCAACCTCCACCGACCCGAATGTCTCCTCATAAGGCATTTCTCCGCGATACACTTCCTTCCCCTCATGCAATACCCTCACCTGCAACACATCCCCAAAAGCCGCATTCAACTGCTTGAAGAGCTCCGCCGGAATATTTGTCCATACATTCCCATATTGTACATCCAATACCGGTATCGTTCCCTTTATCACACCGTCAGCCAGCACCGCCCGCTGATAGGACAAGGTCACTACTTCCTGCTTCGATAGTAACGGCCCTACCTGGTCGAACCGGATTACCCCCGCCGCCAGCCGGGCAGCCGTGTATGAATATACATCGCGGCCATGGAACGTGTACGAATTCCTCGACTCCGGCCGCCGGTTGACCGCCTCATCGATCTCCCGGATCTCGCCGATCCCCAGGGTCTCGGCCACCAGCGTCAACGTGCCGTTATCAGGCGTCACGATGAACTGCCCCGTTTTTGTCTTTAACACCACCGACTTCCGCGCCGTTCCCACTCCCGGATCGACCACCGATACAAACACCGTCCCTGCCGGCCAATAAGGTACCGTCTGCTGCAACCGGTATGCGGCATCCCAAATGTTGTAGGCCGGGATCTCATGGGTCAGATCGAATAACCTGAGGTCGGCGCTCACCCCCATGGCTACCCCCTTCATCTCCGACACCGCCCCATCCTTCAACCCGAAATCCGACTGGTAGACAACGATCTTGTTCTGCGCGCGGCCTTCCCCCGCGATCAACAGCATCGCTGCAACCATCAACCGCCATGCTGCACTCCGGACAAACCTTGGACTGACTTGGGTCATAACTAAAAATTTGTGTTCGCTAATATACACTCTTATTCCCTTGGCCACGTGCATCGCCTCCTTGCCGCTGACCAATATATTTGACCAACAATCCCCGTTTTACCCGGCTCGCGGAAAAGGTCCGAGACTCCCCGCGCCTTTCCTTTATATTTAATAACGAGATCACCCAATTTTGCCAACTGCTAGGAGCTACCTAAAATCATAATCAATCATGACTGTTTAACATTAGCCAAAATCCCGGAACATGTACAAAACTTTGCTCACGGTTCTCGCATTCGCCGGCGCCCTTCATTGCGCCCACGCACAGATCAACGCAGCCCTCCTTCGCTATCCCGACGTCTCCGCCACCCGGATCGTCTTCACCTACGCAAACGACCTCTGGGTAGTACCCAAAACCGGCGGAACCGCCTCACACCTGAGCTCACCCCCGGGCGTGGAGGCCTACCCCAAATTCTCCCCCGACGGCAATTCGATCGCCTTCACCGCCGATTATGACGGCAGCCTTTCGATCTATACCATCCCAACCACCGGCGGCATCCCCACCCGGCTGACCTGGTACGGTTCACCCGAACGCGTGACCGATTGGTACCCCGACGGAAAAAGCATCCTCTTCGCGTCCGGCCGGGAGAGCGGCCGCGACCGCTTCAACCAGTTCTATAAGATCCCTGCCACCGGCGGCGCTCCGCAAAAACTGCCACTGCCCTTCGCCGAATACGGCTCCCTTTCCCCCGACGCGAGCCACCTGGCCTTTACATTCACCTCGCAGGTGGGCCGCAACTGGAAACGCTACCGGGGCGGCTGGCGGGGTCAGATCCATCTCTTTAACCTCACCAGCTTCGCCGACGAAAATATCTCGGCCACCGACGCCGATGACGAACTTCCCATGTGGCACGACCACAGTGTCTTCTTTCTATCCGACCGCGGCGACGACAAAAGAATGAACCTTTGGGAATATGATCTCGCAACAAAACAATTTACCGAACGCACACACTTCTCAGACTACGACGCCCACTACGCCTCACAAGGCCCGGAAGACATAGTCTTCGAACAAGGCGGCCATCTCTGGCTCTACACCTATTCCGCCCGGCAGGCGAAACAAGTACCCGTGCAGGTGGTCTCCGACGAAATAACTTTACGCCCGACCCTGCAAACAGTAGATCACCTTATCGCCGGCGGCAACATCAGCCCCGACGGGAAACGCGCCATCTTTGAAGCCCGCGGCGACATCTACTCCGTACCCGCAGAAAATGGCCCGGTCTTCGACCTCACCCGTACCTCCGGTATCGCCGAACGCTTCCCTGCCTGGTCACCGGACGGAAAATACATCGCCTGGTGGAGCGACCGTTCCGGCGAATACGAACTTACCCTGCGGGAAGCCGCGAAGCCAGAAAGCGAAAAAAAGCTGACTTCCTACGGCCCGGGTTTCCGCTATAACTTGTATTGGTCCCCCGATAGCAAGAAATTGGCCTTCATCGACAAGGCCATGAAGATCTACATCTACGACCGCATCAGCGGCCAGACCACCACCGTCGACCAGGGCGAACGCATGACCGAAGGAGCACTCGAAGGCTTCACCCCAAGCTGGTCACCGGACAGCCGCTTTCTCGCTTATGATCGTGACCTCCCAAATTACCATCGCGCCGTTTTCATCTATGACGTCGAAGCCCGCCAGCTGCACCCTATCACCACCGGCTATTATTCCTGCGGTAACCCATCCTTCGATGTCGGCGGAAAATATCTCTTTGTCACGACCAGCCAGGCCTTTAACCCGATCTATAGCGACCAGGATAACACCTTCATTTATCCGAACTCCACTCTGCTCGCGGCCATCGTGCTGAAAAAGACTACTCCCTCTCCGCTCTACCCCAAAGACGACACCGTAGCCCAGAACCAGGAGAATAATACCCCGGCGCCCGCTAAACCGCCGACGCCGGCGCCGCCCGCCAAACCCTCCATCCCCACAGTCAGCATCGACTTCGACGGCCTGGAGACCCGGATGATCATCCTTCCCGAAGAAGCGGGGAACTACAACAGCCTCTCCGCCGCCGACGGAAAGCTGCTCTACCTTCAGGCGTCCAACACAGGCTCCGCCGAGCATAACCAAACTTTGAAATTCTTCGACCTGGACAAACGTAAATCAAAGACCATTCTCACCGACATCGACGGTTACCAACTCGCCGCGGACAGCAAACACCTTCTCGCCGTTAAGGACAACAACTGGTTCATCGTCGCCGCTGACGAAGGTCAGAAGCTCGACAAAAAGCTACGGACAAACGAAATGCAGCAATGGGTCACCCCTCGCGACGAATGGCGCCAGGTCCTCATCGACGCCTGGCGCCTGGAAAGGGACTTTTTCTATGACGCCAATATGCACGGCTTAGACTGGAATAAAGTGAAGGACCAATACCTGAAGATGGTCGACGGAGCTTCGACACGCGAAGAGCTGGATTTCATCCTCGGCGAAATGATCGGCGAGCTTAACTCTTCCCATACCTACCATGGCGGCGGCGTAACCCAACCCACCCTCCATGTCCCCACGGGCTACCTCGGGATCGACTGGATGGCCGACGGAGATTACTATAAGGTGGGCCAGATCATCCGCGGCGCTTCCTGGGACGCTACCCGCTCACCCCTCGACCTGCCCGGGGTGCCGATAAAAGAAGGCGACTATATCCTGGCAGTCAACGGGATGCCGCTCCACACAACAGCCGACCCCTACTCCGCTTTCGATAACCTGAGCAACAAGCCCGTCGAGCTGACCTACAACAGCACCCCCTCCATGACCGGGGCGAAAACCCTCATCGTGCAGACGCTCAGCAACGAGACCCAACTGCGCCACCTGGCCTGGATCGAACAGAAACGGGCCACCGTGGAAAAAGAAACAGGCGGCAACGTCGGTTATATTTACGTGAGCAGCACCGGGATCGACGGCCAGAACGAGCTGATCCGCCAATTCGTCGCCCAACTGGATAAGAAAGCCCTCATCATCGACGAACGCTTCAACAGCGGCGGTCAGATCCCCGACCGCTTCATCGAAATGCTCGATCGCAAACCGCTCGCTTTCTGGGCCACCCGCGACGGGATCCCCTCACAATCCCCGCAGGCCGGCAACTTCGGCCCGAAGGTCATGCTCATCAACGGCTGGAGCGGCTCCGGCGGCGATGCTTTCCCCGACTATTTTCGCAAGACCGGCCTTGGCCCGCTCATCGGTACCCGAACCTGGGGTGGCCTCATCGGCATCAGTGGCGTGCCCGGCCTCATCGACGGCGGCGGGATCACCGTCCCGACCTTTCGCATGTACAACCCCGATGGGACCTGGTTTAAGGAAGGCCATGGCGTTGACCCGGACATCCCCGTCGCCGAAGACCTCAGCGCCGCCGCCCACGGCAAAGACAACCAACTCGAACGGACCATCACCGAAATAAATGAATTGCTGAAAAAAGGCTTCACCACCCCCAACCGTCCTGCACCCGAGATTCGCTAAAGCTTTGGCGGCCCCGCCTTCGGCGGGGCCGCTCCTTTATTTTTGCGCCGAAGGCGCATTTTTTTTGTCCACCCACGAAGTAAACAACGTATAAAAAACCGAAAGTATGATCGCTCCCTTGAACATCCCCGTGAACCCCCACGCCGCCAATCCGCCAATCACGCCCAGGAATAAAACCAAAAAAGGTATCTTCCCCCCGCTTCGCGCAATCAATATCGGCTTTAACAACCCGTCGATCAACAACAACCCCGCCCCATAAATGATCAGGAACACACCCACCCCAGTATGCCCCTGGACAAGCGTCCATACGACCAGCGGCACCCAAACAAGCAACGGCCCCAACTGGATCAGCACGAGAAAAAACACCAACCCCGCTAATACCAGCGAATACTCGATCCCCGCAATCGCTAACCCGATCCATGCAATCACCGACGCAATAAAGGCCGTCCCCATGATCCCGATCGACACCCCCTTTATCGCTTGCGTGATCACCGCCAGCAATGAGTCGCCGTCCTTCTTGCCCAACAAATGTACCGTCGTCGACCGGATCGGATCGAGCACTTTCTCTCCCGCCGCCAGCAAAAAGGCGGAAATTATGATCCCTGTGATCACCTGCAACGCCGTACTGAGGATACCTATTCCGCTCGCCAACGCATTCCGCAGTACCATTCTTACCTGCTCGCTGTGATGCGCAACCGCATCCTTGGGGCTATCCTGTAACTGGGCCCAGAACGAACCAATATCCTCCCCCACCAGCGGCAAATTAGTTATCCACTTTGGCAATGGCGGGATGCCGTTCGCCTTGACCTCCCCAACCCAGGCAATCGCCTCCCGGATATGACCCCGGACCTCCGATACGATGTAGGTGACCGGCAACGCGATGATCGCGATCAGGAGGATCGAATACAACAACGCCCCCAATGATCGCCGGTTGCCCAACAACCGCACCAGCCGCTCATAAGGCCCGAAAAAGGAAACCGAAAAGATCAACGCAAATGTCAGCACCCCGAAAAAGACCCGCAACACATCGTACAACGCCAGCATGAGCAGCAGCAACAATAGCAGCACCAGGATCGTCTCGATGATACTGCGGCTGTCGTTGGGAAGGATTTTATTCATAGATCATCCGCTTACTTCTAAAGTTAGCGAAAAAATCTTTTACCCGCCGAAGCTTCAGCGCAGGCGGGCCCCTAGTCCGTCCTCAAACTCCTCACCGGATTCGCCAGCGCAGCCCTCACAGCCTGAAAACTAACCGTCAACACCGCAATCCCAAGCGCAAGCAACGCCGCCACGACAAAAACTTCCCAACCAATGCTGATCCGGTAGGCAAAATCCTGTAGCCAGTGATGCATCGCCCACCACGACAACGGAAAAGCCAGCGCCATCGCTATCACAACCAGCAGCAGAAAATCCCTTGATAACAACCGGATGATCCCCCCTACGGTCGCTCCAAGCACCTTCCGGATCCCAATCTCCCTCGTCCGCTGCTCCGCCGCATAGGCCGTCAACCCGAACAAACCCAGACAGGCAATGAAAATAGCCAGTAACGAGAACGACAGGGAAATATTTCCCATGCGCTGTTCGCTTACATATTGGTTGTTGAACTCCTCATCCATGAACGTATAGCTGAACGGCTGCGAAGGCGCCATCGTTCGCCAAAGCTTCTGGATCTCCCCGGCCAACTGATGCGCACTACCCGCTTTGATCCGCAACGAAATTCTCCCCTCATCCAAACCTGAATACAGCATCATCGGCGTCACTACCTGCCGCAGCGAATTGAAATTGAAATTCCCGACGACCCCGATGACATGAAACTCCTTCACCTTTTTAGTCTGCAAGTCTTCGAATTCATACAACTTGGCGCCGATCGGATTCTCTCCCTGCATCATCTTCGCCGCTGTCTCATTGACCAGAACCGCCGTGGAGTCTGTCAAAAAATCCCTGGAGAAATTTCGCCCGGCCACTATTTTCATTCCGAGTACCGGGATGTACTGATCGTCCACCGGCCAGACCTGTGATGAAATGGACTTTTTTACATCCATATCCGGAGACAGAAAGATCGCATCGTTATTCCCATTACCGCCCGTCGGCACGTAACCCGTCATCGTCGCCCCTTCCACCCCAGCCATTCCCTTCACCTCCTGTTCGAATGACCGCGCCCGATTGCCCATCACATAAGCATTGTTGATCATCATCACCTGGTCCCGGTCGAATCCAAGATTACGCGTATGGATATACTGAAGCTGCTGATAGATCACTGCCGTCCCTACCAACAAAAATATCGAGATCATGAACTGGAAAACAACAAGCGAATTGCGCAGCCAACCCGTCCGCATCCCGCCGGATATCTTTCCCTTCAACACCGCTATCGGTTGAAAAGCGGACAGGAAAAAAGCCGGATAGCTGCCTGCCAGCATCCCAACCACTACCACCATCCCCAGCATCGCCGGCAGCATCCACAGCCGCGCAAATACCGCAATACTCATTTCCTTTCCCGAGAGCGAGTTGAACATGGGTAGCAGCACCGCCGCCAGCCCTAGCGCCAGCACCAGGGCGATAAGACTGATCAGTATGGATTCCATCAGGAACTGCCAGATCAACCCACCCCTCATTGAGCCCAACACCTTGCGGATCCCCACCTCCCTCGCCCGGTTCGCCGACCGGGCCGTAGAAAGGTTCATGAAATTGACACACGCAATCAACAGGATGAAGACTGCGATCGCAGAGAAGATATAGACGTACTGGATATTCCCGTTGGCGTCCAGCTCTGCTATCTTATTGCTGTGTAGATGAATAGATGTAAGCGGCGTCAGGTAGAAGACACACATATTCCCCGACTTCTTGAAATCCTCCAGCGAAACATGCACCGCGCTTTGTAACAGGGGAGCAATATAACGCTTGACCAGGTCATCAAACTTGGCGTCCAGTTTCTTCGGATCGGCCCCTTTTCGCAAAACGATATAGGTCTGGAAATTCCCGCTCAACCACGCATCATCGGTACGCTTCGCCTCCTCGGACTCCGTCAGGGAAAGATAAAAGTCAAAATGAAAATGCGAATTCGACGGGATATTCCGGATCACTCCCGTCACCTTATAAGGGATTGAATCGTTGATCATAAGCGTCCGCCCTACTACCGACGACATCGTTGCCGCCGTCGCATCGAAATATTTATCCGCCATCCGCTCCGTGATCACCACCGAATGCGCCTCCTTCAGCGCTGTATGCGGATCACCCGCGATCATCGGAAGCGTAAAAACTTCAAAAAGCGTAGAATCCGCCAGGACGACCGCTTCTTCTTTGATATTTTGATTCCCCTTCTTTACCAGCCGGCCTCCATTGGTCCGGAACCGCACCTCCTTTTCCACCTCGGGATAATCCCGCAAAAATGTCGGCCCCGCCGGTGCGGGCGCCACCGCAAGCAACATACTGTTCCCACCAAACCTGATATCGTTATCTACCCGGTATATCCGGTTGGCATTGACATTGTACCGGTCATAGCTCAGCTCATCCGACACATAGATCAGGATCAGCAGACAAGTGGCCAGCCCGATCGCCAGCCCTAAAATATTGATCGCGGAAAAACCCTTGTTTTTCCACAAACTGCGGAAAGCCGTCTTCAGGTAATTACGTAACATAGTACGTGAATATAACCCTTTGACGACCATTACCACATTAATGTTACACTTCGCCCGCCGAAACCCCCGCGAAGGCGGCCCCAACCCCCGCCCTCGCCCGCCGAAACCCCCGCGAAGGCGGTGCTCAACCCCGCCGCCCCTATCGCCCCGGTAGCGGGACCACCGGCAAACTCTCATTCCCGGCCTCCGAAACCGACTGAACCCCAAAAAAGTAATTGTCTTTCGAATAAGGCAGTTTTGCCTCCGTTTCCGCCGAAAAAATCTTCTTCTGCCATCCCGCACTCGTCGTCTCCCGCATCAGGATGTAATACCCCCGCACCTTCCCATTCGCCGGCGCTTTCCACGACAGCTGCGTCCCATTCGTCAGATTCCGCACCTCCACCCGCACATTCTGCGGCATCCCCGCCGATTTCGCCAGATTCGCCAGATTCGCCAGATTGAGCGCCGTATTCTTTCTCAAATATTCAAAGTCTATGAACTCCGGTAAGTCCCCATACACGACACCCTTCTCCGTCCGGACATCCTGGTGCTGATGATTGAAATTCTCATTCATCTCCGTGATCCGTACCGCCGCATAACCCGTATCCACATAAGGAGTATGATCCCCGCCGCGGAGAAAACGATCGTTCCGATAGACCATTACCACTTCGAGATTATCGACATACCGCTCCCCAACCTCCTTGACATACCGCGCCAACTGCCGCGCTTTCCCGTCATTCTCCAAACCCAACTGCCGGATCATCGCCGCCTGCTTCGTCAGGTCATAAGCCGGCAACCCCTCGCTGAACACCCGCACCCGCGTATTGTCGATGATATTCGTCTCATTGCTGTTATTGCTGCCCATGATGTCGTTGTTCAATACCGCCTCGATATTCCAGTTCTGTACCCGCGCTTTCTTGGCCATATACGTCGAACCCAATAACCCCTGCTCTTCACCACTCACGGTCACGAAAACGATCGTCGCAGGGAACGAATGCCGGCTCATCACCCGCGCGCATTCCAGCACCGCCGCACTCCCGCTGCCGTCATCATTCGCGCCGGGCGCGTCATCAGTCCCATTCATCACATCCGTCCGCCGGCTGTCCAAATGCCCGCTGATTACAAAGATCCGGTTATCATTCACATCCGTACCCTTCAACGTCGCCACCACATTCCCAAGATTGACGTCACTTTTCACCCGCCGCCCGTCTGCCGGATAAATTGTCGTATCCAACACCGCCGCCAACCTGCCTCCCGACGCCGCCGCAAACTCCCTGAACTTCATCAACACCCAGTTGCGCGCAGCACCGATCCCTCTCGCCCTGTCCGTGGTAGAACTAACTGTGCTCCTTGTCCCAAAAGATACCATCGTTTTGATATATGACTGCAGCGAATCTGCATTGACCTCCCTGACCATCCCCGCAATCTCGGGGTCGCGGTCGATCGTCGTCTGGGATTGAGCCGCCATAAGGGCTGCGGAAAAAACTGCGGTAAGAACAAGTGTTTTCATTTATACAATTCTTTTAAGAAAACAAGTTAACGTAATGTCCACACACTACGTGAATTATTAGTATGTCGATACGGATATTATTAGTCGTGATCGCGGGAATTAATTAGTTCAGGAAATATATCTTTCCAATTATAAATCAAAACAACTGTAAATGAGAAGACCACTCTTAGCGGTAT
>DASZJO010000101.1:0-14728 GCA_035948015.1 Puia sp.
CAGATCCCGAAAAACGCCTGCTGGGCAAGGGCAACCAGTACCGGTATATCGTCGTTAAAGAAAAGGCAGATTTCCCCAAAACCTATATTAAAAAACTGCTGAAAGAAGCGTATGCTAATTCATTGGCCAAAGTCAAAGACAAGACTCCGTCGGTCAAAGGACAAACTATTATAAAAGCCATCTATTCCAAAAAAAAGCGGCCGGGTGTCGGCTGATCTAAAACTATTTATCATGAAAGCACTGCTCACATTTGTATTGGCATTTGCCTTGTGTAGCGCCAATTCCCAGCGCATCTCGCCGGATACGATCGCCTTATCAAAGGGAACGTTGATCGTCCAGCCGATCAATCACGCCAGTGTGGTACTGACGGCGGCGGGGAAGACCATTTATGTCGATCCGGTCGGCGGAGCGGCGAAGTATCAGGGGTTGGCGGCCCCCGATATCATCCTGGTGACGGATATTCATGGGGATCATTTTGATCCGGCCACGCTCGGCGAACTCGTAAAAGCCGGCGTCGTACTGGTGGTTCCGGAGGCGGTCGCCGTCAAACTGGAATCGTTTCCTAAAGGCGGGAATGTTGTCGTATTGCACAATGGCGGGCAAGCGAACGAGGGCGACATCCGGATCGATGCAATCCCTATGTACAATCTTCCCGCCAGCGCGACCGATCCACGTCACCCGAAAGGCAGGGGCAACGGCTATGTGTTGAGCGTCGGCGGCAAAAAAATCTACCTTTCCGGCGATACGCAGGGCATACCTGAAATGCGTGCCCTAACCGGCATTGATGTCGCCTTTGTCTGTATGAACCTGCCCTACACGATGGACGTCAATGAGGCAGCAGATGCTGTGCTTGCATTCAAACCCCGTATTGTTTATCCCTATCATTATCGCGGTCAGGGCGGTTTTAGCGATGTTTCCGCTTTTAAAGCTAAGGTCGAGGCCGGGAACAAGGAGATCGAGGTCCGGCTGCGGAATTGGTACGCGGGATAGGTTCGCGCGGTATCCGGCTGGGAATTCTTTACCTGCGCATAAGGGTAAAAAGAAAGCTATGCGTCTTATAACATAGCATGGTAATTTCAAGGTACAAAGACCGCCGGAGGCCTCAACAATTTTAAACCCGTTGCTTGGAAGCGAACGACCTCATTCTCGTCGGATCCCGTATGCAAGCTGATGAGCAGGTTTTTGAAAAGCTGTTCATCGACTGGTATGGCCCTTTGCATGCCTATGCGAGTTCGGTGATTAGGGATGAGACGCTGGCGGGGGAGGTGGTTCAGGCAGTGTTTTGCCGCCTGTGGGAGCGACGGGAGCAGCTGTTGGTCCAGTCTTCAATGAAGGCTTATTTGTATGGATGTGTTTATCATGAATGCGTCAACTGGATGCGGCGGGAGAAGAGCCGGAGGGCCTACCGAACGGGATTGCTGGCGCGGTTGGGTGCCCTGGCGGGCAGGGAACCCGGGAATGCATCCGACAAAGTAGAGGCGGGGGAGCTGGAAGCGCGGTTCCAACGGGCGTTGGATGAACTGCCGAAGCAATGCCGGGCGATCTTCCAGCTTAGCCGGTTCAGTGAGCTGAAGTACCGGGAGATTGCGGAGCAGTTGGGGATCTCGGTGAAAACGGTGGAGGCGCAGATGGGTAAGGCGCTAAAACTGCTGCGTCGCCAACTGGCCGATTTTTTATAATAAACGCTGAAACGATATGGATGACCTGCTGATCAAATACCTGTTGGGCGAGGCGACTCCGGAAGAGGCCGTGCAGGTCGATCGCTGGCTGGAGGCGGATGCGGTCAACAGGAAGCGCTATGAGCAATATAAGCGCCTATGGGCGATCAGCAGGCGGACGGCAGCGGCAAATGCGGCGCGGTCGGGGTTGGCAGGATCGGGATCGGTTGGACTGCCAGAGAGGATCGTGGAAGTTCCGGCTGGGGGGGACAGGACCGTGGAAATTCGGGAACGGGGGAACCGTAGCAGGACAGCGCGGCTTCGGTTGGCAGCGGTAACCATCGGGATACTGTTGCTGGGGGTTGGGGGGTACCTGATGTTGATGAACCGAAGGCCTGTCCAGGCGCCGACATCGGTAACTGGTCCGGTCCGGTCCGGGAGTTTACGGACCACCGAGGTCCCGCCCACGATGAGATCGTTGCCGATACCGGAGGAAGGACGGAGGTGGGAAAAGAAATTTTGGCGCGGCGAAAAATTGTTGGCCGGTGCCCGACCGAGGACGGACACGCTGCCGGATGGCACGGTGGTCACATTGAACGGGGGGGCATCGCTGGAACTTGTCGGAGGAGCCGATGGAAAGAATGGACAGGTCGGAGGAGTCGATGGAAAGAGTGGGCCGGCCGGAGGAACGGTTGGGAACGGACTGACGGTGCGGTTGCATGGAGAGGGATTTTTTAACGTCACGCATGATCCGACCCGGGCATTCGTCGTGCAAGTCGGGGATGTAGCGATAAGCGTGCTGGGCACTTCGTTCGAACTCAACGAACAAACGGATTCGATCGAATTAGTGGTAGAGACAGGCGCGGTGCGGGTGCGGAGGAACCTGCCGGCCGGAGGCAGCATTGCAGTCCATGCCGATGAGCAGTTGAGCATAGCCGGGAGAGGCGGCTGGAGGATCGGCCCCAGGACAGATAATCTTTATGGGTATTATCTGGGGCGGCCGCTGGTCTGCGAGAGTGTCCCGTTGCGGAAGCTGGTGGAGGTACTGAACAGGGCGGATAATACGACGATCGTGTTGGGGCGAAAAGGACTGGGGGACCTCCCGCTAACGACGGTTTTCCGGGAGAAATCGCCGCAACGAATACTGGACATAATTGCAATGACTTTCAATCTTTCGGTCGTCCGGCAGGGACCGGAGATCATTTTACAATAACAAAACAAAAAACTATGAAACAAAGTATGCACGGGCTGACGATAGCCTTGCTGGTCGCCCTTTGCACAAGCCGGCCGCAGCAGCTGTTCGCGCAGCAGGATCATCCGTTGGAAAAGAAGGTCACGTTGAAGGCAGAGCATGAGCGGCTTGAAGATGTGCTGGACGAGTTGGCGAAGGCAGGGTATTTCACCTTCAGCTATCAAAGCGATATTTTAAAGAAGGACAGGCTGGTAACGCTGACGATCAAGGAGAGCACACTGCGGGAAGCGTTGGAGCTGATCCTGGGTAAAGCGTATGATTATTTGGAATCCGACGACTATGTCATAATCCGGCCGAGGGATCGCGTATCACCGAAGGCGTTTCGCCGGAACCCCGATGATGGCCCTTACGTGAAAGAGAAAGCGCTGACCGCGGGGCCGATGGCGGCAATGAAAATGAAAAAAAGAGCGCAAATGATGAAAAGGGGCATGCCCGATGGGCCGGATTCGCTGAATACTTTGGATTCCCTGAAAATGGTGAAGCTGAGGGTTACGGTACGGAATATCGTCAACGATATGATCGCGGACGGCATCGTCAGGGATAAGGATAGTTTTCGCTGGTTTGGGCTCGACAGTGGGCAGTTCATCGTGGACGGGAAGCAAATGGCGGATTCCCTGCGGGTAAAATATGCGGAAAAATATGTTAAGGATGGGTACGGCTATTATTATGGGCCGGTATCGATCCAGGGGCGTGGTTATTTCTTCGATAAAAAAGAAATTTATGGGACGCCGTAGCAGGTAATCGTCGGGCTAAGTTCGGACATGGCCGAATCTTTGCGGGGATCGAAAGGAAAAATAAGAATTTGTTAACGAAATCCTTTCTATCCTTGCATATGCTTACGATCAGTACCAAACTGCTGCACCTGTTCCTATGGTCCCTGTTCCTTATGATGGCCCCTGCTTTTCTATTCGCCCAGTCCAGGCATACGGTCAGCGGTACGATACGGGATCAGTCTTCGGGTGAGACGTTGATCGGGGCAAGCATCGTATTCCTTGGTCATTCTAACACCGCGGCCCTTAGCAATGCATACGGATTTTACTCGATCAATGCCAGTGGCGGTAAATACGCTATGGTGGTCAGCTTTACCGGCTATCGCAGTGATACGATAGGTATTAACCTTACCCGGGATACTGTTATCCAGGTCAATCTGGCGCCCGGCGCCCCGCAATTGCAGGAAGTGGTAGTTACCGCCAACAAGAGCACCAGCAATGTGAGTAAGCCATTGATGGGGGTGCAGAAGCTTTCTATCAGCGAAATAAAGGATGTCCCGGTGCTGTTCGGGGAAAAAGACATTTTAAAAACGATCCAATTGCTTCCGGGGGTACAGTCAGGCGGAGATGGCAGCAGCGGCTTTTATGTCCGTGGCGGCAGCGTCGACCAGAACCTTATCCTGCTGGATGAGGCGACCGTCTATAACCCATCGCATCTGCTGGGGTTCTTTTCCACGTTTAATTCGGATGCCATCAAAGACGTGACCTTGTATAAAGGGGCTATCCCGGCGGAGTTCGGCGGGCGGCTGGCGTCGGTGCTCGATGTGCGGATGAATGACGGCAATATCAAAGACTATGTGGTCAGCGGCGGGATCGGGCTGATCTCTTCCCGGCTTAACGTGGAGGGGCCGATCGAAAAAGATGACGGGTCTTTTATCGTCAGCGCCCGGCGGACCTATGCCGATCTTTTCCTCAAGCTGTCCCGCGATACGAATACCAACCGGAGCAGCCTGTATTTTTACGACGTCAATGCCAAAGCGAACTATAAACTGGGAGAAAAGGACCGGATCTATCTGTCAGGCTATTTCGGCAAGGACGCATTGGGGCTTGGGAATACGTTTGGGCTGGTCTACGGCAATTCCACGGCAACGTTCCGCTGGAATCATATCTTCAACAGCCGGCTTTTCTCCAACACTTCGCTGATCTACAGCAAATACAATTACGATATCACGATCAACTCATCCAATAATGATATCGGGATCACCTCTTATATCCGGGACTATCATTTCAAGGAGGACATGGAGTATTATGCCAATGCCGGCAATAAGGTGGATTTTGGGATCGATGTGATCAATCATGCCACTTCTCCGGGCGTGATCACGGCTTCCAAATCCTCCAGCTTCAATCCATTGACGGTGCAAAACAAATATTCGCTTGAGAGCGCCGCGTATATCAGTCATGATCTCTCGGTGTCGGACCGCGTCAATATCAATTACGGGCTTCGCGCCAACCTTTTCACGGTCTTCGGGCCGGGCAATTTCTACACCTATGACAGCAGCGGCAATGCGATCGACACGGCTACTTACGGGACGGGACAGGTGGTAAAAAATTATTTTAACCTGGAACCGCGGTTTTCCATGAGCGTTAAGCTGACGGCGGTGAGCTCGGTGAAAGTGGCATATACGCGGACCACGCAAAACCTGCATTTGTTGTCCAATTCCACGTCTTCCAACCCTACGGATGTGTGGATCCCCAGCAGCAACAATGTCAAGCCCGAGGTCGCCGACCAGGTGTCGGCCGGATATTTCCGGAATTCTAAAGATAACCGGTATGAATTCTCGGTGGAAACCTATTACCGGGATATGCGGAACCAGATCGACTATAAAAATGGCGCGCAGCTGATCGCCAACGAGAATGTAGAGTCGCAGCTGATCTTTGGCAAGGGGCGGTCTTACGGGGTAGAGGTCTTTGCAAAAAAGAGGGTAGGACAGCTGACCGGCTGGATCAGCTATACGTTGTCGCGGACCGAGCGGAAGTTCGAAGGGGTGAACGATTTCAACTGGTATCCGGCAAACCAGGACAGGACGCATAACCTGGCGGTGGTGGGGATCTATAAGCTGAATCCGAAATGGACACTATCGGCGGACTTCGTCTACTATACCGGCAATGCCGTTACATGGCCGAGCGGTAAATATGAGACTAACGGGCAGATCGTCTTTTTATACGGGGAGCGGAATAGCTATCGAATGCCGCCATACAACCGGTTAGACCTGAGCGCCACGTTGCAGGGGAAGAAGACCAAGAAGTTTGAAAGCAGCTGGAATTTCTCGGTCTACAATGCTTATGGCCGGGAGAACCCCTATAGCATCGGATTTCAGCAGGACCCGGGGGACCCGACCAAGACGCAGGCGGTGCAATATGCCTTGTTCCGCTGGGTGCCGTCCGTAACCTATAACTTTAAATTCTGATCCAAATGAAAAATGCGAAACTGATCCTTATTACTGCTGCGTTATCCTTGTTCTCCTGCAAGAAGATCGTGACATTAAAACTGAATAATGTTCCGCAGGCCATCGTGATCCAGGGAGAGGTGACGAACCAGCCGGGACCTTATTATGTAACGATCAGCCGGCCGGTCGACTTCTATGCCGACAATAATTTCCCGCCGGTCTCGGGCGCGACGGTGGTGATCACCGACAACTCGGGTCAAACCGACAGCCTCATAGAGGTAAGCCCCGGAGTCTACGGGACGCATATATTGCAGGGCGCGCCTGACGAGCAGTACACTTTGTCAGTTACGGCCGGTGGAGTGACTTATACAGCGGTCTCCACGATGCCCGCGACAGTTAACCTGGATTCGGTCACGTTTGTCAGTAATAGCGGATTTGGGCGGAAACGGATCAGCGCGGTGGCCAATTTCCAGGACCCGGTGGGGGAAAAGAATTATTACCAATTTATCGAATACCTTAACGGGGCGCAATTGACAAAGGACCTGTTCGTATTCGATGACCGATTGTCGGACGGGCGGTATATCGACTATACGCTATTCAATGACAGCTCTTATTTGCAGCAAGGCGATAATTTGACAGTGAACATGTACTGCATTGACTCGGCGGTGTACAATTATTTCTTTCAGTTATTACAGTCCGGCGGTGCAGGTTCCTTCAATACATCGGCGTCGCCCGCCAATCCGACCTCCAATATCAGCAACGGCGCGTATGGATATTTCAGCGCCCATACTGTCTCCTCACAGTTTGAGTATGTGCCATAGGCAGAGATGGCGAGGCATCGGGAAGTGCTACGGCGTAGCCTCCGGCGGTGTTTTGTTATAAATGATTTTGCCCTGGCGAATAGTATAGGTCACTTTATCGAGATACTGGATATCAGCTGCCGGGTCACCGGCCAGCAGGACAATATCGGCATCCAATCCAACGGCGATGCGGCCGGTGTGGCGGCTTTGGCCAAAGCGTTGAGCAGGGGTCGTCGTGAGCATGGCAAGTATTTGGTTAAAATTGAGGCCGGCGCCGGCCAACAGGATATATTCGTCGGTGGTGGCGTAGTCTGTCAGATAGCCGACGTCGGTGCCGAAGAGAACGGTACCGCCGGCTCTATAGAAGTCATGCAGTTGTTGTTGCGCGGTCAGGACCAGGGGGTGGTGAGCCCAGTCGGTGGTACCGCTTTTTTTCAGTTCGTCTTTCCAGAGTTTTAGCGTGGGGATCAGCGCAAGGTGGGCGGCGATCATTTGTTGAATGGTGTCGAAACTCCACAGCCGGCCGTCGTCCGGGGAGGTATGTGCAAGGATGTCAACACCGTCGTTCATGGCGATGATCACACCACGGGTATCAGTAGGATGAGCAAAAACCGGTTTGCCGAATCGGTGTGCGGTTTCCGTGATCTGACGCACTATATCGTCGGACATATATACGACGTGGTTGCCGGTAGGTGACCCGGTCCAGATCTTGATCCCGTCTGCGCCCGAGTCGATCTGTTGCCGGACATGGGCGATGGCCTGCTGCGGATCAGCGGCTTCGGGCAGCTTCAGCGGCGCGATGTAAAATGGGCTTCCATTCTGCGGGACCAGCGGGACGCCGGTGGTATAGATCGTAGGACCGTCGACATCGCCCTTCTTTATCCGGTTGCGGATGCGCAGGACATTCCCGATGGAAAATTCGGCAAGATCATAGACATATACGAAGCCGTGGCTGGTGATCATTTGTTCCATCTGCCGGTTGAACCGGGCGGCTGGCATGAGGTCGGCGTCCTGCCATTTGGGCTCGATAAAATGCACGTGGCAATTCCAGAAAGCGGCGGTAAGTGTCAGGTCCTTGCAGTCGATGACGGGCCAGGAGGCGGGTACTTTGATCTTGTCTCTCGGTCCTACGGCGCTGATCCGGCCGTTATGGATGAGGACGGTTCCGTCTTCGATGGGGGCTGCGGTCGGCGAGGTATAGATCCTCGCGCCCACTAACGCAAGATTGGGATGGGAGCTGGTACGCTGACCATATCCGTGGCTGAAGATCAGGATGGCGATCAGCCATAAGGTTATTTTCAAGGTTAAGGGCCTCATGCCATAAATTTAAGCAAATTCAATACATTTGTCAGGAATGAATCCGCTTGCTGACGCAAAAAAGGTCGAGAAAATCTCAAAAGCCCTCGGAGACCCCTATCGCATCCAGATGATGGAGGCGATCAGAAAGGAAGAGGGGTGGATGCCCTGCGCGGCGCTGTTAGAGATGTTCGATCTGGCTCAATCCACCGTGTCGCATCATTTAAAGCAGCTGGTCGATGCCGAACTTCTGGTCACGGAAAAGGACGGGCGAAGCTCGTTGTATAAGATCAATAAGGAGGTGTTGAATGAATACGTCGGGTATTTGAATAAGCTTGGAGGATCGTAAAATATTGTTATGCTTACTGCCCTGTTTCGCATTTCCGGTTGTATCGCTGGTTTTTTGTTTTCGATGTCGCTATTGGCGCAGGGGCCGGGGTCTGCTATTGATCCGTATGTGCTCAATCCTTCGGCATCGACGGTGGTGTGGGGTTATTATTGGTCGGAAGCTAAGCCGGTACTCCATATCCGGTCAGGAGATTATGTTCGGGTTCGGACGGTGCTGACCTCAAGTCCGGACCGGCTGGAGGGGGCAGGCGTTCCGGCGGCGGAAGTAGAGCCTGAGCTGCGGGATGTGCAGGCAGTCAAGGAGCGGGGGCCGGGCGGCCACGTGCTGACAGGGCCCATCTATGTAGACGGGGCCGACTCAGGGGATGTGCTGGAGGTCCGGTTCGATTCGATCAATATGGCTATTCCGTATGGGTACAACGCCATCGGGCAGGCGGGGTTCCTGTCGGACGAGATCTTCAGTCGGAAGATGCGGATCATTCGGCTTGACCGGGAGAAGATGGTCGGGCATTTCGCCGACGGGATCGATATTCCGCTGCATCCGTTTTTCGGCAGCGTTGGGGTAGCGCCGCCGGCGGCCGCGGGTCGCTGGAACAGCGCACCGCCATGGATACATGGGGGTAACCTCGACAATAAGGAACTGGTGGCGGGCACGACACTTTATCTGCCCGTGTATGTAAAAGGGGCATTATTAGAGATCGGCGACGGCCATGCCGCGCAGGGCAACGGCGAAGTGGATATCACGGCGATCGAGACTTCATTGATAGGAAAATTGCATGTCATCGTACATAAAGACCGCCATATACCCTGGCCTTGGGCAGAATCGCCCACTCACATCATCACGATGGGGGATGACCGCGATCTGAACGCTGCCACGCACATCGCGGTGCGGCAGATGATCCGATACCTGATGGAGGAGAGGAAGCTGTCGCAGGAGGACGCCTATATGCTTTGCAGTGTGGCCGCGGATGTAGACGTAACAGAGTTGGTAGATGGGAATGTCGGCGTTCATGTCATGCTACCGAAATCCATATTTGTGAAGAAGTAGCGCATGACTGGCAAATCCGGATATCTTTCCAATCTGACCCCCTTACGCGGTTTTGCGGCGATCCTGGTGGCCGTTTTCCATTTTGAAATGGCCATTGGCCGGTTCGTTCCCGCCGCTGCGACGATGTTCTTCGAAAAGTCCTATCTGATGGTGGACCTCTTCTTCGTATTGAGCGGGTTCATCATGCTGCATGTCTATGGCCGGGCATTCGACAAGGTGATCCAGCCGGGGCAGCTTCGGCATTTTTTTGTCGCGCGGTTCGCGCGGACCTATCCGTTGCATCTGTTCACCTTGTTGCTTCTGGTGGTAATTGTCCGGTATCTGACCGATTGGGGGAACCCGCCGATCATATTGGAGCAGCCGCGGGATATCCTGCCGAACGTCGTTATGCTGCAATCATTCGGGGTCTGCAAGATCTATAATTGGAATATTCCTTCCTGGAGCATCAGCGCGGAATGGGGGGCCTATCTTGTATTCCCCTTTCTTACGTTGTGGATAAGCCGGCAGCGTAAGGCCGCGTCGATCCTGCTAACCTTCGGTGTAGTGGCGGCCTGGTGCTGCATTATGTTCGTGCTGCCAAGAAAGAACCCGATCGATCCGGCGATACCGGTCCCGCATAACCTGAACACTACTTTCGATTATGGCTGGCTTCGCGGTCTGGCGGGGTTTACCGCAGGGATGATGGTATATCAGTTGTACAGGTGGTCAGGGGTAGGCCGGGTGGTGGGCAGCGACGCGGCATCGGTCGTGATGCTGCTGCTGGTGGCTGCGGGGCTTAATTTCGCCATCAACGACGCGTTGGTGGTGGTACTGTTTGCGGCGCTGGTGCTGAATTTCTCCCTGAATAACGGGACGCTGCACCGGGTGTGCAACAACAGGGTATTGCAATATCTCGGGGATATTTCGTATTCGATCTATCTCATGCAGATATTCCTGCAGGAACCTTTCTCGCATGGGATCCGGTTGCCAGGCGTTACGGGGAATGCCCGGGGAAAGTTCAATATCGACTTCTGGCCGGGACTTGGGTATTGTCTTGTCTACCTTGTCTTACTGATAGGGATAGCATCCGTGACATACTATGTCGTCGAGCGACCTTGCAGGAAATGGATCAATGAGCGGTGGGGCCGGAACGAATCCCAAAACGCGGTACCTTTGCCCCAAAACTAGTCGACTTGCCACACGAATCTATTTCCGTCAGGGACATTTTCAAGATCGGCATCGGCCCTTCCAGTTCGCATACGCTGGGACCATGGCGCGCGGCACAACGTTTTACTGACTCTATCCGATCGCGGAATGGGCTTGCCGGTCTTCAGCATATCAGCGTACTATTGTATGGTTCACTGGCCAAGACCGGCAGGGGGCATGGCACCGATATCGCTATCCAGTTGGGGCTGGCCGGTGAGGACCCTGTGACTTTTGATACCGGGTTGATCGAGCCGACCGTCCAGGCCATCCGGTTAACCCGTCGGCTTACGATCCGGGGAGAGCAGAGGATCGAATTCGATCCCGAGGCGGACATCAGCTTCCTGTATGCAGAAGCCTTGCCTTATCATCCCAATGCGATGACTTTTCTGGCCAACTGGGAAGACGGAAGGCAATTGGCTGAAACCTGGTATTCTATCGGCGGCGGGTTTGTAAAAAAGGAAGGAGAGGAACCGGAGGCGGCTGCTTCGGTCCAACTGCCCTTTCCGATCAATACCGCGTCGGACCTGCTGCACTGGTGCCGGAAGACGGGGTTGACCATCAGTGAGGTGGTGCTGGAGAACGAAGCCGCCTGGCGGCCGGAGGAAGAGACGCGGCGGGATGTGGCGCGGATCTGGAAGACCATGCAGGAATGTATCTATCGGGGTTGTCATTCAGAGGGGATGCTGCCGGGCGGACTGCATGTTCAGCGGCGGGCTGCCAGCCTCAACAAGCGGCTTATCGCCGATCGGGTCTATGACGATTTCGATGGGTGGGTGGACGCCATTCGTAAGGGAGGGAATAATTTCAAGTATACGCTCGACTGGGTCAGCTGCTTCGCGCTGGCCGTTAACGAGGAAAATGCGTCCTTTGGCCGGGTGGTGACCGCGCCTACAAATGGCGCCGCGGGGGTAATACCGGCGGTCCTGCAGTATTTTGTCATCTTTTGCGATGGCCTCCAGGAAAATAAGATCCTTTCTTTCATTCTCACCGCTTCCGAGATCGGCAGCATATTCAAAAAGGGCTCTACGATCTCTGCGGCGATGGGGGGATGTCAGGCGGAGATCGGGGTTTCGTCTGCGATGGCTGCCGCCGCTTTGACAGAATGTGTGGGCGGGTCACAACGTCAGGCCCTGATGGCGGCGGAGATTGCAATGGAGCATCATCTTGGTCTGACATGCGATCCGATCGGCGGCCTGGTACAGATACCCTGTATCGAGCGGAATACGATGGGGGCGATCAAAGCGATCACTGCTTCCCAGTTGGCCCTTCAAAGCACCCCGGATTTTGCCAAAGTATCACTGGACGCGGTGATCAGTACGATGTGGAGCACGGCGCAGGATATGAACAGTAAATACAAAGAGACTTCCGATGGCGGGTTGGCTATACAGATCCCGCTGGGTCTCAAGGAGTGCTAACGGTAGAATATGAACCTACTTATCATCGCTATTTTGGCTATTCGCTTTGCCGCAACTGCGGATACGCTGCCGGCCTATGACCAATACCCGATCTACAAGGGCGCGGATCTTGGCCTTCGTTATTCTCCTTCCGCTTCGGTATTTCGGATTTGGGCGCCGACGGCCGGGCAGGCTCGGCTATACCTGTATGCCAATGATAGCAGCGAAGTTGCCGGAAAGGTCGTGGACATGAGCCGGGGGTTGAGCGGGACGTGGTGGACCAGTGTGCCCGGTGAATGGAAGGGATGGCGGTATGTATTCAGCGTACGGAATGGCGGGGAGTGGAGCAGCGAGGTACCGGACCCGTATGCGCGGGCGGCAGGCGTCAACGGAAAAAGGGCGGTGGTGCTCGATCTGCGGCAGACAGACCCGCCCGGGTGGCGGCAGGACAGGAGTCCCGATTTTTCGGCGGGTAACCGGCCGACCGATGCCGTTATTTATGAGCTGCATCTGCGTGATATCGATGTGGACAGCGGTTCCGGTGTCCGGCAGAAGGGGAAGTTTGCGGGACTTGGGGAATGGGATACGAGGAATGGCGACGGGGAGGCGACGGGGCTTTCGCATTTGCGGGAAATGGGGGTGACGCATTTGCATGTGTTGCCGTTCTTCGACTTCAATTCCGTCGATGAGAGCCGGCCGGATTTGCCTCAGTATAACTGGGGCTACGATCCGTTGAATTATAATGTTCCTGAGGGGTCGTATAGTTCGAATGCGGGGGATGCGGCTGTGCGGATCCGGGAGTTGAAGACGATGATCGCATCGATCCACCGGCACGGGTTAAGGGTCATTATGGATGTCGTCTATAACCATACTGCTACGGCGCTGACTGCGACGTCCAACTTCAACGAGCTGGTACCGGGATATTATTACCGGCACAGTCCCGACAACAGCTTTTCCAATGCCACCGGCTGCGGCAATGAGACGGCCAGTGAGCGGCCGATGTTCCGAAAATTCATGTTGGAGAGTGTGCTGTACTGGATGAACGAATATCATATCGACGGATTCCGGTTTGACCTGATGGGAGTGCATGATATTTCGACGATGAATCTGATCTCGGATTCAGTTCATTCGCTACGGCCCGATGTCATAATCTATGGCGAGGGATGGACGGCGGGCAGGTCCCCGCTGCCGGATTCGGTCCAGGCGATAAAGAAGAATGTGGCGAGGCTGCATGGGATCGCGGTATTCGGGGACGATCTGCGGGATGGGATAAAGGGGAGTGTTTTTGATGCCCACGACAAGGGATTCGTGGCGGGGAATTTACGTGACGTGGAGTCGGTGAAGTTTGGGATCGTCGCGGCGTGCCCTCATCCGCAGGTCGATTATAGTAAGGTCAATTATTCCAAGGCTCCTTTTGCCACGGCGCCGTCGCAGGTGATCACGTATTGCGAGTGTCATGACAACAATACGTTGTGGGATAAGCTGGCGCTTTCCGCGCCGGAAGTGGGTTTTGCGGACCGTGAAAAAATGCAGCGGCTGGCGTGGACGATCGTGCTGGCGTCGCAGGGCATCCCGTTTCTTTATGAGGGAACTGAATTCCTGCATAGTAAAGGGGGGATCGACAATTCTTATAATGTGGGTGACAGTATCAATGAGATCCGTTGGGGTTTGGAGAAGGAGCGGATGCGGGATGTCGGGTATTTGGCAATGTTGATCCGAATGCGCCGGGAGCATCCTGCATTCCGAATGAGTAGCGCGGCGCAGATCGCTGCCAATATTCATTTCGAAGCCGCGCCGACGGGCTGCATAATATATACGATCAATGGGGCAGCTGTCAAGGATAGCTGGAAAAAGATTTTGATAGCATTTAACGGGACCGCGATGACGCAAAAGCTGGCCGTTCCATCGGGTTTGCATTCGTTTCAAGTGGGTGCGGTGAACGAATGGGGGCCTTCGGTCGATGGATCCGTAGACCTGCCCGGATACAGTGCGGCTATCTACTATCGTTGAAGCGTAGCTGGGGGATGAATGATGAGCCGGCGGGCCGGCGAGCTAGACAAACGCGCTGAACCCGGTGATGGCGCGGCCGACGATGAGGGAGTTGATCTCCTTGGTGCCTTCATAGCTATAGATCGCTTCGGCATCGGCGACAAAACGAGCCACATCGTATTGCAGCAGGATGCCGTTGCCACCCATGACCTCTCTGGCGCGGCTCACGATATCACGGGTGCGAAGGGTGCAGAATACTTTTGCGAGGGACGCGTGCTCGTCAGTGAGCTTTCCTTCATCCTGCAATTGCGAAAGGCGGAAGACCATGGTCTGCATGGCGGTCAGGTTGGACAGCATTTCTACGAGGTGGTTTTGGATCAATTGGAAGGAAGCGATCGGGCGGCCGAACTGTTTTCGTTTCCGGGTATAGGCAAGGGCGCTTTCATAGGCGCCGCGGGCGCAGCCAACTGCTTCCCAGGCCACTCCGGCCCGGGTCATCCGCAGCACTTTGGCGGTATCCTTGAAAGAGTTGGCGAGTTGCAGGCGGTCCGATTCCGGGACGGCGCAGTCGCGCAGGGTTATAATGGCGTTTTGAACGATA
>DASZJO010000102.1:0-5424 GCA_035948015.1 Puia sp.
ACCTTATCTTCAAAGACCTCCTGCTGCAGGCTTCCGGGATGATAGAGGTGTTCGGTCCGGTTGCGGATCATCCCGCTGTCCTTCAAAAAGTCGCGCATCATGGCGGCGATCCTGTTCTGGCCGGGATGATGCTTCACGGCATTCAGCTCGTATGAATAATGGTCGTCGAACGCGCTGACGATCTCATTGGTGAGGGCGGACAGAAAAGTGCCCCATTCTACCAACCGACGCGCGCGGAGGATATTGACCAGCCCGATCCCGGTCATGGCGGAAGTGCCGTTCAGGATGGCCAACCCTTCACGGATCCGGATGGACAGCGGCCGGATGCCCAGACGGGCAAATACTTCGGCTGTCTGTTGGATACTGCCTTCATAAAACACCTCTCCTTCTCCGATCAGTGTTAGTCCAAGATGGGCGAGCTGTACCAGATCGCCGCTGGCGCCAACGCCGCCATGCTCGAAAATAACCGGATAGACTTGCCTGTCGATCAGCTCGCGAAGCAAGATTACCGTGTCGGGGTGTATCCCCGAATACCCTTGCATCAGACTGTTGAGCCGCGCAATCATTGTCGCCCGGATCAATTCCGGGGTCAGGTGTAGTCCGCTGCCGGAGCAGTGGCTGCGGATGAGATTGTATTGAAGCTGGAGAAGATTCCCTTCTCCCACCTTATACTGGGCCATGGGGCCAAAGCCAGTGTTGATACCATAGATCAGCTTGTCAGCCGAAAATTCGGTCAGGAACCGAAAATTCGCCGCAACTTTTTCCAGTGCCTCACCTTCGATCGTAAAATTCGCCTGTCGGCGGAGAATGGAAGAAAAATCTGCTAACGAAAGGGGCTTTTGTCCAACAGCTATCATGGGCTGCAAGTTATTTATATTCAATTCATCCGTAAATAAATATTTTTCAATGGCCGGATGGAACCTCGCTTTCATCTCCCCGGATGACAATATTAATAATCTGCCCGGTTTCTCCGATCAAGAAATTTAATTGCTTTTCTGCTGCCTTCGGGAAATTGCATCCTTTGCAGTTCCGCGGGATCCTGATAAACGATCTGCGGGCTCACCCGAAGCCTGGCCTGAAGATAGGCCCGGATGCGGTGATCACATTCTTCGATTCGCCTGGCTGGCGCCAGATGAAGGAGGATCTCGTCCAGTCCCAATTCATTGGAATATACCTCGACCACAAAATCCGTCACCTCTTCCATTTCGCTGAGGAGCTCGAACAGCGCCGGAGGATAGAGCGTAGTCCCTTTGAACTTGATCATTTGCTGCCTGCGGCCGATAATGGGTGAAAGCCGGAGACTGTTGCGGCCGCAGGCGCAAGGTTCGCCGGACCAGGTACAGATATCCCCGGTTTTGTACCGGATCAGCGGCATTCCCTCGATGCCGAGCGTAGTGATCGTGACTTCCCCCGGTATGCCTTGCCCTACACTCCGGTCCCGTTCATCCAGCAGCTCAACTATAAGCAGCTCCGGCTGCAGATGGCCGCCTCTGCCTTCGCGGCATTCGGTAAATGCCGTTTGCATTTCAGTGCTGGCATAGGTCGAATACAACCGGATATTCCAGGCTTCGACGATCTTCCTTCCGAGAATATTCAATGAAAGATCGGCCTGACGGATGTTCTCACCGATACAAATGGCCGATCGGACCGAAGAGCGGTTAAGGTCGATCCGGGTATCCTGTGCATACCGGATCAGTTTGAGAAGAAAGGAAGGCACCGCTACCAGAACCGTCGGTTGAAGCCGCCGTATCGTCTCCCATTGCAGCGCGGGAACGCCCGGGCCTACTCGGATAACGCTTGCTCCCAGCCGGCGAATGCCGGAATAATATGCGATCCCCGCCATGAACTGCCGGTCGAGTGTCAGCATTAACTGGTAGACATCGGCAGGAGTGCCGTCGGCCGTCAGGAACGAAGTATATTCATTGTAGGCGAGCCGGTCCAGGTCGCCCGAGGTCAGCGCGATTGTGACAGGGCTGCCGAGGGTGCCGGAGGTCGTCGTATACTCAGCGATGCGCTCTCTCGGGATACAAAGGAAATCCTCATTCCGGCGCTGAAGATCTTCTTTGGTGGTCGGCGGAATAATAGCCAGGTCATCAAGGGACCGGACAGTCGAAATATCGATGCGGTGCCGGTCAAAAAGATCCCGGTAAAATAGAGAATTCCGGCCCGCATAGGCCAGCATCTCCTGAAGCTTTCGCTCCTGCATCGTCCTTATCTTGTCAGCGGATTGAAATGATATTTCCGGCGAGCCGATACTCATGGATGTAGGTGTCGGAGGATCTTTTCCTGTGCGGATCTAAGTTGCTCTGGGGTCGGCTTGAGCTTGGGCCGGGTAAAGTTCAGGTCATCGGCCTGGTTAATGGGTACAAGGTGCAGATGGGCATGCGGCACTTCAAGGCCGATCACGGCAAGCCCACATCGGTCACAATCAAAGGATTGTTCGATGGCTCTGGCTATCGGCCTGGCAAACAACAGTATGCCCGCCAGGTAATCATCCGGAACATCAAAAAACCTGTCGACCTCCAGTTTGGGTACCACAAGTGTATGGCCGTGCCGGAGCGGAAAGATGTCCAGAAAAGCAAAGAACCGATCATTCTCCGCTATCTTATATGAAGGTATCTCCCCGGAGACGATCTTTGAGAAAAGGGTCACACCGTTATATTTTCAATTTTGAATTGGAGGGTGCCGGCGGGTACCTGGACATTGGCGACTTCTCCCACCTGCTTGCCGAGAAGTCCCTTTCCGATGGGCGAGGTAACGGAGATCTTGCCCTGCTTGAGATCAGCTTCCTTTTCCGAAACCAGGTAATAGGTCATCTGTTTTTTGTTGATCAGATTCGTCACCGTCACCTTGGTAAGAATAGATACCTTGCTGGTATCGATGGTGCCCTGATCAATGACCCGGGCGTTGACAAGTTCACCTTCCAGCTTCTGGATCTTGGCTTCCAGGTGCCCCTGGGCTTCCTTGGCAGCGTCATATTCGGCATTTTCCCGGAGATCGCCTTTCTCTCTGGCTTCCGCGATGGCCTTGGATGCGGCAGGCCGCTCGACGGTCTTCAACTTCTGCAATTCGGTTTTGAGCTGGTCTAACGCGTCTTTGGTGTAATAAGTGAATCCACTCATAGTACCTCCTTTGTAATTAGAATATCCACCGAATCGGATATGGTCCGGCTCGGGGAGAAAAAAAATACAACGCCCTGGAATCATCCAAGGCATTGCATTAGGGCTGTAAAGATAACAAAATTATTTCATTCACATTATATCCCCAGTTTTTCGAGGATGACTTTGGCCATTTTATAGAAGGCTTCATGACTATACCCCCCGATATGGGGGGTTATCAGTGTATCGGGACGATCCAATAGCGTCTTTAACTGTAGCCGCTCGGTCTCCGTATAGGTCTCCAGCTTCTCATTTTCCAGGACGTCCAGGGCGGCGCCGGCGATCTTGCCACTCTCCAGGGCCCGGATCAGGGCGGCAGTGTCATGGACCTTACCGCGTGAAGCATTGATAAACCATGGTTTACGCGCCAGGGAATCGAAGAAAGCATCGCCGGCCATATGGAAGGTTTCCTCCGTAAGCGGCACGTGAAAGCTGACGACATCGGAATACCGGGCCAACTGCTCCAGCGAGGCTTCATGGACATTCCCCCTCGCAAAACCGAACTTGTATTTGTCATAAGCCAGAACGGTCGTGTCAAAGGAGGCCAATAGCTTTGCAAACGCCCCGCCCGCATTGCCGAACCCGACAATTCCGACCGTTTTCCCGGTCAGCTCGGTCCCCCGGTTTGCCTCCCGGATCCATTTCCCCTCCCGGATCTCCTCCTGGCTGGAGACGATCTTGTTCATCAAGGCCAGGAGCATGCCCAACACATGCTCCGCGACGGCATTTCGGTTGCCTTCCGGACTGCTGACGCAGCGGATGCCTTTCGATTCGGCATAGGCAACATCGATCAGTTCCATGCCGCTGCCCAGCCGCCCGATCCATCTCAGCCCGGAAGCGCGATCCAGCATCGGACGGTCGATCCTGAGCCGGGTGGTGACAATAAGGCCTTCCGCTCCATCGATAGATGCAAACAGCTCGTCGTATGTTATCTGCGGCTCATATCGGACAGTATACCCTCTTTCGGTAAGCGTCCTGGCTAGATAGTCGTGAGTTTTTGCGGTAATTATGACGGTTTTTATCATTTCGGTTGTTTCATTCTCCATGTCAATTCGGCGAATTCCCGGACGGTCAATTGTTCCGCCCGCTTCCCAAACAACGGATCGGCAAGCAGCTGCTCGCCGAATAACGTTCTCACTGCATTCCTCAGCGTCTTTCTGCGTTGGTTAAACGCTGTTCTGACCAGCAGGAAGAAACTCCCCTCATCCCTGAAGTCCGGGGCGGGACATGGCGTCAGCCGGATCACCGCGCTCTTTACCTTGGGCGGCGGGATGAAACTGGTTTCCTGCACTTCGAACAGATATTCGACCTGGAAAAAAGCCTGGATGAGTACGCTGAGTACGCCATAGGTCCTGGAACCTTCTCTCGCGGCTACCCGAAGGGCGACTTCTTTCTGGAACATACCGATCACCGTCAGCAGGTCCGATTTCCACTCCACCATCTTAAAAAGGATCTGTGAAGAGATATTGTAAGGGAAATTGCCGATCACGGTGAATTTGTCTGCAAAGGGTTTCTCCAGATCGAGAACACTTCCTGCGATGATCTTACCCCGAAGCGCCGGCCAGGTAGCCTGCAAATACCCGATCTTCTCCTGATCGAGCTCCACCGCCTTAAAGTCGACTCCTTCCAGCTCCAGCAGGTATTTGGTCAGCGCCCCGCCTCCCGGACCCACTTCAAGCAATCGCGTGAACGGCAGAACTTCGTCCTTGCCACCGGCAAGAGCTGCAACGATCTTTTTCGAAATGTTCTCATCCCGGAGGAAATGCTGACCGAGGGATTTTTTCAACCTGTACATAAAGCGCAAAAGTCGCGACAAAAGGTTAAATGTCGTACTTTTGACCGGTAAAATTAAGAATTAGCGCATGAGCATTCAACACCAACGGCCTGTGATAGGGATTTCCATCGGCGACCTGAATGGGATAGGAGCAGAGCTGATCATCAAGACCTTTTCCGACCATCGGTTGCTGGAACTGTGCACCCCGCTGATATTCGCCTCTAACAAGCTGATCAATTTCTACCGGAAGTCCACACCGGAGATCAATTTCAACTATCAAAGCACAAAAGACTTTTCGCGGATCACACCCAAACAGATCAACGTCTATAACTGCTGGGAGGAAGAGATCGCGATCTTACCCGGTCAGCTGACCGATATGGGCGGGTCCTATGCGGTCAAATCGTTGGTAGCGGCTGTAGAAGCCTTAAGAGACAAGAAGATCGATGGATTGGTGACCGCACCCATCCATAAGAAAAATACGCAGTCGGCTAA
>DASZJO010000103.1:0-41494 GCA_035948015.1 Puia sp.
GTTTTCACGGTATGTATTAACACTTTATTCAGGGAAATTACAAATCATTTTCTCACCTAAACCATACAACTATGCCATGCGCTGATCATCCGCTTCCAACTATGTTCGTCACCCGGGATTACGACCACTGCGTGATCGGAAACTATCTGAAAAAGAAGCACAATCCCTTGTCCCAACTGATCGGAAAACCGGAAACAACCGCCATCTACATCCCAAAGGCCGACTTTGAGGACCTGATCCAACAGGCCCTGGCCGCCGGAGCAGGCGGAATGCGGATGTACTTTGCCTCCTACTGTGCGACCGGATTTGCACCAGTCGACGAAATTGTCGCCGCGGGATACGACAAAATGCTGACACTTACCTTTGCCCCGACAGACGCTTCCGGCACCGATCTCGGCCAATATTACCTGTTCAATCCTGCGGGAGGACTGATCAATATCCCCAAACCAATCGCGGTCATTCTAAACGGATCATACCGGAACGTCAAAATTCCGTTGCTGACAGCAATCATCACAGATTGCGGGAAGCCCGGCTTCCAGGAGACAAAATCGATGTGGCTGGAATTCGAAAAACTCCACGGATCATGCGGCTTCGTCCGGGAAATGCAATGCCAGGGCGCACACGGGATCGCTATCTTTATCGGCTGCTACCCGATCGGTTATATCCTGCCGGGGACGACCTATGACGTATCATGGCAAATGACCGTTATCTTCGAGCTCACCAAAACAGTGAAATACTTCGGGAATACGCCGTATACCTATGTCTTCGATGTGGAAGACACCGACGGATATGACAGAAGGAAGGGTGGATCCGGGGAGCCAGCGACACGCAGTGATTACACTATCCTGGGCGGCAACACCATCAACCCCTGTCCTCCCTCTACCACCAATTGCGGCGGCGCCTAAAGCCTAAAACCTAACCCCATCCCATGACTCCATAAACCCCCACCTTTGGTCTACTACACTACCCTTACAGTTATCTGCCTCTCCTTTCTATCCAGCCTGATCGCATTCAGGCTGGATTACCCTTTTCATCTGAAATTGATCTCGGGCCTGCTGGGTTTCACCGTCATCAGCGAACTATTTATTACCAAGCTGATCCACCACATCTGGAAAGGCACGACCAATATCCCCTGGTACAATATCGTCATGTTGGTCGAATTCTTCGTGTATGCATGGTATTACTACTGTATCCTGAAAAACAAAGCGCTTAGGAAGATCATCCTCGCCTACCTGATAATCCTCCCTATCTCCTGGTTCATTCTTACCTTCAGGGTATTCCATCTGACCAACTGGAACAGCCACATCGATATTGCCGGAAGCATTTTCACCGTCTGCCTGTCCGTTGCCCTGTATCACCAGCTGTTCACCGCACCCGAGCTCGTCCGCCTGTCTAAAAGCCCGGAATTCTGGATCGCCACCGCGCTGATCCTCTACTATTCCGGGAGCCTTCCCTTTACCAGTATGCTGGATTTTCTGACCGAAAAAGTCCGCCCGCTGGCAAAAAGTTTTGTTACGATCCTCCAGATCCTAAACATCCTTCTGTACACGCTAATCGGCTATGCCTACCTATGCAGGATCAAAACAAAGAAGTAGTCATTTTCCTTGTCGCCGGCACCTTCCTCTTTCTCGTGCTGGGCGGCATAGTGGTCTTTGTGTTGATGTTTTATCAGCAGAAACGGTTCCGCCATAGCCGGCAATTACTGGAATTACAAAGCTCGACCCAACAGGAACTGCTAAAGACCCAGCTGGAAACCCAGGAAGCGACCTACCGCCAGATCGGCGAAGAGATCCACGACAATGTCGGCCAGTTGCTGAGCACCGCCAAGATCCTGCTCAGTATCACGGAACGCAGCCTGCCAGAAGTACCGGAAACCCTCCACACGGCCACTGACACCATCGGAAAAGCCATCCAGGACCTCCGGTCGCTCTCCAGGTCGCTGAGCAGCGAATGGTTGCAGCAGTTTAATATTGTAGAAAACCTAAAGGCGGAGGTTAACCGCCTGAATACCGCCGGGATAGTCAGGACGCGGATCGAAATCCCCACCGGCTCGCTTCCGATGACCGCGGACTCGCAGATCATGCTGTTCCGGGTTGTCCAGGAGGCGATCCAGAATACACTCAAACACGCCGATGCCACGGAGGTGCTCGTCACCGTGACCCTATCCGAAGCGGCCGTCGAGATCGTCATCCGGGACAACGGCAGGGGCTTCTCCCCCGAAACCCTTTCCAGTAAAGGTCTCGGGCTTAAAAACATGTTAAATCGCACCCGCCTCCTCGGCGGCACCATCGACTGGACATCCGCCAACGGCAACGGAGTGGAAGTAAAAATCATTGTGCCAATTCAACCTCACACGATATGAAGATCACCATCGGTATCGCAGACGACCACCAGTTATTTCTAAAATCCCTGGCCCTTCTCATCAATAGCTTTCCAGGCTTCGAAGTGATCCTGGAAGCGCTGAACGGCGAAAGGCTCTTGCAGGAACTCGCCGTGACGCCGGTCTTGCCGGATATCCTGCTGCTGGACGTAAACATGCCCGTGATGGACGGACCTCAAACCACCACGAAGATCCTGGCAGCCTACCCCGGGACCCGGATCGCCGCCCTGTCGATGAAAGCCGATGACACCACGATCATCCGAATGCTGAAGGCCGGGAGCTGCGCCTACCTGCTGAAAGATATCCATCCGGATGAGCTGGAACGGGCCCTGACCGAGATCGCGGCCAAAGGATACTATAACGCAGATGCCTTCAATGTCAACTACAGACGCCTGATCATAAAAGCGGAGGAAACGAAAAAGCAGCAGCTGAACGGCCGCGAACAACATTTCCTTCAACTCTCCTGTTCCGACCTGACCTATAAAGAAATAGCCGGCCAGATGTTCCTGTCGGATCGAACGATCGACGGCTACCGGGAATCCGTTTTCGAAAAATTAAACGTAAAAAGCCGCGTCGGCATGGTCCTCGAAGGGATCCGCCAGGGCCTGATCAGCCTTTGATCACGCCACCCCGCCCCCCAGGAACAGGTTACCCGCTCCAACCCAACAAATCCCAAAATCGCACGCCCGACAGTACGAATCCGAACACCCGCCACCCCTACCCCACCCACAACCCGCTGACCGCCAGCCAAAAATAAATCCGGCACATAATTCGCCGCTCCCTCCCAACAACTGCTCCCATGCTCATCAACTATCTTCGCACCGCCCTTCGCGGTCTGACCCGCGCCAAAACCCATGCGCTAATCAATATCGCCGGCCTATCCATCGGCATGGCCGTCGCCCTGCTCATCGGACTGTGGATAGCCGACGAACTGTCCTTCAACAAGAACTTCGGCAACTACGATCGCATCGCCCAGGTCTATACCCGCTTCACGATCCAGGGCGGGCGCGGCGCCGGGAATTCGGCCCCCGTCGCGTTGGCGGACGAACTACGCGCCCACTATGGCGGCAATTTCCGGCAAGTGGTCATGTCCACCTGGAATTATGGTCATCTGCTGGCCGTCGGCACCAAGGTATTAAACGATCCCGGCAGCTTCATGGAGCCGGGCGCACCAAACTTACTCACGCTGCGCATGTTGGAAGGCACCCGGGACGGGTTGAAGAAGGGGCCGGCTATCCTGCTGTCCCAAACCCTGGCCACCGCACTGTTCGGGAGCGCCTCGCCGATGGGAAAGACGGTCAGGGTGGACAACCAGACCGATCTGCAGGTGACCGGCGTTTATGAGGACCTGCCGGACAACAGCAGTTTTGGGGATACGCACTTCATCGGCAGTTGGGAAGGCTATCTCGCGCTCAACCCCTGGGTCCCGCAAATGAAAGATCCCTGGCGCAACAATAGCTGGCAGGTCTTTGTTGAGATAGCCCAGCATGCCGATTTCACGACGATCTCCTCACGTATCCGGGATGCCAAAGCAAAAAATGTCGCCGCCGAAGAGCGAAATAATCACTATGAGCTGTTCCTCCATCCGATGAGCCGCTGGCACCTCTATTCGGATTTCGGGGGCGGCTACAGCAGCGGCGGTCAGATCAAATATGTGCGGATGTTCTGTCTCATCGGGGTCTTCGTGTTATTGCTGGCCTGCATCAATTTCATGAACCTGTCCACGGCTCGCAGCGAGCGGCGGGCAAGAGAAGTAGGTATCCGCAAGGCCATCGGCGGGCTGCGTTTTCAGCTGATCACCCAATTTTATCTCGAATCCTTCCTGCTGACGATCCTTGCTTTCGCCATCGCGGTGTTGCTGGCGAGCCTG
The DNA here is from genome assembly GCA_035948015.1 of Puia sp. Lineage (GTDB taxonomy): Bacteria > Bacteroidota > Bacteroidia > Chitinophagales > Chitinophagaceae > Puia. The sequence continues at coordinate 4,251 of DASZJO010000103.1, forward strand.
GCACTCGGACCTTTCAATGAGCTCGCGGGCAAAGCCATCACGATGCCCTGGGGGGCCCCGCTTTTCTGGGGGATAAGCATCTCCTTCTGCCTCCTGACGGGGTTGATATCAGGAAGCTACCCCGCACTCTATCTCTCTTCATTTCGGCCGGTGAAGGTGCTGAAAGGCGCGTTCAAAGCCGGACGCTTCGCAGCCCTCCCGCGTCAGGCGCTGGTCATCCTGCAATTCACCGTCTCCGTTAGCCTCATCGTCGGCACCATCGTCGTCTTCCGGCAGATCCAATACGCGAAGGACAGACCGGTGGGGTATGAACGGGACAGGCTGGTGATGATCCCCCGGATACAAAACAATATCCACCAGCATTTCGACGCCGTTCGCAACGAATTAAAGACCGCCGGCGCGATCACTGAAATGGCCGAGTCCAGCGCACCGGTAACGGACATCACCGGCACGAATTCAGGTTTCGAGTGGCCGGGAAAAGACCCGAACGTGGCGCTTGACTTCCCCAATACCGGGGTGTCGGAGGATTATGGGAAGACGGTCGGCTGGAAATTGACAGCGGGCCGGGATTTTTCCCGGGACTTCCCTGCAGACACCAACTCCTTTATCGTCAACGAAGCCGCGGTGAAGTTCATGGGCCTGACGACCCCGGTTGGGACCACAGTGAAGTGGGATGGCTGGCCATTCACCATCATCGGGGTGGTCGACGATATGCTGATGGAATCGCCCTATTCGCCGGTCCGGCCCTCCATTTATTGTACGGTCAAAGATCATAGCGATTACGTGCTCCTGCGCGTCCCCGCCGGCAAGGATATGCAGACCGCTTTGGACGAATACAAGAAAGTCTTCACCCGCTATAGCCCGGCCGAGCCGTTCAATTATAAGTTTGCCGACCAGGCCTATGCGGGAAAATTTAGCGAAGAGCAGCGGATCGGCAGGCTGGCCGGCGTGTTCGCGACATTGGCCATCCTGATCTGTTGCCTGGGCCTGTTTGGCATGGCCTCCTTTATGGCGGAGCAGCGCACCCGGGAGATCGGGGTCCGCAAGGTGCTGGGGGCCAGCATTCTCAACATCTGGGGCCTGTTGTCCAAACAATTCGTCGCCCTGGTATCTCTCTCGCTGCTGATCGCCATGCCCCTGAGCGGCTGGTTTATGCACAGTTGGCTCCAAGGTTTTACATTCCGTAGCGGTCTGCCCTGGTGGATCTTCGCAGTAGCCGGCGTCGCAACGATCCTGATCACACTATTGACCGTAAGCTATCAGGCGATCCGCGCCGCGAAGGCCAACCCGGTGGAGGCGTTGCGGAGCGAGTGAAAATTGTTGCATGCTAAGAAACTACATCATAACAGCCCTGAGAAACCTGGCCCTTCGCAAGGGCAACTCCATCGTCAACATCGCAGGGCTGACCGTTGGCTTTGCGGCTTTCCTGTTGATCTTCCTCGTTATCCAATATGAAAAAAGGCTTCGACGATTTCCACGTAAAAGGGGCGAACCTCTACCGGGTTATCCGGATCGGAAAACATCCCACCGACCGGGACTACCGAACGGGTGTACCGATTCCGGTAACAAACACGCTGCGTACGGACTTTCCCCAATTGGTCCATGCAGGCGCCATTGACGCGGACGGAGATGTACAGGTGATTGTCCCTGCGGAAAAAGCTGTCGCGCCAAGGAAATTCAAAGAAGCTCACGGCGTCTTTTTCGCGGAGCCGCAGTTCTTCCAGATGTTTGATTTCCCGCTGGCGGCAGGCAGTATCCCCGAAGCGCTCGAGGCGCCCTACACGGTCCTGTTGACAAAAGACCTGGCGAATAAGTATTTCGGCGACTGGAAAACAGCGATGGGCCGAACGCTTATCATGGACGGCGTTTCCGAGAAAGTAACCGGTATCCTCGAAAACCCACCCGCCAATACGGATTTCCCGCTAAAGGCGGTCCAATCCTATGAGACGATGCGCCATCTTATGAGCTTTGACGATTGGGGCAGCATCGACGACCAAAACTATTGTTTTGTGGAGCTGGGGCCCAACTACCCCCCGGAGCGGTTTCTGCCCTTGCTCGACCGGTTCAAAGTCAAATATATCCAGCCGGCGGACTCCCATTACGATCTCTCCCTGCAGCCGCTGAACGAGATGCATTACGATGGCCGCCTGGGCACTTTCACCGGCCGCACTTTTAGCAAAGACCTTATTTTCGCGCTCAGCCTGATCGGCCTGTTCCTGCTCATCGTCGCCTGCGTTAATTTCATCAACCTCACCACGGCACAGGCCATTACCCGAGCCAGGGAAGTGGGTGTGCGCAAGGTGTTGGGCGGCCGCCGGTCGCAACTAATCGTTCAATTTCTTGGCGAAACAGGCATCACGAGCCTGTTTGCCTTGCTGGCGGCCGTGGTGGTTGTTCTCGCCTGTATTCCCGCGGTGAATAACCTGCTGGATATCCATCTTTCCTTCTCCGTCCTGCACACCGGCAGGTGGTTGGAGTGGATGCTCTGCCTTTTAGTAGGGGTTATTCTTTTGTCAGGTTTTTACCCAGCGATGGTGCTGTCCGGCTTTACCCCGGTGACAGTGCTGAAAGGCACTATGGGCGCGAGCCGGGGGAAAGCGATTTCTTTCAGGCGTGCCCTGGTCGTCTTCCAGTTCGTCATCGCCCAGGCGTTGATCATCGCCACCCTGATAGTGGCATCGCAAATGGACTATTTCCGCACGGCCGACATGGGCTTTAAAAAAGAGGCGATCATCAACGCGAGCTTCCCCAACGACAGTCTCGGTTTGACAAAAATGGATGCGTTGCGTCATGATCTGCAGCTAATGCCCGGAGTTCAACAGGTCAGCTTCAGCTCAGGCACTCCGGCCACCGGCGGCGGTTACTTCACCGACCTGCAGACGGCTGCCAATCATACGAATGATCGTGATATGGTCGTGAATGTAAAGCTGGCCGATAGCGGTTTCTTCCGGCTGTATCAGTTGTCGCTGGTGGCGGGCAGGGTCTATTTTCCATCGGACAGCATCCGCGAATATGTGGTCAACGAAACCCTTTTGCGAAACCTGCGCATCCCTCATGCCCGGGATGCCATCGGCCAAACGATCAAAGTGGCTGGCCGGGCCGGACAGATAGTGGGTGTGGTAAAAGATTTTCATGTCAACTCCCTGCGCGACCCTATCGGTCCGGTGGTGATGATGAACAGTAAACGAGCATACGGGTTTGCCAATATCAGCGTCGACCTGCGCGAGGCGAAACCCGTGCTGGCGGCCATGGGCAATATCTGGAACCGGTATTTCCCCGACTTTACTTTTGAATACAGCTTCCTCGACCAGGACATCGCCGACTTTTACAAGCAGGAGAACCAGCTTTCCATCCTGTATAAATTATTTTCAGGGATCGCCATCTTTATTTCCTGTCTGGGGCTGTACGGGCTCATCTCTTTCATGGCCGTGCAACGCAACAAGGAGATCGGTATCCGAAAAGTGCTTGGCGCCCCGATTAGGGAAATCCTCTTCCTGCTGTCAAAGGAGTTTACGATCCTCATCGCGATCGCCTTCCTTATCGCCACCCCGGTTGCCTGGTATTTTATGCACCGGTGGCTGGAGCAATATACCTACCGGATCTCAATGGGTCTCTGGTTCTTCGCGGCGACTATCGCCGGATCGCTGGTTATTGCCTGGCTGACGGTCGGCTATACCGCTGTCAAGGCAGCGATGGCCAACCCGGTAAAGAGCCTGAGGTCTGAATAATACCAAAGGCCTTTCGAACACATTCGCCGCTTCCCTCCCCCGCGCCGACTACCCGTCACCGCCCTGCGCCACCCTGCGCCACATCGCCCCGACTACCCGTCGCCACCCTGCGACCCCAACAACTCCCCAATAACCCCATCATCACTCACCCGCGACCCCACCTGATAAATATCCCCCTTCCCCTTCACAAACCCCTCGATCCGCTCCCGCGAAAACTCCATCGCCCTCGCCGAAATATCGCACCCCACAAACCGGCACCCGCACCGAAGCGCCGCAATCGCCGACGACCCGCTCCCCAGGAACGGATCACAAACCACCGCACCCGCCGAAGCGCTCCCCCTCATCATCAACTCGAACAACTCCGTCGGCTTCTGCGTCGGATAAGCCGCCTTCACGATCCTCCGGATCTTCCAAACATCGGGAATGCTCTTACAATTCAACGCCCGCTTCCCCTTGCTCGCAAAAACAATAAGCTCATGCCGACGGCGGAAATAATGCCCCAGCCCAATATTCGCCTTGTCCCAACACAAGATATTTTTGACCTCAAAAACCTCACGCACCAGCGGTCCCAGCGTCAATAACGAATAGCTATCAAACATCAGGTAAATATGGCGATCAGGGCGCAGCACCCGATAGCACTGCTCCAGGAACGCCCGGTAATTCTCCTCCGTGTCATGGAATTCTTCAAACCATTTTGCCCCTGCCTTCCCCGCTTCCTTATATCGTCCAATGATCTTCCCGCTCCCCAGCTTGAGCCGCTGGTTCATCCCCGAATAAGCAGGGTCGGTGACGATGAGGTCCACGCTACCGGGCTCAAGCCCCCGCAGAAACGCCACCGCATCTTCGTGATAAATGGCTACCCGCCCGTCATTGGTTGCATAAAATGGTTTACTCCGCGGCATTGAAAAGGTATATCAACGAATATACCGATTAATCCGGGGCTCCATAGACACCGCGCCAAACCCTCCGGTACATAGCAGGCTGCCGATATCGTTGGCGGACTAAAGTAAAGAGCGGTCGTTACTTGGAAGATAAATTGCAAAATCTCCCGTTTCGTCCTTTTTCAGAATCAATTTTACCCTAAATGCGGAATTATTCTTCCCACTGCCTGAAAACAGCGTCGTCACTTGACCGTTATCACTCGTTGTTTTCTTCTGTTTACTTACACTGGTCAATGTGTCCGTTAGTACTTTGAAAGCGGCATTAGCATCGATTTCATTTTCGAATATGAGCCATAGGTCCGCTCCAGTTTCAAATTTTTCAGTGTTGGGATCTATAACCGCGTGGAAGTCAATGCGCCCTTCCTTTAGATTAAAATTGAAGAAAGGGTGCTTCTGAAACTTCATCGATACTATTTCTCGCTTTGAATTGGCGCCGATTGGGGGTAAGAACAAACCTCCTTCAGGTGTCGGCTTAGTCAGATACGGGAAATTCGCTCGCAAAAATCTATTTGTGGTGCTGTCCGCATGCTGGTAATCGTAAACATTGCAAAGGAGCTTATTCCTTACATCCTGCAAGGTCTCAGTTTGCGCTGATGAATGGTGAAAAACTGCGAAAAGAGTTAGCATAGTGAAAAAAAGGTGCTTCATATTGACCAAAGTTTCGTAGTGAATTTATACTGTCTACAAATTACTGTAATTTTGCCCTCCGGCCCCGCCTTTCCCCCCGGCCCCAGCCGAAAATTAACGGGCCCCAGCCGAAAATCATATGCCTTCAAAAGAGAAAATCCGCCTCGACAAATACCTCTGGTCCATCCGCCTCTTCAAAACCCGGACCGAAGCCGCCGAAGCCTGCGATAAAGGTAAGGTCAAATTCAACGGCGTCGCCGCCAAAGCCGCCCGCAACGTCAGCGTCGGTGACGAATACGAAGTAAAGACCGAAGCCAAACGCTGGCGCATCAAAGTCACCGCCCTCCTCGACCACCGGCTCCAATACGCCCAGGCCATCAACTACTACATCGACATCACCCCCGCCGAAGAGATCGAGCGGCTTCAATTCCAGTCCGCCAGCTTCAATACCGGAAAACGCCAGTCAAAGATCGGCCGGCCGACCAAAAAGGACCGGCGGGAGCTGGATGATTTCCTGGGATGACTCATGCGCATGATCGATCGCCCGAATAAACGCCATAAGCGATCCGAATAGACGCCATAAACGCTCTACTTCAATTCCACGCTGATAAGTGAGTCCCTTTTATCCCGGGCCGTAGGGAAAATGAATTTGGGGTCTTCAATTTTTCGGATAAAAAACAATGCATAATCGCATACCCGGTACCTGTAGTGCAGATATTCCATATATTGTTTACTGCCAAAAACAGGCGCCGCGCTGGTATCCCTGAGCATCTGCTTCAGCGCCGGCACAGCTGGTCTGCCGCAATCGATCAGCGCAACAGAGGCATCCTGCAGGTAGAAAGGGGGGAACCCCCAGGTATTAAACATCTTTGACGCCCTCAGCGCATCCGTCAGGACTCCTGCCCTCAACTCCGCCGGCAGGCTTTTGTAGACTGTTGCATTCAAGTTTCGCAACAGGATCAAAGGCAGCAAAGCATTCCGATCCTTCAATCTCCGAACAATAGCTGCCAGCGTATCGGCGCTGACATCTTTCCGGGTGACCAATTCGCGATAGGCGAGAGAATTGAACGGCTCCTTTTGCTTGGCACTTTCCGCCACCAATATCTGTATCAATGTGTCATTCTTATAGGAATGAAATCGTTGCGAAGTATGTGCCACAATCTTTTGGAGGGAATCTATTTGGGCTGCCGCGATTTGCTGCTGTGCAGCCTGGGCCGCCTGATTATTCTGATTATCCTGATTATTCTGCTGGTTGCACGCCGTTAACCAAATGAACAGGAGCGAACCCGCAAGCATCAGTCTTTTGAAATTAAGCATATTTACTATTTTATTCGGTCGAATTCTATAGATCTGTTAGCGTGGGAAGCGCAACTGCCTGGTTCAGTATAGTACTGCTCACACCATCAGACATGACAAGCATATTATTTTGAACCAGGGTCTTCGAAATCGGTACCCAGTTTGTGTTCCAGACAGTCACCGCCTTCTGGAATTCCGCTTCGATGCTTGTCCAGCCTTTCAAGTTAACGAATGACGACACCGTGCCGGAGTTATCCGAGTGCCAGCTCCAAAAATAAGACCCAAGGATGCTATTCTGGCAGGTTTTGGAGTTGTAACAAACGTCTACATCCAGGGCATAAAAGAAGATATTGCTTCCTTGTCCACCCGGAAGGTCATTCAACGTGCTTACCACGCCATTGCTCCCTGCATTGTTGAAGGCCGCATCAAACGTAACGCCATCATTTTCCAATCCATAATAAGCATTTCCCCAACTGTCGAACTGATCGATCATCCAGTGATCGGCAGTGGCTCTCGATGAGCCATATAATTCACCGTTCGCCGATTCCAGCCAGGTCTCGTTTGCGGCATCATAAACCATAACCATTTGAATGATCCCATCCACGCTGCAATTGCAACTGTTGTTGCAGTTGGCCGGGGTAAAAGTAAATCCATCGTTGACCCCGTACGTATTGGGTCCTTGTGCTCCGGGATTACCGGTGAAGCTCCAACTGCCGCATTCTGTTGCGGTCTGGCATCCGGGGCATCCGGGGAGTAGGATGGCAAGGGCTGCCAGTAAGCCTGCAACGACCAATGATCGACCAGGCATGATCCGTCTATTTTGGTTCATTGTAATTCTTTTGAAAAAGGTAAAACAATTTAAACCGCGGACCAACAGTGAAAACACCCCTTTTCGCCCGTTTTTTACCGGGAATAGAGCCCGCAACTATTAAATTGATATCTTTACAAAAAAACAAAATGGACAAATCTGCGGCAACCCAGATTCCGGCTGAGACAAATCCCAGCCTGCAGGGAAAGGTTGTTCCAATAGATGCCAAAAAGAAAAGGAAGTCTCCCGCCGGCGTCCCCACAAACAAGCTCATCCTATCCTCTCACGTCGGCACCAACGAAGACTTGTTCCCACAAATTCTCGATCTATATGTAGCGCCAAAAAGTACCGTCGCGGACGTGACTTATGGCAAAGGTGTTTTCTGGCGAAAGGTCGATAAGGAAAAGAAATACGTCGTTCACAAAAGCGATCTGTCGAAGGGTATCGATTGCAGAGCCCTGCCGTACGCTGACGAAGTGATGGACTGCATTGTTCTCGATCCCCCATACATGCACACTCCCGGTGGAACCGCCCATGTTAACCACCAGAATTTTGAATCCTACTATAAGAACAACAGCACGGGCAACAAAACAGAAAAAAAATACCACGAAGCCGTCCTCGAACTATATTTCGACGCAGCCATAGAAGCAAAACGCGTCCTGAAAAATAAGGGTCTATTCATCGTAAAATGCCAGGATGAAGTGTGCGCCAACAAGCAGCGCCTGACCCACGTCGAGCTGATCAATGAATTCGAAAAGCAAGGTTTTATCTGCGAAGACGTCTTCATTCTCGTTCGCAACGGCAAGCCGGGGGTCAGCAGACTGCTCAAACAAGCCCACGCGAGAAAAAACCATTCCTATTTCCTGGTCTTCCGAAAAAAGGTGGCCATACCCAAAAAGGTGGCCATACCCAAAAAGGCGGCCAAACCCCAAAAAAAGGCGCCCAAATCCAAATGAAAGATCTGCGACAACTTTATCTGGAACTCTGCGAAGTCGGAAAGAAGGATCTCACGTTGGAATTTGTGACGCGGTCATTATCGAATCTGGCTGCTTCTTCTCTCGATAGTTTAAGCCACCTGCCAAAAGTCGATCTGGATTCAAAAATTCCGGGAAAAAACTATTTCGTATTCGAAAATAAAACATTATCCCGGCCCATCAACGCCGACCTCTTCGATGCCGATCTGGCAATGAACAGTATTCAATCCTTTATCAACTTTGACTGGACGTCGATGGGCGCCGACATTCAAAAGGTATTGTACACGCTGGCCATGTCCTACTGCGCCGCGACAGATGTTCTGGGCCGAAGCGATAAAAAGACCCCTTCGATATATTTTGAGTATTTCATCGGAAATCTGTTCGCCAGAACCTACAATGTCCGACCGATAAGTCAGGTTATCGTAGATATCGGCGATGTCAAAACCTCATTACCTACGGACTACCTGTTCGAACCGCCCGGACAACACATCAGGATTCACCTGCCGATCAAACTATCCACCAGGGAAAGATCGATCCAGGCCTGGGCTCATCAACGCGTGCTCGAAGGTATATATGGATCCGGGAGGTTCAGAGGCGTCATGGTGGTAATGGCGGAGACCAATTATGTCAGCAAGGACAACTCGGTTGTCGAGGTTTGCCTGCCGGACCAGTGGCGATTATATCAACTCTATATTTCAAAAATGTCGAGAATCTACTACCTGGATCTTCCTGACAAATACGCTGCGCTGCCGGACACTTTTCCGAATATCCAGGTAAAACCGCTGTCGGAATTTTTTACAGAATCCGCCCATCTGATCTCCCACAAGCATATCTGAGCGGCATCTCTAAGCAGCATCTCTAAGCGCCATCTCTAAGCGATAATAACAACTGTCGGCAGGCTGCAGCAGCGATCGATACCTTCATTCCATGCGCAGCAAAAACCTTATCCACCGCCTTATCCTTATCGCGGCGATCCTTGCCCTGCTCATCCCCATCGCGTGGATAGAGCATTCCATCCTGATCCAGACCCGCGGCACCATCGCTTACCCCCTCGACGATGCCTTTATTAACCTCACCCTGGCGAAAAACTTCGCCTTCGACCACGTCTGGGGCATCACCAAATACTCCTTCGCCTCGGTCTCGCCCTCTCTCCTCTACCCGTTTGTCCTTGCCGTAATCTATCTCGTCAGCGGTCCATCCTTATTCGTCCCATTGCTCGTCAATCTGGCTGCTGCCATCTGGTTCCTCGCGGCCCTCCAACGCTGGCTGATCCGACAGAACATTAACCCGGCCGGCCAACTGCTGATCCTGCTGGCAGTCATCTTCCTGACGCCACTGCCGCCACTCGTGATGTCCGGGATGGAATACACGCTGGAACTACTCTTTACCTTCCTCTTCCTCGCTGAATTCATCAACAAACCGCTTACCGGAAAAGCCTACCTCTATGCCGTGCTGATGCTGACTTCGAGCTACCAGACCCTGCCCATAATCCTCATCGCCTGTATCGTTTTATTGGTCCGAAGGAATTGGTGGGAAGCTGTGAAGCTGCTATTCATCTCCGTCCTACCCCTCTATCTCTTCGGGCTTCTCTCCATCACGAAACATAACTATTTTGTCCCGACCCCGCTTCTCCAGACCTGGGGATTTCCCTCTCTCACCGCGAATCCCTATTACCTGGGGTTTGTGATCGGTTGCGCGGTGGCGTTAGGCGGCACGTGGATACTCAAAAGCCGCCGCAACTGGCGCTGGTACCCGATCCCTACCCTCCTGATTCTTGCGCTTATATTCCACTCGGCCCTCAACTTCCGCCAGATAGGACGCGACTGTATTTTTGCATACACGGGCCAATATCAACCCGCCGAGTTCGTCTACGATTATTACTACGGGAACCCCGTGGCCTCCAATGACCTCGGTGCCATTTCTTTCTGCTCAGAAGACTCCCGCATCATCGACCTCGCGGGCCTCTCCAATCTGGAAGTACTCGAACGGAAACGCATGCACAACTGGACCCCCGCCTCCGCCGACTCCCTGAGCGAACGGATGAATGCCAACGTCGCCATTCTTCACCACAGCTGGTCGGACGCCGAAGTCGAACCTTACTGGTATCGCATCGCCACCTGGCAAACCCCGACCGATAGCGTATCGTTTTACAGCATCGACAAGCGCTACGTCGAACGACTACAAAACACCATGCGCGCCTTCGAACCCAAGCTCCCGCCCGGCGTGATCGTCCACTATTTCCCCCTGATCGACCCCCAGTAAAAAGGCCCCGTGGCCCGGTGGTGGGAACCGCGGCAAATTAATTCAACGATCCCCGTGGTGCGAGTTGCTTCAATTCCTTCAGCAAGCCCGCCTCATCGACCATGCATTTTAAGAGCGCATATTTTAGAAAGTAGTGATCCGTCAGCAATTCACCGCGGAAAGTATTGAGGGTGTTTTTAATGACAGTGTCCCAGGTGAGATTTGGCGATGTTTCTTTATAATTCTTGTACTGCTGCAAGAGCAGCCGGATCACTTTTTTTATCATGGAACGATTGGCCCCCAGGAGCATGGCCTTATACCGGATCTCTATCCCGAAAGTTTCCTTCCAGCTTTCCACCTCCTCCACACTACCCGAGACAAACAGCAGATCGACATCATCCGGCTGCCACTCGGACCAATGCTTGGCCTTATTCTTTAATTTCATGCCGATCTCGATTGTCGGGACGGTGCTGGCATAAGGATAAAAGGCCCGAACGCGCTGAAGGCTTTTCCGGTTCTTGCCGTTCTGCCTAAAAACGGGTACATGGGCCCCCTTGTTCTTGCTGTTGCATTCGTCGCACATCGGGGCCAGATTCCGAAAATTGACGCTGACAAAAGGGACCACCCCTTTAGGCAAAAAGTGGTCATAGTCATTCCGGGTTTTACTGAACTCGTTGGACATGGGGAAGATCCCGCAAAACGGACATACGTCGATCGCACTGCGGGTCATTAGTTCCCGGAAATGCTGCATCAGATCGACCTGGGTATCTTTAGGAAATTTGAGCGCCGCTCCCCGAAGGTTTGCATATTTGATAAATGCCGGCCGCTTCAGATAGACGGAATAGAGGTCATTCAGAAATTCCTTCAATTTGTTGGCCAGCTCCTTGTTTGTCAGATCCCCATAGGTAACCAGTCCGGCGTCTTTACAGCCGGCAATTTTTTCCACGTCATTGTTTTGGTCGATGGCTTTCCGCAGCAACGCACGCTGGTCTTCCGGCTCGGCGATGATCAGATCGAACAATTCTGCCAGCGGCCGGTAGAGGTAATCATTATCGTTCTTGGCTTCTTCCCGGATGAGCTGTTGGAATTCCGGCGGCAATTTTTTAAGTACCGCCGATTCAAATTCGGCTCCCGGCTTGGCATTACAAATGAGTGTCATGGCCTCCATGACGAATCCATGCAGATCTTCGAAGGGATGAGGCCCATAATATCGGTAGGTTTTGAGCATCTCAGTCTTTCTTCGGCTTTTTCGACTTTTTATTCAGCTTGGCCGATGCCTTGTTCAGCGTCGCCGATGCCTTGTTCAGCGCCGCCGATGCCTTATTCAACTTTGCCAGCAACATAAATTTTTCCACCGAATCCCCGAGTTCTGCGGCGCCCCGCCGGATCGCCTGCACTTCCTCCTCACTGGTAACCGGTTTCTCCTTTAAGTCGTCGATCTTCTGTTCCGTCATTCGGGAGATACTGCTGCTCTTGGAAAATATTTCCTGTAGCAGCAGGTCCGCAGAGGCGCCGTAGGTATTGAATTTCGGCTGGTCAAACCCGACCTTCCCGTCCTTACCCCGCCGGAAGATAAAAATGCTGTCTTTCCGGCAATCACTCAGGATAAAGGGCGAGTGCGTAGTCATGATGATCTCTTTGTTGTCTTTCAATTGACCCTGCGGGCTGCGGTCCCGGGACGCGATCTCATTGAGGGTCTTGATAAAAAGGCTCCGCCACTCGGGGTTGAAGTGGGTTTCCGGCTCGTCGAGAAGGAATAAGGTACCGGGCTCATCCAGCAGCATCAGCGTCCCGGCCACATGCATGAACTGGTGCTCACCGTCACTGAGGTTTTTATAGTCGATCTCGACGCCTTTCTTTTTGAGTTTGATATCATCGATGTGAAAGACTTTCTCTTCCGTAGAATATTTTGGCAAAAATCCATTGATGCTCACCTTATACCGGCTATTCAGTACGTTTTCCTGCATGGCATCCCCATACAGGTTAATATTGAGGAGGTTGAGGAAATAAAAACTCTGAAAGACGTCCCTGACAGTGCCCCGGAACGTATCCTGGAACGCGCGCCGCATTTCGCCGTCCATCCGGAAATACATCAGCAGCCGGATGCGTCTACCCGTCGGCGTTTGCTCGACGACATCCTGCAACGTCGTACTGACCTTGATCAGGTTCTGGACAAAGCCCAGCATGTCGGAAGGCAGCTCGACATAGCGTTGAAAGAAGTCGGCGCTGAGGCTGGCTACGCCTTCGGACCGCGTCTTCTGGACCCAGGCATCGATCTCCTCCATCGACCGTTCAACCCGTACCTTCAGATTCATAGTAATACTGAAGGATCGGATATCGTCAATGCCGAGCGTGGCATCCAGCGTATCCACCGCGCCCCGCGGCAGGTCGGTAACGCCGGTAACCTCCGACAGGCCCTCAACTCCCCGGTTGATATAATTGACGATCAATGCCATGGCGTTGATCTGGTAATCCATAAAGAACATCCGGTTGATGTCCTGCCGCAGTTCTCCCTTGAGCGTTTCCCGCATATTCTGATAATACAGGAAGTCCATTTGAACGAAAGGGTTGCTCAGGAGCTCGTTCTGTCCGCTGCTGTAGCCGATAATATACCGCGGCAGGATTATATCGATCAGCGAAACCGGAAGCGTCTTCCATTCCTCGTAAGGCGCCGGATCGTATTTATATTCCAGGATGGGGGGTTGGCCTTCTACTTCCCGGCGGATGCGGATCAGCCGTAACGTCGGCTTGCGGAGCATACTATCGCTTTCCGCCGCAAGGATATTGGCAGGCGTCACCAACAGCTCGTATTGAAGAATGAAACGTTGATCCTGGGTCACCGCGGGATAATGCCTGGCCCTGGGATGATTGATACAACACAGGTAATAGAAGATCTGCGCCAGCGCCTGCATGAGGTTGCTTTTCCCGCTGCCGTTTAACCCCACGAGACAGATCGGCTCAACCGGATCAATGCTCGCCGGCCGGGTGAAATCGATCTCGAAATTCTTGGGCAACCCCCTGAAGGGAGTGATCAATTTAAAATAGTGAAGTTTCATGGGTCTCGATTGTGATGGGTTGTGTAAAAAGTAAATAGATCCCGTTGTCAGCCTTCCTGTTTTTGAGGAACTGATAGGCCTCCGGATAATAGTTGACAAGCCGGGCGTCGTAATATACCTGCCGGAGGACGGGTTGGTCGGCATTCAAAAGCGACCAAACTTCCCGGTGCAGCATTTCGAAGGTCACGGAAACGTCCGATCCCAAACGGGCCGTGTGCAATTCACGGAACGTGAAAGGATCGTTGCGGAAATTCTCCCGGATGAATTGCTCGGTCACGGAAACAGGCTTTGTCAGTTCCCCGCCGGTCAGCGCTTCCACGAGGTTTTGCAGGCTTTTGGCGACCGCCGGGGCTTTCGCTTTGACGAATTTTCCGACCGCACTCGCGATGGCGGCGCCGGCCTTGCTTTCCATAAAGGAAGTCAATCCTTTGAAAAGCCCTGAATCCCCGAACCCTAAGTCCCCGATGCCCGTAGTGCTTTGATATACCTTCAGATCAAGGCTATAGTCATTATCTATTATCGTCGTTGGAGAAACGCGAATTACGCCGGCTGTCGGCACAGCTGATGGATGATCGGAGTTCCTCGCATGGAATGCCGCTGCAATGGCTGGCAGTGGGTTCTCACCCGGTTGTTTGACCCGCTGCCCGTCGGAAAGATAGTCGAATCCATCGGTCGTCAGCTCGCACATCCAAACCGGGTCCAACTTCGCATGGACCTCGCTCATCCGCCTTTTGCGAAAGACCAGGATCGAGTTCTTACCGGGGAAATAGATGGGCTCCGGCGCTACCGGCAAGCGGACGAGAGCCTGGATCTCGCAGGTTTCCAGCCACGACTTCCTCAGGGCCTGATATTTCTTATCCGCCAGTACCGTTTCCGAGACGAGCAATACCGCCCGCCCGCCGGGGGCAAGCAACGAAACGATACTTTTCAGCACATTATCGTGCTCCATATTGGTCGGGCAGGACAGGACAAGTTTATAGGTTCCGACCCAGTCCGGGACATTCGCCGGGTCCGCGACCATGAGGGGTTGGTCGACCCCATGGACCATCAGGTTCATCGTAGCCAGGCGCAGCAGGACGGGGTCGAGCTCGCAACCGACGAATGTCTTCTGTTCGAACAGCGCCCGCTGTTCTTCGGTGAATCGTTCTCCCCGGCGCGCCTGATCTCTCAAGATGCACTGCCCGGCCGCTACCAGGAAATCTCCGGTGCCGCAACAGGGATCGCAGATCCGCTCACCCAGGGAGGGCTGTCCCAGCTCGCCAATAAAATCGGCGATATGGCCGGGAATAGCCGGTGGAACATCGGTGCTGCCGGCGCTGATGTCATGTAAAAGATAAGTGTAAACATCACCCAGGGTGTCCTGCAAGGCCGGGTCGCCGGATTGCTGAGTTCTCGTCTCTTCCGCGATCTTATCCAGCAGCAGGATTGCCTCATCCAGCAGCAAAGAGTTGGGGATCAGAAAGCTGGCCGTGGCCATTTGCCGGCTGAACGGATACTCGTCCGGCCAAAGGGTCTTCAGCCAGGGAAAAACCTCATTGGCCACATGCTCCAGCCGCTCTTCCTTGTCGACCATTTCCCGGAGATAGCTCCAACGAAAGGTAAGAGGAACCTTTTCGGTATCTTCCAACCAGCGGATATAGATCAGGTAGCTGATCTGTTCGATCACCTGGAAGCGCGCAGATATCCCGTTGCTCCAAAACTTATCCCAGAGCTGGTTGATCCTTGTTTTAATTTCCGGCGAAAGCATATATGGGTTGTGGGGCTAATTTCGGCAATCCAGCCCGCCCATCCTAGGGGAAAAACACCCAATTTTTACTTTCCGCCCAATCCCTGGTTCATTTCCGCCCAATCCCTAGTTCACATGGAAGATATTCCGATCATCCACCGAGCCGTCCGAATACCGGATCACCAGGTGATACGTTCCCGTCGGCAGTCCCGATAACGGCAGCATCAGCTGCGTTCCGCTCAAAAACCGCTGCTGAACGAGTTTTCCGTCTTCCGAATACAGCGACACCCCGCCGGTGATCACCTGGTCGGCCATCAGGACCACTTGGTTGTGCGCCGGGTTGGGGAACACCGCCAGGCGAACCTGCCCATGGATCTGCACCTGCCGCACCGGGCTAAAGGACGAACTGCCATCCTGGTTCTCGATCAACAGGCGGTAGTCATTCAGGCCCTTCACCGGTGATTGATCGATATCCCGATAGGCGGCCGTTCCGGTATCCTGATTTGACACCGGCACCGAGTCAAGCGTGACCCACGCGGAATTCGGCGTACTCCGCTGAATGACGAACTCCCGCGTATTCCCGCCGGTACTGCTCTGCCACGTCAGGAGCACCGTCTTGTTATTGAGCGCGACCGCATTGAACTGCAAGAGCGAATCGTGTGGACGCTGCACCATGCCTCCATACGCGGCAATGACCTCGATATTATTCCAGGCCTCTATCCGGAAGGTATCGTTCGAAACCAGGTTGCTCAGGATCTTCCCATATGCGTTCAGCGACGTCCCGTCCCAGGTCGAACCATCCGACGACCACAACAGATAGCCCGGCGGCGGGATGTTCGGGTCAGGCCCCCCCGGGCCGATCGCCCCACCGACAAAATGGCCATTGCTGTAAGCAAAGTCGAAGCCTCCCGGATCGGCAAAATTGGGCGGGCCATAAGAGATATTCTGGCCATTGTACAGGTACGCACCGGTGAGGTTGCCGGTCAGCGTAGTATGATTGGTCAGGACGATCGTGCTGTCCGTCGGATCGGTCGTCGAACTGGTGAAGAATACGGGGTTCCCATTGCCCTGCGCGCCCAGGCCAAAAACGTAATACTTGCCGCTATCCGGCACATACAACAGTTGGTCGTAGGAAAATACATTGAAATTCGACCAGCTATTGTTCATCGCCGGCGTACTGAAGTTGGAGCCGTCGGTACTGCTGAAGATCGCCGCGGGAGTGCCGCCAGCACTATTGTTCAGCATCCAGAACTTCCCGTTGATGTATTCGATATTGGAGATCTCCATAACCGCGGAAGTAGCACCCTGCAGGAATTCCTCCGGCGTGGGTGGCGGCATCGTAGACCCTCCCCAATTGACCCCGTCATGCGAATACCAGACATAGTTGGTCGGTGACTCGGTCCACCATGCCACAAAAGTGCCCCCGCCGTAAATGCAATGGAAATCTTCCGCGGCATAATCCAACGCGGGACTGGGCCCAACCGACCAGTTGCTGCCGTTGGGCGACACGTACGAAGTCGGACCAAAGGCCGTGAATTGGGTGCTGTCAAATACGACGCAGTTCAATCCGGTCGTGAGAGTGTCTGCCGGCGTCCAGTGAATAAAATCCGGTGACGAACTGATATAGGCGCCCAGCTGGGTAGGGCTCACCTTGACATAGGTCTTGCCGTTAAACGCCGCCGTCGGCCCATAACTGCCCAGCTCGGCCCAATTGTTCGCATCTGTTGACTCCAGGGCGCCCCGGGCCCAGACAAAATAATGGCCCTGCGCATAATATCCGTACAGGACATCGGCCGCGAAGAGCGTAGCAGGGCCGAAATTGACGCCATCGGCCGACGAAGTGATCGTTCCCTGGATGCCCACCGGGAAGGGACCCTGGTAGATCGTGCTATCGCTGACAAAATACACGTTGTTTCCGTCGGAAAAGGCGCCCGCAAAGAAGCCGCCGCTCGTAAGATTGGTCCAGTTGCGGGCATCAGTGGAGTAGGAAACATTCGGCCTATTGCGGTAGAACCGCCCTTTCAGAAATACAACGCTGGTCCCATACCCGACGGTATCTGTCACCCATTTACCCTTCAAACCGTGAGTACTGCTGTAAAGGTAACCAGCGGTGAAATCATTGCGGTTGGAGCTGACCGTCAGCACTTTGTTGCCAAATTCAACGTGATAGAAACTTTCCGCCGCCGGGTTACTGGTTGCAATGCTCTGCCGTGTCCACGTCACCCCGTCCGGCGAGCTTAGCAGCGTAGCGCTGTCCCCCGTTGCAAGGAACATACTGTCGGCATAATTCACGCCATGCAGCGTCACCGTCGTCCCGCTGGTTTCCCGCACCCAGTTGACCAGGTCGGTCGATGAAAAGATCTTACCACTGTCTGTAACGACGACCCAGCGCCCCGCCCCATAAGCGTAATCCGGGATTTGGTCGGCATTCGCGAATGACAATTGCTGATCGCCGAGCGGCAGGGTAGTAATTTTGGACCAGTTCACGCCATCGGTGGATGTAAAAAATTCCCACGGATAGAGCGTCAGAGCGACATATGCGCCCCCGCCATACAGGAACTTCTGATTCCAGTCGTAATTTGCCGGCAATCCCTGCCGGACAGAAAGCGCCGGTGCAACAGGCTGGGAAAAACTAAGTTGTGCAACGAAGGCGGATAGCAATGAGAATATCAAGGCGCGGCCGGGAACCGGGCTCAAGCGTAGATGGTAGCTCATAGACAGGTAATTGCGGTGAATAATCAGGTTATGCTTCGTACGTTTGCCCCATGAACATCGACATCCTCACCGTCCTCCCGGAGCTCCTCGAAAGCCCCTTTTCTCATTCCATCATAAAGCGGGCCAAAGAAAAAGGCCTCCTGTCGATCCGGGTCCATCATTTGCGCCAATGGGCGGTCAACGAATACGGCCAGGTCGACGACTACCAATACGGCGGCGGCGCAGGCATGGTGATGATGCCCGAACCCCTGGCCAATGCCATCGAAAGCCTGTCAAAAGAAAGACCCTACGCCGAGATCATCTTCATGACCCCCGATGGCGACCGCCTCAACCAGCGGACCGCCAACCAACTTAGCCTGAAAGAAAACCTGCTTATCATCTGCGGCCACTACAAGGGGATCGACCAACGAATAAGAGAGCAGTACGTCACCAAAGAGATCTCTATCGGCGACTATGTCCTCAGCGGTGGCGAGCTGGCCGCAGCCGTGTTGGTCGATGCCATCGGCCGCCTGATCCCGGGGGTGTTAAACGACGAAACCTCCGCGCTATTCGACTCCTTCCAGGATAACCTCCTCGCGCCTCCCGTCTACACCCGCCCTGCCGACTTCCGGGGCGCAAAGGTGCCGGAGATCCTCCTTAGCGGCGACCCCAAAAAGATCGAAGACTGGCGGCACGAACAATCGATTGAGCGGACCCGTGAGCGTCGGCCCGACTTGCTCGGGGAGGAATAATCGACAATAAAATATATTATGTATCGTTATTATTTGTTATATTACTAACAATTACTAACATATGAAATGCCAACTCATTATTCCGTCTGCCTTCATCGTTTTGTTGGCAGCTTCTTGTAAAAAGAATGATGCTCCGGCGCCTGCCACAATCAATACGCCACGAACAATTCCTTCTATACATCATTCTTTGGGCGACACCGCCACGGTGTACGTTGCAGGGATTGACGGTCCCAACGCGGTTTATTGGCAAAACGGAACCGAATATCAACTGCCAATAGCTAACAAGAACGGTAATAATTCCGGCCCGTTACTCGCCTATACTTATAATATGGCTGTTGCAGGTACGGATGTTTATATTACCGGCTACAATGGCCTCAACTTTGTCTATTGGAAAAATGGGATCTCGAATAGCATGCCGGTGTATGCTAATGCCACATACCTATCCGGAACCGATACTTATTTTGCCGGAAACGATGGTGAGGGTAATGCGGTATTTTGGAAAAATGGAACAGTTTATACGCTGCCTATGGTCGGGGTCCCGGGGTACATTTGGGCTATGGCTATAACAGGAACAGATGTCTATTTTGGAGGGAATAATAACTATCATGCGGTGTACTGGAAGAACGGGGTTGAATATACGTTGCCTGTAACCACCAATCCGAACTATTCAATGGTCTTTGCGATGGCCATCTCAGGCACCGATGTGTATTTCGCGGGCCAGGATGGACAAAAGGCCGTATTTTGGAAAAATGGCGTAGAAAATTTTCTCCCGTTGGGCAGCAATTCCGGCTATGTTATAGCAATGACTATATCAGGGTCCGATGTCTATTTTGCAGGAGTTGACTTCCGCAGTGCGGTTTATTGGAAGAACGGTATCGAAACAGTCCTGCCGCTGACAAGCACCAGCAGTAACTACAGTAGTGTTGCAGCCATGACCGCAGATGGCACTGATATATACATTGCCGGTATGGAAAGCAACGTCAACATTGCGACTAGTAGCAGCTACAATATACCTGAATATTGGAAGAATGGAACCCCTTCCGTCCTGCCCGTAGCGAACAACGGGGGCGGGAGCGTCACCGCATTGGCAATCGGTAAATAAAATCTCGGTAAATA
Source organism: Puia sp. (assembly GCA_035948015.1). Taxonomy (GTDB): domain Bacteria; phylum Bacteroidota; class Bacteroidia; order Chitinophagales; family Chitinophagaceae; genus Puia. Next base: position 24,210 of record DASZJO010000103.1, read on the forward strand.
AGATCTTTACCTAAAGATCATCGCCAGCCAAACCAGTAGTTGGAGGACCAGGTAATACCCAAGAATTAGCAGTACGTTAAAGACAATTGTCTTTCTCATAAGGAAGGATTTTGACGTTTTCATATAGGATTTGTGGTACTAAATCAGCCTATTAGGGCGCCAAAATCATACCAAAGCCCACTTATCCACATCGGATTTCTACCTACTGACCACTGAAAATTCATCCCGAAAAAACCCGTAATCGCCGATAAACACAGCCCAATACGCATACGATCCGTTTTTAATCGGATCTTAATCCCCCTTTCCCCGAATTTTGGATACTTTTTGTACGATAATTCGTTAGTCGATTAAGCCTGCGCGCATTTTCTTAGTCCATACCCTAGGTTATACTTAATCCAATAAAAAGACAAAAAACCGGGATATGACCATCAGCGGATTTACCATGGTGCGCAATGCCACCAAACTGTACTACCCCATCAAGCAAGCCATCACTTCAATCCTCCCCCTCGTCGACGAATTTGTCGTTGCCCTCGGCGATTGTGACCCCGATGACAATACCCTGGAGGAGATCCGGAGCATCGGGTCCGGGAAGATCCGGATCATCCATACCGCCTGGGACCTCGAAAAATACCCCCGGGGCATGGAACACGCCCATCAGACCGATATCGCCAAGGCCGCCTGCACTGGCGACTGGCTCTTCTATGTTCAGAGCGATGAGGTCGTCCATGAGGGTGATCTGCCCAAAATTCGTAGCCGCTGCGAAGAATTGCTCCACGAACCGGAGGTAGAGGGCATCCTGTTCAAATACCGGCATTTCTGGGGAGACTACGACCACCACATAACGTCCCATGCCTGGTATGCCAACGAGATCCGCATCGTTCGCAACGATAAGGATATCCACTCCTGGGAATCCGCCCAATCCTTCCGTCGCATCCCCGGTTTCGACGGTATCCATTACCGGGAGAAGAAGGGGACCCACAAGCTCAAGGTCGCCCGCGTCGATGCTTATATCTACCATTATGGCTGGGTCCGCCCGCCGCTCTATATGCAGAGGAAGCGGAAGGCGTTCGCCACTATCCATAGCGGCAGGGAGGCGGCCGAAGCCTATTTCCGGCGTGAAAAAGACGAGTTTGATTTCGGCAATCTGAGCCAGCTGTCCGTCTACCAGTATAGCCACCCCGCCGTCATGCAGGAACGCATCCGGCTCTTCAACTGGGCCGACCAGCTCGAGCGCCAGCGTCATACCCAAAGCATGGTCCGGCATAAACACGAGCGGTTCAAATACCGGCTGCTCACCTTCATCGAACAAAACTTCATGGGCGGAAGGCAGATCATGTCGTTTAAGAATTACCACCTCATAAGCCGATAAAACAAAACGGGACCCGAAGGCCCCGTCTGCTGGTTGGATCAGTCTAAATACAAAATGATTTATTGCTTCGGCATGTCGAAGACCGAAGGGTCGATCGTCGAGTTAACGGTAGCCGTCTTGTACGCAAAGGCAAGCGTGGCCTGAGGATATTCGGCAGTTTGCGAAAACGGGTACATTAAACCGCCATCCAATTTCCGATAGTCGGAAAAAGAGATCGTTATGTCGATCGATTGCCCGCCCCCACTCACGGTCGTCATGAACTTATCGAGCAGGGAGGTCGTTTGATTGATAAAAAAGGTAATATTCTGGCCGTTTCCGCTCAGCTTGAGTTTGAAATCCGCCGAATCTTTGCCGACGAACTCGACCTTATAGCCAAGAGCCGCAGCGTTGGCGAGGGGATCGAGCTGTAGCTGGATCTGGCCGCCCTTCAGTTGTTCGTCCGGGATGGCGGTCGGTGTAGCCGCACCCATGAAAGGATTTAACGTCCAACCTTGCGTGGGAGTGATACAGTTGATGACCTTTGTTCCGGCGAAATCCATGTCGCTCTTATATCCTTTTCCGACAACCAGGGTGACGGTCGAATTCCCATCATTGCCCATGACGGAAGTGGTGCCGGTCATGACCAGCGATTTTACGTTACTCAGCGCGTCTTTCCCGCCGATAGCAGTAACATATTTATTGACGATATCGTCCGCTGTTTGCGCGCGGAGGGTCGTGAAGGCCAATAGAGCCGCCAGGACAAAAAACGAACGTTTTGTAAGTGTTTCCATTGATCTAGTTTTATATAAAATATCTATAATTCGACAAACATAATCAGAAATTCCCGGAGGCTATTTACCTTTCATAAAATTAAGTATTGTCCACTAATCAAACCTTATTTCTATGCAAAAAGAGATTTTTCAGCGGCTAGACCGCATCGACCAGCTTATCCGCATCAAGGGTACCGGGACCCCCGCACAATTAGCCGACAAGATCGGCCTTTCTGAACGCAGCATGTACGAGTATATTCGCCTGATGAAGGAATTCGGGGCGCCGGTAGTTTATTCCCGTGAAAGGCAGAGCTATTACTATCTTCACGAAGGGAGATTTATCGTTCGCTTCCTTTCGGAATAAATTCTTTCCGATTCTTTTCAGCGGAATATACGCTGAAAGTTAGCCTATTGTCCTCTCATTCACACCTGTTGCTCGCTTAGCCGGCCGGCATTCGCCGGCCGGCGGCGGGTGATAGCATCAGAGATGCGCACTGCATCCGCCGCCACGTCCAGCCTGCTAAGAAATAGCGCCCCGAGAAATAAGGGCACATATAGCCGCACCGCCCACAGGTCGCCGCCTGCCAGCGAACTAATAATATAGGGAATACTCAACACAAAGAACCCGCCAATCAGGTATTTATTCTCTTCCGTTGCGGCCAACGCAAACGGCAGGTAGATAAACAGGACCCAAAAAATTACTCCCATCATAAACATGTCCGGCTCAAAGCCATTGCCCGCACCCGCCGCCGCCTTCGGCGGCGGCCCCCCGGCCCCGATCGCCAACCGCAACGCAACGTACGTCACCACCCAACACCCCACCATCCCCACAATACTCCACACCACCCTCCTTGTCGCCCCAAACCGCGTCAGCAGCAACACCGCAATCAGCGCCACCGAAACCTCAGCCGACTCGCGGTTAAGCGTCGACAGCACCACCAACCCCATGATCGTCGTCATCGTCTGCCCGTAACGACTATCGATATTCTTCAGAAAAACATACAGGATAAGCAGCTCCAGGAAATAGCTCGACAAATCATAATAGTGGACGGTAAACTGCGTCAGCCCAAGCAATATCGGCACAAAAAAGACAAGCAGCATCTTCTCCGGATCCGAAAACTTCAAACTCTTGTCCAGGTTCAGCAGCAGCACTACCATCAGGGATGTCAATGCCAGGAATAGCGTATTGACATAGTAGATAGCATAGTAGAATCGCTCCGAAGCCCCGCCCGTAATCGTCCGCACCCTCGCCTCCGCGCCGCCTTCCTTCATACTCCTGCCCAACAGCCCATCCGCCCCATACACCATGTATTTACTGAGCACCCGATACCGGTCTCCACCATGATCAAATTTTGCATCAAACGCTCTGCGAGCGAAAATATCCGCCCCATAATTAGGCGTGAATCCAAAATAGACAATCTTGCTGACCACCATCGACAGCATGATCACCAGGACCGAAGTCATGAAAAGGTTGAATTTCATAATGAGAAGGTTTACGTGAACAAGGGGACTAATCTAGTATAGCCGGCCGCATCCACGCTGCGGGTTGCAGCGCCCCTTTATCTGGGAAATGCCCCCTTGATCTGCTCGATCGAAACCCCAAGCCACTTCTTACTGAGCGTATCCAGCGCCGCCTCCGGCCCGGTGAAATGAAACACTGCATGATAATGGACCTTTACCTCATCCGGATTCAGCGACCAGGCTGGCGAAACACTCTCCAGTTCATAAAACGGTCCCATCTGGCTCCCATCCGCCAGCGGTCCGTCATTGTAGGCATTCACCGCATCTCCGCTAAACGGCGCCTTTACCGTATTCCATTCCTGGTTGAGATACCGCTCGTGGGGATCGACATTAAACCCCGCAATCGTCAGCACGCCACGCTCGGGATCATAGCTTCCTATCGCCGTCGTGGCCCGGGTCGGATGCACGCCTAATTTTCCCCGGCTGTGCCCATCTGCTTTAAAAAAGATCGCCGAAGGCCCGAATTTTATCCGGTCAGAAGGGATCTCCCCAAAATAATCGGTCGTGGCCGGTTTGCTGCTGTCACCCGGTTCTGAATGATAGGGGATAATGATCACCGTGGATGTAGAGGGGTTCATCATGTCCAGTACCCACAGACAAGGCATGCCGGTAGAATCATCAAAGACATGGTTGCCTAAATTCTGCAAGCTATTCCTCGTACGATAGCCTACCATTTTTACGGATAAATGCCCCTCGATGCCAAAGGCTTTCGCGATCTCCTCGCCGGAGAAGATTTTTACGGATCGTCCCACTACCAAATCCAATTTACGTCCGGCATAATTCGTTAACACCATTCTCTTGTGCATTTCGACCATGCTTTCGGTACGCTTATCCACCGTCCATGGCTCACTATCAAGCGCCGCCGGCGTCTTCCAATTCGCAAATTCCATCTTTGCCCCCGGCGGAAAGAACAGCGAAAACCTTCCCCCCTCCGGTCCAAGCCACAACCGGTTCTCGCCGCCATAAGCATTCATGTGCGCATCGACGGTATCGAAGGCCTTATAGTGTATCCACCCAAAGCTCGGCCCCGCATCCCCCGCTAGGGTCGACGTAAACACCTTTCCCTGATATTTCGGCGACACGATGACCCGCGAACCACCGGATCGCAGGACGACTAGCCCAGTATCATGTTTACGCAAAAATTCCAAATCATACCCAAACGTCCCCTGCTTCGGGCTGCAACCCACCGGCAAACCAAAAAGAACACCGCAAGCAATAAACAACCGAATATTCATCGAAAACATTTTTAATTCACCTCCAAAAGATCCTTCCCCGGCAACACCGGAAACACCCCATGCGGTTCACTCTGGTACCAAAACACCGTTGACGCTATATCATCCTGCAGCGGCAAATACCTCCCCCCTTCCCTCCACCCCAACGCCTGGATCGTCACCTTTAAATTCTTCTCGAACCGGATCGGATCGGCAATATGCCATCGATACAACCCAAACCGCTGCGCGACATCATAATGGCCATCTCCACGAATCACCTGCGCCAACCCCGAATACGGGCTGTGGAATTCCGTGTAGTGCGATTCACTCACCCCCGCCGCATTCCGCGTATGCGTATCGAAGTCATACGACCCGCAGAAATAATCCTCCGTCCCCGTCCCGCAGATCGTAGGCCAGTCCTTATCCCCATCGATAAAAAACTTTATCTCGCCCTCACCCCACCAGCCATTGTTATGCACCCCCCACGCCAGATAAGTCCCCACATACTGCCCCTTCCCCTGCACGCTATCCAGCAAGGTCACCACTCCCTTGTACGGCAAAGGATTTACCCGCCGGAACTGCGCGTGGAAATAAGCAGCATTCGAAGGCACCTCCGTCAACAAATAGTCGACCGAATAGTACAACACCATATCCTTGTTGTCGATATTCTCCATCGTGATCCGGCACTTCTTCCGAAATGGCATCGGCCAGTAGCAGTTAAAAGCGCTCCCCGGGTTCACACACACCGCCAGCGATTGCAACGGCGAATACTGCCCCCAGCCCATCCCGAAAAAGTCCCCCACCGGTACCTCTACCGAAGGCGTGGTCTCATCATCCCAATAGATCCGCAGGATCTCCCACCGCCACGTCCCCGTCGGCGTCATCCAGATATGCTGGATCGATCCCGGGCCGTCGATCTCTGCGACTGTAAAGGTCGTATGCGCCTTGATCACCACCGAAGGGCTGATCTTCCACCCCTGCCCCAGTTCGCGTGCCGGCCCTGACCCCGTTCCGGTCGTAGCTTTCCCGGCGGCTCCTTTGGCGCCATTGAAGTTCTCCGGGCTGATCGACCGGCTTTGCGCATTCGACAATAAGAACAAATTTCCCAGGTGAGCATCCACTCCATTGTAGGGCTGTTGTGCAGCGACGGTGCAGCAAGTGAAGCACAATAGCAGTAGTGAGGATAATTTCATAAAGCAGCTTTTAAGTTTTATCTTCATAAATGTACTGATCCCGCCGTATATCGGCACTAAAAAACCTTATCCATCGTCGTTCATGGAACTTTCCCCAGACCCGGTCCATGCCATTCCCCTATCCGGGGAGGTTCTCCAGCAAACTGCCGCCGTCATCATCGCGATTAAAGGCGACCGAACCTTCCGGATCGACGGCCTGGGTGTCATCCGGTTCAAAGAAGGGCAGTTCAATGCGGTCTACGCGCCACAACGCACGCTGCAAAGCCTTTACCAACGCGGTCAGGAAGCTGTTACCCTTTCTATCTCGTTTGACGCGCCGACATGGCGGGAATTTGGCAACCATTTCCCCGCCGTTCATTCCTTTCCCGGGCATCAACCCGCGTTCCTTCTCGAATCCCACGGTTGGATCACGCAGGAGATCCGCTCCGATCTTCACCGCCTGCTGCATACAACGGAAGCCACCCCCGGCTTTTCGCTTTATATGAGCCTCGCCACGCGAATCCTGCTCTATGATCTCCTCCTCCAGTCGCAGCAGCAACGCCCGGCCGGCCCTCATACCGGCGACGAGATCAGCGCCATCCACGCCGCCCGCGAAATGGTCCGCCATAATCTCCGCCGCCACTTTTCCATCCCCGAAATTGCAAAACGTATCGGCATCAACGAATTCAAACTCAAGACCGGATTCCGTGAACTCTTCGGCCAGGGCATCTATGGCTATCTGCAAACCGAACGCTTGCAGGAGAGCGCCCAACTCCTCACCGAATCCCGCCTCACCATCAAAGAGATCGCCGATAAGACCGGCTATCGCAGCGCTAACAGTTTCATCAAGGCCTTCCGAAAAACCTTCGGCGTCACCCCCGGTCAATACCGCAACCAACAGTAACGCACCGCCGCTGCGGGCAGCTAATAATTACTCCCGATATGGCTATAGATTATCCCGTATGGATCACCACAAAAATGGAATTTTAGCCTCAATGAAAACACTTAGAATGAAACGTTATCACCTTATCGCCAACGCCTGTCTATTTCTTTTGGTTGTCCTTTTTGCATACACGGCGCTCAATAAACTCTTTGCGCTGACCCGCTTCCGCTTTCAATTAACTCAATTCCCCTGGCTCAGCACCCACCCCGCCCTCCTCGCCTGGGCCATCATCGGGGCCGAGATCGGGATCGTTGCACTACTCCTGACGCCCCGCCGCATCCTGATCGGTTTCATTGCCTCACTTATCCTGCTGTTCCTCTTCACTACCTACCTGCTGATCATGCTGCTCACTGCTCCCCATCTGCCCTGTACCTGCGGCGGCGTGCTGGAACAATTATCCTGGCCACAACACATCTGTCTCAACCTGCTGTTTATCGGCATCGCCGCCCTCGGCATCGTCAGCGAACGACAGCTCCGAAAGAACCCCGCATTCTCTATTCCTCACACATAAACCTTTCGTTATGAAAAAAAGAAGACTCATCGGTCTCGCAGCTGTCACGGTAGCCATCTGGCTCAGCTCTTTCAACCTGCGCCAAAACAATCACCTGGCCCAGTATTATTGGTTCAACCTGGATCCCGGCACCGGATTCGCAGAACCCATGAACATCCTGCTCTACCAGTCCGGCTGCCCGACGTATTGCGGCAACTTCTCCTTTATGCCATTCTGCATGGGCGGTTATACCGGATATACCGGGACAGGCCCGTACTACGCTACCGGCATTGAAGTATGGGTCGAGCACGACTATCCGCATTTCCCGCTGCTTACCCGCTAACGCGGATTCTGCGGCATGCCCGGATGGAAACCGATCACATAATCCGGGATTGGATAGACATAACGAGGATCACCCGGCGGCAGCGAATAGATTCTTCCACCAAGACCCCGGTATAAGGTCTTTTGCCATCGGGGATCCTTGTTCAATCGTCGCAGATCCGTCCAGCGAAGCCCGCGGAACAGGAGTTCTTTGCGTCGTTCCGTAAGGATCTGACCCAGGGCATCGATACTGTCGACAGCAGTCAGCGGCGTGAATGCACCCTCCCAGCGTGTCGCTAGCAAGGTATTGAGGTCCTGCATGGCGGCAGCGACATAGCCCTCCCGCGCCTCGCATTCCGCACGGATAAGATATATTTCATCGGTTGCGAGGCCTGCAAAGGCATACCCTGCCTGGTCATAGAATCCAGAAAAATAGGTTCCATTGTAATTGAAGAAGAAGAGACTCTTCCGCATGTCCGAATCGGAGTAGGAACTGTAGAGGGTACTGTCCACAAAGACAAGATAGTCCGAGATCGGGCTTGGGTTCACTTGCTCCATCACTTCTGCAAAGATGACTTCCGCGTTTGAACGATTGAATACCACCGTGACCGTATCATACGGCATCAGCGCCGACTGACCGGCCAGACAGGAATCCGAGTACCGGAGCGCCGAATCATATTTACCCATGGCCAGATAGACCCGGGCCAGCAGCCCATACGCGGCCGTCTTCGACGGCCGCGTCGGATATGGCGGCGCTCCCTCCGGGAGCGCCGCCGCCGCCATCCTTAAATCCCCCGTAATCCTCCGATAAGTCTCCAGCACCGTAGCCCGTCTAATCCCCTCCGTAGTCAAATTTGTCAACCTCAACGGTATCCCCCAGGCCGTATCCGCCGTCAGGCTATCAAAAACCGGCGCGAATACCTGCGCCAGTTCATAGAAGGATATCGCCCGGAAGAAATAAGCCCCGCCTAGCGCTGTGTTGAACGCCGGCCGCTCCGCGGCCGGCGGCCCCTGCATCCCCTGCAGTCCCTCCAACACCTCATTCGCATAGAACACCCTGCGGTACGGCAGATCCCAATCTATAACTTCAGCACCACCGGAAGATATCATCGGAGACCAGAGACAGGCCTCCACGTAGTACGCCGTAAAATTCCCCGCTATCAGCATCGAATCCTTTACCCAATAATCATCAGCCCCCATCTCCCCCAGATTCGGCGACCCCGACTGTCCATAACCGTTCATAACATAATCGTTGTCCAGGATCGCCTGAAAGTCGGCAATCGTCTTGGGAACCAGCAATGAATTATCAGGGATGGTGCTCAAAAATCCAGTTTTAAAGCACCCGGAAAATAACCAACCCAATCCCAGCAGTAAAATTGAAAAACTCTTTTTCATATTATCTTTAAAAAGTGCCGCGGAACCCGACCGACCATCTGCGGGTATCCCTTGGCGTGTTTACAAAATAGGGGTCGATCCCATCCTTATTCGCTTTCCAGATCACTCCGAGGTTAGCGGCGTCCGCATAGATCGTCAGCCGATCCATTCCCGCCACCTTTCTTCCTTTTCTGAATTGGAGATCCCGGCTTAGCCGGACATCTTCCAGCCGGATATTATCCGCCCGGTCAACAAGTGCGGTGCTATACGTATAGATGTTATCCCTGGCGGGGTCGGGATTGTATAGGGCTGAAGGCACGTTGGTCCGTCGCTCGTCCCCGGGGCGCAGCCAGCGCCTTGCATAGTCGCTGTTTCCGATCCATAGATTCAGGAGATTGCCATAGTTGATGGAGGGCCGGCGAAAATAGTAGTCCAGTTTGAAGGACAGCAGCGCTGTCAGCGTCCACTGCTTCCATTCGATCGATTGGCGCAGCGATCCGAACCAGACCGGTTCGGCGGAGCCCTTGCAATCCATCCCGGCCACGGTAGTATTAGCCCAGATCGTGTCCCACGCGGTACTGGCTTTGCCGTTATAAAGGCTTCGCGGATCTCCGTTCGACGGGTCGAGCCCTTTCCAGGGGAAGCTATAGACGGCATAGAGTGGTCGGCCCGGGACCGGGTTTACCACCGTCGGATTGAGATAGGCATTGCCCGCCGCCGTTGGCATAAAATATTTGGTCACTTTAGTGACGTTCTGGCTCAGCAGGAATACCGTCGTTAACCGTGTCTTCTTCCCCGGGCGCGAAATAGCCGTCAGCCGCAGGTCGAACCCGTGCCCTTTCATGGCCGCGACATTCCCATAGAAATAGGCCGGGTTTCCGGCACTGGGGATCAGTCCCAGGGTAGGGTCCATGGGCGCCTGCCCCATCAGGTCGGAAGAGGATTTGAGATAATAATCTATGGAGCCCGAGAGCCGGTCCTTCCGCAAGGCGAAGTCCAAACCGGCGTCCCATCTCGCCACCTGCTCCCAGCGCAGGTCGTTATTGGGCGGCGACAGGATGGTAACATTCGGGAGGGAAGTGGTAAGCCCGGCATTGGAGTACCTGCCCGTCGTGTACGCAGAGGCCTGCCGGCCGACATTTCCGCTCACGCCGTAGCTCAGCCGCCCTCTCAGCAAGGGCACCGCCGGCAGATAAAACCCGTGCATGGAGTCCAACCTGTACCCCAGGCCGGTCGACCAAAGTGGGATGGCCCGCTGGTTCGTTCGAACGCCAAACAGGTTCGCCGCGTCCTGCCGCAGGCTCATCGTGACCGACAACTGCCGGTGATCCACATACTCCGCCTCCATATAGCCGCTGAGGAAATGATTGGTCGTTCTCGGGATACCCTGCGGGTTGGGGATATCCGAGCTTGCGCCGGTAAGATAGGAGGTATAGGGAATATTGAAATTCAGGGTTGAGTTGACCTGGCTGCTGTTGCCGTCAAAGCCATAATACCGGAACGAATAACCGGTGTTCACCTGGCCGCTCAGTTCTCCGCCCGCGAGTGCAGTTAGCCGGTGGTCGGCATTCCATTTCGGGTGCAGGTTCAGCTGTAGTCGCAGCTGATCAGTGATAAGGTCGGATTTGGTGACCGACTCGATGCCGCCCGGCGGAACCGGGAAGCTAATGTTGCCATTATTGTCGCGCTGGGCAAACGTATTCTGAAGGTCCCGGACAAAATAAGCGGAATCGGAAAAGGCATCTTTACCCTGGATGGCCTGGTATTCCGCGGCAAAGAACGTCTCTGCGTCTACCCAATTCCGTGGCTGGTAGTCGACGCCTACGCTGGCCGTGTAGTCGGTTGTCTGCACGGTATTCTGTTCTTGCCGGATGTCGGCGACCGGCCGGAAATATTCGTTGAGATATCCATCCTGTGAAAGCTGGCGATCGAAGTCGCGATTATAGTCCGTAAACACGGGTAGCGCATGGCCGTTGCGGCCGACCAGCAGTTGATAGGCCGGGTATCCGCGGCCACCATGGAGACTCCGGTAAGCGGCGCCCGGATTATTGCCGTTGCTTTGCACACTGAGGGTGAAACCCGCATCCGCGTCGATGTTCCATTTGCTGCCCGGCGTAAAGCTATTGTTCATCCGGAAAGTGTACCGGTCATAGTTGGAAGCAACAAGGGTCGAAGGTTGGTGATCGTAGCCAAAACCCAGGTAATAGTTTTGGTGCGGAGTGGCGCCGCTCACATCGATATGTTCCCGCACGATACAACTATTTCCGTACAAATACTTCGACATTTGCCGGCGGGAATCCTGGCCTGCAAGGCCATCGATAACACTGTTCGCACCAGAATTCAGCAAATAGACGACCGGGGGAACAGGCGCGGGGTGTGAAGCAGTTCCAAGCCAATAATTGCCCAGGGAATAGTTCGTCCTCTCGAAAGCGACCTCATCCCCGGCCGAGATCTGGTGAATGGCATTCAGATCGGGCCTGCCCTGCCAGGTGATACTGGATGAATACTCCAGCAGCGGCGTGGGAGAAGTTCCGCGTTTGGGTGTAAAGACGATAACGCCATTCCCGGCGAGCACGCCGTACAAGCCTGTCGATGCCGCATCCTTTTCGATTGTAACGTTCCCGATATCCTCGGGATTGATATTGCGCAGGTCGCCGCTATAGAACGCCTTGCCCAGCACATATTGGACACTGCTGTTCGAATAGATGGTACTCGGCCCCCAGATCCCGACCCCGGGAGGTAGCGCCATTCCGTTCCCTTGTCCGCCGTGATTTATCAAAAGTCCCGAAGTATTGTTTTCAAGCCGGTGGATCAAACCGGTGCTCTCCGTTTCGTCAAGCACGCTCCGCTTCACCAGGTCAACGGCGCCCGTCGGCGTATCGACCGGTTGTTCATGGTATCCGGTACTGTACTTTTTCGGGTGTGTTACCTGGACGGTATCATACGTCTTTGGCTTACCGGCAGCAGTATCGATGCTGATAATGATCGATTTCTTCACCATTCGCCATTGGAGCCCATTAGCTCCCAGTATGCGGTCTAATACCAAATTCATCGGTTCGTTGTCTGCACTGGCGAAGAACCGTGGCTCCGGTAGCCCGGGAGGAAGGGCCTCCGAGAAACCATAATCGGTAGCCTGTGCATTGAGCGCGTCCATAAATTCGGACAGGTAATATACTTTAGGTTTGAGTGAGACCTTTCGCAGGTCATTGGACTGAGCATAAGTTTGGAGTTGGAGGGCTAATAGCAGGCAAGCCAATAAGGCAGCCATGCGGAACGCAGCCGTTGCGCCCCAGGCAAAGACATTCATCAGTCAATAAAAGTTTGGTGAAACAAATCAGAACCTTATCTCTCTAATTCAGAAATGACGGCTACCCGGAGAAGCAATAGATAGTGCATTGATACATGAGGAACAGCGGTTGTGGTTTGGTAAAGAAAGAACCTGCGATGTCTGCCACCGACGGTTCTTTAACAATAAATAGGAAAGGAAACGGCTATGGATAATGACTTCAGTCAGCGTTTTTAGGCTCTACGATCAGCCGGCAGCCGACGTGCGTAACGTTGATACCCTGAAAACGAAACAATTGCAAGACCTCTTCCAACTTCAGGCTGCGCTGCATTTTGCCTTTGTATTCCAGCCGATTGGGAATATCACCGTGAAATTCTACTTTCAGATCATACAGCCGGGCAATTCGCTGTAGTACTGAATACACATTCGAATGAGGCGGGAAATAGAAAAATTTGTCCTTCCACCACACGACCTTCATCCCATTTAGTTCCCGCGGAGTAGACAACTCCGTGGAATTCGGCGCCGCCATAACTTGCTGCCCGGGTTTCAATACTACAGAATCTTCACCTTTCAGAATCTTTATCTTGCCATCGGTCAGCGTCACCTCAACGCTATCACCTTCATAATCGACAACATTGAATCGGGTTCCCAGCACTTCAATCCGTGCACCTCCTGCATTTACGATAAAAGGCTTTTGCCCCGCCGATGATTCGAAAAAGGCCTCTCCTTTCAAATCCACTACCCGTTCGCTACCTAAAAACCTTGCAGGATAGAAAAGTTTCGAATTACTGTTCAACCACACTTTTGTTCCGTCCGGCAGGACATGAGCTTGGATCGAATCATTGTTGCCGTCGATGGAAAGCGGCTTTTCTTCAAAACTCTTAGTGACGAGCGCCAGGGAATTAATGGCCGGCAGCCCAGAGTTTTTCTCTTGCATGTTGGATTTTAGCAGCCACCACGCCAGCGCCCCAATCAAGAGCGGCACCGCCAGCGGGGCATATCCCTTCATTTGTTGTAACCTTTGTCGTCTCCGCCACCGGCGATAGGCTTTTTGCGGATCGATCCGCTTCCATAGCTCCAATTCCCTTTTTACGTAATCCGGATCCTGGAAATCCTTGATAAGCCGAAGCACTGTAGGGTTGGATTGACCCCAATCCCATAACTCCTGACGTCGGGCTTCTGTCAGTCTACCTGTGAACGAATCGGCCAACAGGTCAGCCAGGTGATCTTCCGGTGCTTCACTCATGATAAGGTGTATAATTACATACGCGCGGATTACTCCAACGTTTCATAAAAAAGGAATTATTTTTTATTTTATTTCAACCCGTTTGTTATCAATAGGATCAACACCCAAAGCCAGTCATTGCCGAAGATCTTGCGCAGCTTCCTGACCGTCCGGGCCCGTATCCCGCGAACTTTGTCCGGATGCATTTGATAGAATTCTGCTATCCTGGCATCCGACCAACCGGCTTCGTAGCGCAGCCAAAACATCTCAGCGCTCTGCCGATCCAAATTTTCGTTGACTATTTGCCAAATCCTGCGAATTGTCTCCGCCCTGGCCCTTTCGTCGTCCAGGGCTTTATTTATGTCGAAATCATCCGATTGCAATCGTTGTATCACCTCCGCCCGGCGCCGATCCTCAACCCCACGTTTGCGAATCAGCGAGATACAGTCATTTTTTACGATCTCATAAAGACTGTTATTCAGGTGCCTGGGTGACTGATAGGCATCTCGGTTGTCCCAAGCTTTTTGCAATGCACCGGACGCAATTTCCTCCGCTTCGCTGATGTCACCCAACAGCTTCATAGCGTAGTAGACTAATTTTCGGTTATACTTCTTAAACACCACATTCATACCCCGAGTATCTCCGTTACGAAAGCGTTCGAACCAATTTTCATCGGATCCGGATCGTTCTGTCCGCCTCCTACCATAATGTCTCATACAGATAAATTTGACAAGTGAACAAGCAAGGGTTACCCTGACTACGCAGTCATTAAGTATATAACTATATTTTATTACGCAAACTGCATCATAACTGCACCGAAATTTCTTATGTTTTTTTTCGGCGCGGTTATTGGGCAGGAATTTAGTCCTGCCGGGGCATTTCCACCCGCGCAATCAATGCAGTCGATTCCCTTATCCTTGTACTCTCTCCGAAGCCCGACCTATCTACTAACCTTATCGACTTTGCTTCATGAAAAGAAGAGACGTCCAATTGATTGAAGAGATCCGGCAATTTCTCGATGACAACCTCTACGCGCAGCACAGCATCCAGGGCCTCTGCCGCCAGTTCACCATCAACCGCGAAAAACTCCAGCTCGGCTTCCACGAGTTGGTCCACTCCACCGTCCACGCCTACATCATCCGCCGGCGCCTCGAGCGCGCCGCTCAACGTTTGGTCGAATCCGACGACTCCATCAAGGCCATCGCGCTGGAGAGTGGGTATAAGAAGCAGCGGAGCTTCAATAAAACCTTTAAGACAGTGTATCATCTCACGCCGGCGACGTATCGCAAAGTGCACCAACCCGCCAAGGAACCTATGATTTAGTGGAATTTATTTTATTCGCCCATGACGGATGAAGCGGTAGGACACGCTGATCATCCAATACCGGCCGACAATATTGCTCGTGGTCTGCGTGGTCGTATTCCCCGAGATCGAGCGCCCGATCCCGGCATTTTGACCAAGGATGTCGTTGATCCGCCATTTGACGACCAGCCGGTTTTGGAGGAAGTTCTTGCTCACATACGCATTCCAGAAGAAGGTCCAGTTGTTCCCGGTGAAAGCACTCGTATTTTGCTGCCAGCTATAATTGCCGATCGAATTAACCTCCAGGCCGCGGATGGGAAACCAGCTCAGCTCGAAATTATGGTTTTGGGTCCAGAAGTGCGTGGAAAGGCTGGGGTTAACGGAGCTGACGGAGGAGCTGTAATTGGCGCTAGCGTTCAGTCGGATGCTGTAGCGGTCGGCGACATATTTTCCGATGGAAAGGCCGCCCCCTACATTGAGATTATCGTTATGGCTGAGAATATCTCCGACATAGTTAACGCCCCGCCCGAAGGAAAGGTTGGCGTTCCCTCCGAGCTCGATGCCCGAATTTTTGAACTTATGATTCATGCCCAGGTAGAGCCCGCCGTTCTCTGACCCGCTGACATTAACCGGTTGGCTGATCTGCCGCCCCAGACTGTCGGTATATGTCCGGGTGCTGATGGTGTTTGTCGTATACCCGAAATTAAGGCCGACGTTAAAGAAGATCGGCTTTACCATGTTAAAACCAAGCCCGAAGTTTTGGGAAATGCTCGAGCGCAAGTTGGGGTTGCCAAGAGTAATATTGAGCGGATTGTTATTGTTTTGGACAGGCTGCAGCTGAGTGATCGACGGCTGCTGCGTATTGGCCGAATAGTTGAAGTTAATCCCCTGCTCCTTGTTAATCGCATACCTGGCATCGACCCTTGGGTTGAGTGTGGTATATTGGTATTTCAGGATCGAATCGGTTTGCAGGTTCTCCTGCAGGTTGGAATACCGATGGATATCTCCGCCGATGGTGTAGCTCAATGGTTTGCCGGTCCCCTGGATGTTAATCGTGGCCGTTTGACTAAGCACATTATTCCGGTAGTGATTGCTCAGGCTGTCGATCAGGTCCTGGTACTTTCCGTCGCCCCGGCCAAATGTCGATTGCTGCGTCTCGCCCCGGTTGAAGTTCAAATTATAGCGAAGAGCCAGCACCGTATTTTTCCACAGGGGTTCCGTGTAGTTCAGGTTACCGTTGAAATTCCGGTTGGAGGAACTGATAACTTTCCGCTGATCGGTGGTATCGATATTCAGCAGGCTGCCGTCCGGCTTATAGAAATTATTGAGCACATACAGGTACCCGCTGCTGGTATTGGACTGATTGGACATTCTCGCCGTAACCGAAAAATTCCGCGCTTTCTTTTTCCGGGCCCGGATGCGCCACATGACAGAGGCATCGAATACCTGGTTACCGGTTACGCTCCGGATATTGCTCTGACTGCTGTTGACGAGCGTATCGTTGAACAAACTGCTACCCATAGACACAAACTGATTGTTCCCAGCCGCCTTCGTCCCTCCAATTGAAAATCTAAAAGCCTGGATCGAATCGGGTAGGTAGTCATAGTCTGCATTGAGCATTTGTTGATTGGAGGTATTGGCCGAGCGGCTGCTTTGGGCTTGTGTATATACGCTATCCGGTAAGGTCTGTAGTGTGATACTGGACGAGTATGGCCTAGTACTCAGGAACCCAAAAGATCCGTTCCCCGATATATGGTCTTCGTTCCCGTTCCATTTGTCGGCATAGTGGGCCCCCGCTCCTTCGACCTGAGGGATACCCCCGCCCGATGAGGCGCCCAACGCGTCGCCCGCACCGCCGATGGAAAGTCCCGCGCCTTCCCCGCTAAAGCCGGTCGTGCCGTTGTTTGCCGTCATTGCCAGCACCGCCAATTGCCGTGGGCCGCGGAAGGCGCCCAGCATGCCATTCACATTATCATAGCCTTGCAGGCTTGCGCCCGCTTCCCCCTTGACAAAATATCCTTTTTTGGCGTCTTCTTTTAACACCAGGTTGACCGTCTTTGTCCGCTGCCCATCGTCCACACCAGTGAATTCTGTCTGGCTGGATTTCTTATCCAGAAATTGGATCTTGGCGATCATGTCGGCGTTGAAATTCTTGGTCACGATGGTCGGATCGCCGCCGAAGAAGTCTTCTCCGTCGACGAGGAGATGTTCCACCCTAACACCGCTGATGGTGATGCTGCCATCCTGGTTGACTTGGACACCCGGCAGCCGCTTCAACAACTCCTCAACGGTGGCATTGACTTTCATTTTGACGGTGGAGGT
>DASZJO010000104.1:0-5855 GCA_035948015.1 Puia sp.
CCCTTTTTCAACAACTCGTCTGCCGGGATAGCCCGCAACGCATCCAACGAAGCCGCCCCCAATTTCTCCGCGATCTTGACCCCCTCCTCCTCAGCCGCCGCCAGCATCGCATTCTCCCGGCTGAAACTCGCTCCGCTCTCCCCGATAGCCTTCTCAAAAAGCCCCTTCGCCAACGGAGAAGCCACGAGACAATTTACACTCATGCTTCCCGCGGACTGTCCGGCGATCGTGACATTGTCCGGGTCGCCGCCGAAAGCGGCAATATTGGCCCTGACCCATTTCAACGCGGCGATCTGATCCATCAATCCATAATTTCCCGAAGCCCGATTCCCCGACTCACGGGAAAGCTCGGGATACGAAAGGAATCCGAATATCCCTACCCGGTAGTTGATGGTGGCATATACGAGGCCTTTTCTGGCCATCGCTTCCCCATCGTAAATGGACACATTCCCCCCGCCGCTCCCAAACGCGCCTCCATAAATATAGACAAGCACCGGCCGCCGCTCCTTTGGGCTCCTTGCAGCGGTCCAAACATTCAAATAAAGACAATCCTCGCTGATCGGCTGCACTGGGATCAAATATTCCTCCGTCCACATCAGAAAGGGCGCCGGCTTATCCTGCATCGGGCTGGGGCCAAACTGACTACAGGCCCGCACGCCGGACCAGGGCGCCGCCGGCTGCGGAGCCCTCCACCGCAAAACCCCCACCGGCGGCGCCGCAAACGGTATCCCCTTGAAATAACGCACATCCCCCGCCTCATTCACCCCGCCGGAAATATACCCCCCATCCACCTTTACCTTATCAAACCCCTGCCCGAAACCCCTGCTTCCCGCCACCACGAGTACCAAAGCCAAAAACATTTTTTTCATACCGCAATTCTTTCAACCAATATACTACATTATCCATTTAGGCTGACAATACCATTCCGGATCCCATACATCACCAACCCTACCCGCGTCTTGAGATTCAACTTGCGGAATAATTCATCCCGGTACCCGTCGATCGTCCGCGCACTCAGGAACATCCGGTCCGCAATCTCCTTATAAGTCAGTTCTGTGCAGGCGAGCTTGAGGAACTCCACTTCACGATCGGTCAGCGATTGAATAGATTTTTTATTCCGCTCCGGTTCATCCATGACATTCATCGCATGGATAAGCTTGCCGGTAACAAGCTCTGAATAGTAGTAACCCTTCCTGACCAGCGAATCCAACGCTATCCTGAACTCCCCCGGCTCGATATCCTTGAGGATATACCCCTTCGCCCCGCACTTGAGCATGCGGATGATTATCGGCTCGCTGTCATACATGGACAACGCGAGGACCTTGATGCCCGGATAATGGCTCTTGAGCCACAAGGTAGTATCATACCCGTCCATCTCGGGCATATTGATATCCATCAACACGATCTCGGGAAGACACTTATCATCCAGCCGGTCAATAAGATCCTTGCCGTTATTGGCCTCGAACAACACCTGGTATTCCTCGAGGCCGCCGATGAGACCGGCGAGACCATTCCGCAATAAAACATGATCATCGGCAAGCGCAACATTGATCTTTGGCATATATGATGTTTATAATGGTCCCGGCAACCTGACATCGACAACCGTGCCTTTTTGAATCGTGCTGGTCACGGAAAACTGCGCCCCGATCAACTGCGCCCGGTTATGCATGTTCTTGATCCCTATCCCCCGCTCCCTTTGCTGCCGCTCGCCTAAAATCCCCAGATCAAAGCCCTGCCCGTTATCCGTGACCCGTAAGGAGAAGGCTTCCGGCTCATAACAAAGCTCGACCGTGATCAGATTCGCCTTCGCATGCTTGATGATATTGGTGATCACCTCCTGTAAGATCCTGAACAGGATTAGCTCCTTCTGGTTCCCAAGCGAATACCCGGAGCCCGCGAGGATAAACCGGGTCTCGTAAAATCCCGTCTTCTTGATGAGCTCCAATTCATACTCGATCGACCGGGCCAAACCCATTTCCGCCAGATATTCCGTATTCATGCTCCTGGACAGATCCCGCAAATCCTGGATCGCCTTGGCCACCAGCCTCCTCGAATCTTCGATCTTCTGCTGGAGCACATCCGCCTTACTCAGATCCGCCGTAGCCAGGTTTAACTTGGCCAAACTCAACACCTGCCCGATGTTGTCATGAATATCCTGGGATATATTCTTTAACGTCTGCTCCTGGATCTCCAACTGCGTCCGTAATAACTCCTGCTGAAAATTAACCTGCATGGTCTTCTTCTCTTCGAGATGCTTCTTCTTACGCTGATTAATATATGCCACCAGGACCAGGATGAAGAAGCCTGCCATTAGAAAGACAATGATCGTGATCACTATCCCGGTGACGACCTCGTATTCCTGTTGCGGCATATAAAAGCAATTACGAAACTCCCGTATAGAATGATGTTCAATCCATAATTGATATACCCATAGACATTGATCTGGGTATGCCTTTTAAAGGCATAGAGATAATCGATAAATATATAGAGCACCATGCTCCCAAGGGACGAGAACAACAACCCGTTGGCCAGCCAGAAATATTCGTATCGAAGGAAATCCCGAAATAACTCCTCCTGAAGACTGGCATAGAAAAAATAACAACATACCACCGCGACCAGCAAATCACCGAATATATCCGTATAACTGTTATAAACCCAAAAGCCCTGAAAAAATAACAAATTGGCCAATCCAAAACAAACGAATGCCGTGAAAAGCGCCCGAAGCGGCCTGCCCGCCTTGTGCATGGGCTCGGCAAACCGGAATATCCAGATCCAAAAAGCATTACTGACCAACATCAATATATTGAATATCCATTGATTAGTGCTCTTTTTCCAAATATAAGTGCTGTACCACCCCCCGGTCTCGACAAGGATCGTCGCCAGGAGGAGGAGCACAAAAAGACGCCATACCCCCACCCGCTGGGGCAGGAAGCGCAGCGCCGCAAGAAAAGCAATCCATTCCGCAATGACGGTTGGATTGAATAGGGTGGATAAGTTATTCATGCTCATATATTGTGTGACGAGCGACAGCTCAGGCATGGTTGACTGAATCTCAAGGTAAGGGACAATTCGGCGGACATAGCTGGCCGTTATCCCCGCCTCCCCACCTCGATCGCCGGAAGGAAGCCTGTATCACGAGCGGCTGCCCGCACTGGTTCCCGGGCGGACGATCACAAAAACCCGGCGCATTATCGATAAAATAGACCCGCGACCCCCGCATGAACTCAAATAACACCAATAACCTGTTTTTATATTTAGCCGGATCTTCTCCATGCGGATTTGGCCCGATACCCGTATTCGGATAGCTGGCAAAATAAACCCCGATGCCGTCGATCTTTGCCCCCCGCGGATTGCAGCTTTTACACGTATCCTGGTATCGACGCTCGACCTGGAGGTATTCGATAAAATGATCCATCGTATAATAAATGCTGCGCGTATCGAAATCCGCGCCTTTCCACTGATTTTCCCCCTTATGGCCCGGCTCGAGCGTAGACACGAGCCCACCTGAATTGTTGACATTGGAATAATAATAGTCGCACCAGTCCTGCATTATCGCCGCGGAGATCTTGTGCGGCTGGTTGTCCGCCGGACTGATCACATAGTAGGTTGCCACATCGGCGGAGCCGGCGCCGGTCGATCCGCAAAAGATGAGTATTACCTGCTTGTCCTTTATCCCGCCCATCGAAAAACCTGCGGGTACGCTGGCCGCATGGTAGGCGGCAAAATGCGCCCGGATACCGGTTCCCCTGGGCGAATTGTTTTGGTTGTCGGCCTGTACCAGGCTTATCAATTGATCGATCGCCGCTACCGGATAGACATAACCGGCCGGATGCGTTCCCGCGATGGCAGAATTGAAGATTTGCGCCTTGCTCATAGTGCTGCGGCCGGGATACCCGGCCTTGGTAAACTTAACCCTGGCCATCGAGTCGACACCCGCGGATACCCACATGAACGGGACCGGATGTACCTGCCCCGCAGCCGATAACCCACAGGATAACGCCAATGCGACTAGTTTAACGTGAACATTCATACGATTGATAGTTTGGTGGTGGTATTTTGATTCCCGATAAAAATAGCGCCATTTTCCATCCGCCCTCCGCCTGCCGCGCCAAAACGTCCTTTATCCCCGAGAATACCGTGAAAACACCTCCCCTAATTCGGGTGAAAAAACGCTTGTAGGCTATTCTCCGCATTTTCCCTAAATTACTCCCCCAACGTCCACAAGATGAACACCTACGACGCCATCGTCATCGGCTCCGGTATCAGCGGCGGCTGGGCCGCTAAAGAATTCTGCGACCACGGCCTCACTACCCTGCTGCTGGAACGCGGCCGGCCCGTTGAACACCTGAAAGACTACCCTACCGCGATCACCCCGCCCTGGGGCTTCCCCCACCGCGGTACCCTGCCGCTCGCCGTTCATGAAGACAACCCCATCGTCAGCCGCTGCTACGCCTATGGCGAAGCCACCCGGCACTTTTTCGTCCCCGATAAGTTTCACCCCTATATCCAGGAGAAACCCTTCGACTGGATCCGCGGCTATCAGGTGGGCGGCAAGTCGCTGCTCTGGGCCCGCCAGACCCAACGCTGGAGCACATACGAATTCGAAGGCCCTGCCCGCGATGGCATTGCCATACCCTGGCCCATTGGCTATAACGACCTGGCCCCCTGGTATAGTCACGTTGAACGCTTCGTCGGCATCAGCGGAAATAAAGACGGCCTCATCAACCTCCCCGACGGCGAATTCCTGCCGCCCTGGGAAATGAACTGCGTCGAAGAGCATATCCGCGACGGTATCCATGCCCGTTATCCAAATCGCCCCGTGATCATCGGCCGCTGCGCCCACCTCACAAAACCCCAGCCCGTCCACCTCCAGCAAGGGCGGGGCCAATGCCAGGCAAGGAATATGTGCGAGCGCGGCTGCCCCTTCGGCGGCTACTTCAGCTCGAACTCCTCTACCATACCCTGGGCCCGCCGCACCGGGAAACTGACCCTCCAGCCATTCAGCGTGGTCCACTCGATAATTTTTGACGAAGCAAAAGGCAAAGCAACCGGCGTCCTCGTGATCGACGCGCAAACAAAAAAGGCCACCGAATACTATGCGCGCGTCATCTTCGTCAACGCTGCCTGCCTGAATACTAACCTGATCCTGCTGAACTCGAAATCCCGGCGCTTCCCGAACGGACTCGGCAACGACCACGATATCCTTGGCCACTACGTGGCATTCCACAACTACCGCGGTTCACTAAACGCCGAATTCGAAGGCTACCCCGATAAATACTATTACGGCCGTCGACCGACCGAAGTCTTCATCCCCTCCTTCCGCAACGTTTTCCGCAACGAAAACCTGGGCTTTCAAAGAGGGTATATGAGCTACTTCGGCGCAGGCCGCGGACAATCAGCAGGGACTGGCGCCATCGGCGCCGCCTATAAAGACTCGCTCTCCGAACCCGGCTCCTGGTACGTGTCGATGGGTATGCAGGGCGAGACGATCCCGAAGTATGACAACCACGTTCGCCTAAGCCCCGACCTGAAAGACCAATGGGGCATCCCCCAACTCATCACCTCTGTCGGCTACGACGACAACGACACCAAAATGGTGGCGGACTTCCTCGCCCGGGGCGCCGAAATGCTGGAAGCCGGAGGCTGCAAGAATATCGCCGGCGCAGACGACCACCAGAACCCCGGCCTCGACATCCATGAGGTGGGCGGCTGCCGCATGGGCCACGACCCGAAAACATCCATGCTGAATCAATGGAACCAACTTCATGCGTGTAGCAACGTCTTCGTGACCGACGGCGCCTGCATGACCTCGACCGGGAACCAAAACCCTTCCCTTACCTTCATGGCACTCACCG
>DASZJO010000105.1:0-18244 GCA_035948015.1 Puia sp.
GGATGATTGCACTGTCGCGGATAAAAATGAATTCTTCATCGGTCCATTTAACTTCCTCCTGGTTGCTCGCGATAATCTCCCGGGCTTTAGTGATTGCCTGATCGAACCGGGCTGGCGTCACCGGCTTGACGATATAATCGGCTACGTTCAGATCGAATGCGTCGCTGGCATAGTCCTTTTTGGAAGTGGTGAAGATGATCACCGGCCGGTTCGATCCCAGATCCTTAACGAGGTCAATCCCTGACATTCCAGGCATTTCGATGTCCAGCAGAAGGATGTCTACCGGCTTATCCCGGATAATCTCATACGCTTCTTCGGCTGTGGCGCATTCCCCGGCGACAACTATATCCTTCTGCTTCGAGCAAAGCTGTCGAAGCACGGACCTGGCAATGGCGTTGTCGTCAATGATCAGGGTGTTCATGCGGTAAAATTAAACTATTAAGGCGATTTGGCCGACTGCTTTTGCCCGTCCGGCGATTGGCGGGGATTATGGGGGAGGGCGCGCGGTAGTTTTGGGTCGACAAAAATTTACCATCATGCGCATCTTCCTCTTCCTTCCGATCTGCCTTCTACTTATGTTGCGAAGCATGGCCCAGACAGGGGATAGTGTTCTAACGCTGGCTGAAGCTCTCCGGAAAACCGAGGCCAACTACCCGGGAATAAAAGCCGCCCAACATTTGGTTAGTGCGTCCGCCCACGAGTGGAAGGCGGCCAGGCAGGACGGGCTCCCCGATTTCACTGCCGGCGTCGAAGCCGCGTATGGCACCATTGACGGGATGAATGGCTTGCCGGCCGGTGAGCCCGGAATCAATGCGATCACTTCCGGACCGGTCACTGCGACCCAGAACTGGAATGCCGCTTTCGGTGCCTTATATCTTACCAACGTCGACTGGAACCTCTTTTCTTTTGGATTACAACGGGCGCATGTCGCTGCTGCAAAAGGGCAATACGAGCAGGACCGTCAGGGGCTTGCGCAACAGATATTCCAGCAACAAGTGTTGGTTGCGGGTGCTTACCTCTCACTTTTAGCTGCGCAGCGGGTCAGGATGGCGATGGAAGATAATCTGGCCCGCACCTTGCAGCTCCGGGAAGTTATCCTGGCGCGGACGCTAAACGGTCTCAATCCCGGCGTGGACAGTTCGCTTGCCGATGCGGAAGTGTCCAAGGCCCGGCTCTCGCTGCTGGATGCCCGAAACTACGAGCAGAAGCAAGCCAGTCAGCTCGCTATCAAGATGGGAGTAAGGCCGCAGCTTTTTCAACTCGACACCAGCTCTACATTCCGGCTACCGCAAGACCTCAGCGGCGGCGTGGCTGCCGATCTGGCTTCCAATCCCAACTTGCGTTACCTGGAGAGCCAGGTCATGACCAGCAGTCTTTTGGCCAACTATATTCAAAAGACGGGATTGCCGCGGGTGTCCCTGTTTGGGGTGGGGCAGGAGCGGGGGTCGGGTTTTGGTCCCAACTATGGCACCAATCCGGCCGACTATTCCACTGCCTTTTTCCCGGGAATTGCGCCTAACCGGGCCAACTATCTGGTGGGTATCGGGGTGACCTGGGATATTACCATGCTGGGTCGCAGCCGTTCAAGGACCGGGGCTCAACGGGAAAGGTCAAGCGCATATACGGAAGTTTATCAGCTCGAACAGAATAACCTGGTGAATCAGTTAGCGCTCGCCGACGAGCAGATCCGGAATGCCCTTGCCAAATTTCGTGAGACGCCCATCCAGCTAAAATCGGCTTCCGATGCTTACCGGCAAAAAGAAGCCCTGTATGAGAACGGTCTTGCCAATATTGTCGACGTCTCGCAGGCCCTCTATCTGCTAAACAGGGCCGAGATCGACAGGGGCATCGCCTCTAACGCCGTCTGGCAGGCTTTCCTGTTGAGGGTCGGAACTATCGGCGATCTACACCCATTCCTGCAACAGTTCTAAATCAACGATTATGAATCTTATTACTTCAGCCTTACGCAAACCCATCTCGGTGATAGTGCTGGTTGCCGCTCTCGTATTGTTTGGCATCATGGCCGTCATCCGCATCAATATCGACATCTTCCCGTCGCTTGACATCCCTACTATCTATGTCTCGCAGCCCTATGGCGGGATGTCTCCCCAGCAGATGGAGGGTTTTGTCGCCACCAATTATCAGAACCTGTACTTGTATGTCAGCGGTATCAAGGCCATCGAGACCAGCAACATCCAGGGCTTGAGCATGCTAAAGCTCAGCTTCTACAGCGGTACCAATATGGCACAGGCGGCCGCAGAAGTTACTTCGCTCACCAACAGGGCTTTTGCCGAAATGCCGCCTGGAACGCAGCCCCCGATCATTATTCGCTTCGACGCATCGACGCTCCCGGTAGGGCAGCTCACGCTCAGCAGTTCCAAAAGGTCCAACAACGAATTGCAGGACCTTGCGAGCGTCTGGGTCCGGCCCGGTTTTTCGCAGGTACCGGGACTTTCTTCGCCGCCGCCGATCGGTGGCAATGTCCGTACCATTGTAATTGAGGCTGACCCCGACCTCATGCGCAGCCACAATATTACGCCCGAGCAGATCACCGCGGCCGTCCAGGACAATAGCCGTATCTCTCCGGCGGGACTGGTCAGCATCGGGAATACCAGTTATCTTACGCCGGCCAATACCGTTTTACAGCATATTTCCGACTTTGCCAATATTCCCGTTGTGTATCAGAATGGCGCCACCATCTATGTGAAGGATGTGGCGAAAGTGATAGACGGCGCCGATATCACCACCGGGTTCGCCTATATCAACGGCAAGCGGTCGATATATATTCCCATTATTAAAAATGCCAATGCCTCCACGTGGTCGGTGGTGCAGGCGCTCAAGGCGGCTATTCCACGGATGCAAAGTCTGCTGCCGCCGGATGTCGAGCTAAAGTATGTTTTTGATCAGTCAGTATACGTCAAAGAGGCAGTTCAGAGTCTCGTCCTTGAGGGCCTCATCGGGGCGGGCCTCACTTCGCTCATGGTGTTACTTTTTCTTCGTGACCCGCGCAGCGCCTTTATCGTCATCCTTAATATACCCATTTCGATCATCACCAGCACGCTGCTGCTGAAGCTTTTCGGCCAGACGATCAATATCATGACGCTTGGCGGTCTGGCGCTCGCGATCGGTGTTCTTGTCGATGAAGCGACGGTCACCATCGAGAATATTCACCGTCACCAGGAGATGGGCAAGTCGCGGGCCAGGGCGATCGCCGATGCGTGTCATGAGATCGCGCTGCCGAAGCTGCTCATTCTGCTCAGTACGCTTGCGGTGTTTGCACCGGCTTTTTTCATGACGGGAGTGCCGCAGGGGATGTTCCTTCCGCTTTCGATGGCGGTGGGATTTGCGATGATCCCTGCATTCCTTTTGTCGCAGACGCTGGTGCCTGTTCTTTCCAACTGGATATTGAAGGACAAGGCGCATAAGCCCGTGGCCGACAAACCGGCGGCGCCGAGTCCCTTTGACAAATTCAAGGCCGTCTTTCTCCGGCTGCTTGAAAAACAGATGAAGTACAGCAGGATCGTGATTGCCGGGTATTTCGTGATCGCTGTGGGTCTTGCGGCAATTGCGGCTATGCGCATCGGAAAAGATATTCTTCCGGCTGCGAATGATGGACAATTTCAGCTTCGGTTACGCGCGCCGGAGGGCAGTCGGCTCGAGGTTACGGAGGCCACGCTTCAAAAGGCGCAGCAGGTATTGTATCAAGTAGTGGGCGGGTCGTCGAATGTCGCCATTATTTCCGCATTTGCCGGTCAGCAGCCACCTTCCTTCCCGACCCTGCCCATCATCCTGTTCACCAGCGGCTCCAATGAAATACTTATGCAGGTCAGCATGGACCCTTCATATAAGGAGAATGTGGATGACCTCGAAGAACGGTATCGTATCGCCCTGCATAAAGCCATGCCCGACGTCAGCGTTTCTTATGAACCCATCGACATGACGGATAAGATCATGAGCCAGGGCGCGGCTACACCCATCGAGATTGCCGTAAAAGGCCCTGATCTTGGAGTAAGCCAGGTTTATGCGCAAAAGATCGAAGCGGCGCTGCGTAAAATTTCATTCCTTCGGGATATTGGGATCAGGGAGCAGCTTAATAACCCTGCTATCCGGATCGATATCGACCGGGATAAGGTCAAACAGTTCGGTCTCACCCTTACGGACGTCGCCAATTCACTCACCGACGCCACTTCATCCAGCCGGTATGTCAACAAGATGTTATGGCTTGACGAGGCAAATGCCAACTCTTACGAAGTCCAGGTCGAAGTACCGCAGACCGATCTTGGGACAATTAAAGATCTTGCTGCCGTTCCCCTCCGGCCAAACAGCAGCCGGCCATTGTTGGGTGATGTCGCCACGCTGACCGAAGACAAGGTCGTTGGGGAGTATGACCGTCAGGGCGCCACCCGGTTCCTTTCAATCGGCGCCAATATTTATCACAAGGACCTCGGCGGTGCGGCTACGGCGGTGAGCCAGGCGCTTCGTTCGGTCGGCGCTCCGCCCCGCGGCGTCAGCGTAGAGACCAGGGGGTTAAGCAATCTGCTAACGCAGACCCTCGACAGTCTGCAAATGGGGCTCATCATTACGATAGTGGTCCTGCTGCTCATGCTTGCGGCCAACTATCAATCTTTCTCCTTGTCGCTCACGGTCATTACGGCAATTCCCGCTGTCCTGGCGGGGTCGCTGCTCATCCTATTGGCAACCGGTTCCACGCTCAACCTGCAATCTTATATGGGGATCATCATGTCCGTGGGAGTATCGGTCGCCAACGCCATCCTGTTAGTGACAAATGCAGAAGAGATCCGCACAGCCGGCGCCGATGCGTCAAAAGCCGCTCTCGAGGCTGCCGCGCTCAGGCTGCGGCCGATCCTCATGACCAGTATTTCCATGATCGTGGGGATGATACCTATGGCATCCGGGCTGGGTGAAGGCGCCCAGAGCGCTCCTCTTGGCCGCGCGGTCATCGGGGGATTGCTGGCCTCTACCGTGGTTTCCCTGCTGGTATTACCGGTAATCTTCTACCGCATAAGGCGCAAGGCATCGGTTCATTCGGTTTCACTGGATCCCGATGATGTGAACAGTTTACATAAATAACATTAATATGAAACAGTATTCATTTCTATCGATCGTTTTTATGAGCACGCTGCCTGTGTTCCTTGCAGCCTGCGGCGGAAAACCGCCTGTTGCAGCAGCTGTTGCCGCCGACACTACTGTCGTGCAAACCTTAATTCTCAGCAAAGGCCGGCTTACTTCCTCCATGACCCTGCCGGGCCAATTGCTGCCATTCCAGTCTGTGGACCTGTATGCAAAGGTCAACAGCTTTGTCAAGGACATGTATGTCGATGTGGGCAGCGAGGTCCGAAGAGGGCAGTTGCTCGCTACCCTTGAAGCCCCCGAGCTGCAAGCGGCCACCGATGAATCCGCTTCCCTTCTTCATACGCAGGAAGCCGCCTATCGCGCGTCGAAGGCCACTTTCCTCCGGCTGGATGCGACGAGCCGCATACCTGGTACGGTATCTCCCAACGAGCTCGAGCTGGCCGATGCCAAGATGAGCAGCGATAGCGCCACTCTGGAAGCTGCCCGTTCGAAGTATCGGGAGTCCGCCGATCTGCAAGGTTACCTGGAAGTGTATGCGCCTTTCGACGGGGTCATCAGCAGCAGGAACATATACCCCGGCGCCTATGCCGGGCCTGCCGGCAAGGGTTCGTCGATCCCCCTGATGACGTTGCAGCAGCAGCGGCTCCTGCGCCTGGTAGTTGCGGTCCCTGAGGCTGCCACCGGCTATTTCCGCGGCAGGGATACCGTTCACTTTACGGTGCAGACACTGCCCGGGCATGTTTTTTCGGCGACAGTCACCCGCATGGCAGGCGCGCTTGACATGCAGCTTCGAACAGAGCAGTTACAGATGGACGTTAAGAATGAAAATGGGCTCCTCCTGCCCGGGATGTTCGCCCAGGTCACGCTCGATCTCACCAATAGTGACAAACAATTCATCGTTCCCCTTTCGGCGGTCACGGCTAACAGCAGGCGCATCTTCGTCATCCGGGTTACCGGTGGAAAGACCGAATGGGTGACCGTTACGAAAGGGAGGGAGACCGACGGCAAGGTCGAGATCTATGGGGATCTCAGGGAGGGTGATGAACTGATCGCGGCTGCTACAGACGAATTAAAGGGTGGAACGTCGGTAAATGTGCATTGAGTTACGGCCGAATTGCCTATATTAGGCTATGAGAAAACTGATCCTCACCTCCGTTATGCTGGCGCTGGCTTTGGCTGGCGCTTTTGCACAGGGTCGCCGCGAAGCGGGGCCCGACCAGGCGCCAAAGGACCCGGTCGTAGAAGCCATTATCAAAGAAGAGCATGACAATTCGCAGTTGAAGCTGCTGGCGCATCAATTGTTTGACAGCATCGGGCCGAGGCTGGTGGGGACGCCGCAGATGGAGGAGGCGAGGGATTGGGCGCTGGCGAAATACAAGGGATGGGGGATCCATGCCGAGGCGCAAAACTGGGGGGTGTGGAGGGGATGGGAGCGGGGTATCTCGCATATCGACATGGTGTCGCCGCGGATACGCACGTTGGAGGCTACGCAATTGGCGTGGTGTCCGGGTATGGGGAACAAAACGGTGACGGCGGGGTTGGTGATCCTTCCGGACCTGGCGGATTCGGCGGCGTACGCGGCGTGGATGCCATCGGTGAAGGGGAAATTTGTCATGGTGTCGGTACTGCAGCCGACGGGGCGGCCGGATGACAACTGGGAAACGTTCGGGACGCCCGCATCGTTCCAGAAGATGAAGGACGAGCGAAAGGAGATGACGGACAACTGGAACAATCGTATCAAGAAGACGGGGTTTACGGCGCGCACCTTGCCGGTTGAGCTTGAAAAAGCCGGGGCTGCGGGTATTGTCTCCTCTTATTGGTCTGTGGGATTTGGGGTGGATAAGATCTTTGGCGGGTATACAAAGAAGATCCCGTCCATCGATGTGATGCAGGAGGATTATGGGATGCTGTACCGCCTGGTAGAGTCGGGGGCTGACCCGAAGATCAGCGTGCATGTCGAATCGAAGGAACGGGGGCCGGTGCCCACCTTTAATGTGATCGCCGGGATCAGGGGCAGTGAAAAGCCGGACGAGTATGTGATGTTGTCGGCTCACTTCGACTCCTGGGACGGAGGCACAGGAGCTACCGACAACGGTACGGGTACGTTGATGATGATGGAGGCTCTGCGGATACTGCAAAAGGTTTATCCCAATCCCAAGCGAACGATACTGGTTGGTCATTGGGGGAGTGAGGAAGAGGGGCTGAACGGTTCAAGGGCCTTTGTGGAGGACCATCCTGATACGGTGAGCAAACTCCAGGCGTTGTTCAACCAGGACAATGGTACCGGGCGGGTAGAGAATATGTCTGGCGCGGGGTACCTGCATTCCTATGCGTACCTTACGCGTTGGCTCAGCAAGGCACCGTCCTATATCCGGGATTCGATCAAGACAACTTTCCCTGGATCTCCTGGCGGCGGCGGTTCGGACTTTGCATCCTTTGACGCGGTTGGTGCGCCGGGTTTCTCGCTCGGCGCGTTGAACTGGTCTTATTTCAATTATACCTGGCATACGAATCGGGACACCTATGACAAACTGGTGTTTGATGATCTGAGCAACAATGTGGTGTTGGTAGCGATCCTCGCGTACATGGCGAGCGAGGATCCGAATCGGGCGTCTACGGAAAAGGCGGTGTTGCCGATCAATCCGAGGACGGGGGAGCAAACGAAATGGCCGGCGCAGGTGAAGGCGATCCGCCGAGGCGGGTTGGATTAGGGGGTGGGCTGGGGGTCTGGAGTACCTCCGGGGACCCTGGACCAAAATACGTTTATGAAACGGTTGCTTGTTATAGGGGTAGTGAGTTCGCTGATGATGGGTGAGGTCAGCGGGCAGGATACGACGAAGTTTTACGGACCGATCGTTCCCAACAAGATTGCCGATAGGTTTGTATCCGCATCCTATCAACAGATCGGCGGGTACCTGGGTTACCGGTTGGAGGTGAACCTTGAAAAAAGGCTGCTGAAGATCGATTCGGCGACGATATTGTCGGGAGTTGAGCGGCGTCCCGGCGCGCAGACGTGGATCGGAGAGCATGTGGGGAAATTCCTTTTTTCCGCTTCGAAGACGTATGCGTATAGCCATGATCCGCAGTTGAGGCGGTTGATGGATGCCGTGGCGGGAACATATATTTCCTGTCAGCTGCCGGACGGCTATATCGGAACCTACCTGGAAAAGGACAGATGGACGGAATGGGATGTCTGGGCGCACAAATATGCGATTATCGGGCTGATCAACTATTATTCCGTCACAGGGTATCAACCGGCGCTGGAAACGGCGGAGAGGGCGGCTGATCTGCTTTGCCGGACCTTTGGAGATGACTCTTCGAAGCGCGATCTGATGAAGGCGGGGGAACATGACGGGCTTGCTCCGGGGAGTGTCCTGGAGCCGATGGTGGACCTGTACCGGTATACCGCTGATCCGAAATACCTGGCATTCTGCCGGTATATCCTTCGTGCATTCGAACAGCCCGATGGCCCGAGGATCATCAGTCAGCTTGAAAAATACGGCGACGTGACGAAAGTGGGTGATGCCAAGGCGTATGAGATGCTTTCGTGTTTTCTGGGGCTGCTCAAATATTACCAGCTCACAGGCGAAGAAAAGTATCTGCGGCTTTTGGAAGACGCGTGGGTTGATATCCGGGACCATCGGATGTATATCACGGGTACTGCCAGCGACCATGAGGTCTTTGTCCAGACGGACGTGTTGAAGGCGACCAATGATGATAAGATCGGGGAGGGATGCGTAACGGTGACGTGGATACAATTTAGCCTGGCGTTACTCAAAATTACCGGCAATCCCAGATTTGCGGTGGAGATCGAGCGGTCTGTCTACAACCATCTTCTGGCCGCCGAAAATCCGCAGACGGGGTGTGTAAGCTATTATACGGCGCTACAAGGCACCAAGCCGTATCGGTGCGATCAGGGTTTTTCCTGTTGTCTTTCCAGTGTGCCGCGGGGTGTGTCCCTGATCCCGGAAATGATCGGCGGGACAATTGGAGGGCGTTTCTCCGTTCTGCTTTATGAGAACGGGGTAGCGTCGACGCATGTCAGCACTGCCGATGCGGAGGATATTGCGTTGGTGGTAAAATCCAGCACGCGATTTCCGGTCGAGGCCATGGGCAGAGTTGAGTTTACCATCGAGCCGGCCAAAAAGGCTGAGTTTCCGATCCAGTTCATGGTTCCGTGGTGGTCGGCAAATTTCAAAGCGTCGATCGATGGGAAAAGCTATGCAGGTTTAAGGGGGGCGATGCTGGCGATCAGGCGGGTCTGGAATTCCGGGGACCGGGTGATCATCACGTTTGGGATGCCGTTGGAAGTTTTCCCGGGCGGGGAGTCGTATCCTAATTCGGTCGGGGTCAAACGCGGGCCGCAGGTGCTTGCGATCGATAAGGGATTGAATCCGGGGATCGATTCGCTTAGTCTGGTGAAATTCTTAGATGGCAGGAATATAAGTGATGCGAGCGCGGCCCTCCCGGGGGACTGGAAGTGGAAGCAGGCCCTTTATATGGACGCGAAAGTGAATGACCGGTGGCAAAAAGTGATGTTCGTCCCCTTTGCCGAGGCGGGACAAAAGATGGCTGAGGTAGCCGTCTGGATAACGTCGGGGTTTAATTAAGAATATGTATATCATCCAAAATTATCCCGCAGCGGTTGTGTGCTGCATTATTACGATGCTTTGCTGGGGGTCATGGGCCAACACACAAAAGTTGGCAGCGAGCCATTGGCGGTTCGAGCTGTTCTATTGGGATTATGTATGGGGAATCCTCTTGTTCTCCCTGATACTTGCGTTTACGCTTGGGAGTGTTGGCAGCGGAGGGCGGTCATTCATTGCCGATATTTCGCAGGCAAGCGGCGGGAGTGTGGGGTCGGCCATTGTCGGCGGGATTGTTTTTAACGCCGCTAATATTTTGCTTGGGGCGGCGATAGCGATTGCGGGGATGGCTGTGGCATTCCCGGTGGGGATAGGGCTGGCGTTGGTGATCGGCGTGGTGGTAAATTATATCGGCCACCCGGTAGGGAAAGCAGGCTTGCTTTCGGGGGGTGTGGCGCTAATCTTTGTCGCTATTTTATTGAATGCATTTGCGTATCGCCGGATGCAGGCGGCGGGAAGGCAGGCATCGGGGAGGGGTCTGGCGCTGGCGGTGGCTGCCGGGGTGCTGATGGGTTTCTTCTACAAATATGTTGCTGCCAGTATGTTCTCTGATTTCGAATCGCCGGAGCCGGGAAAGCTAAGCCCCTACACCGCGGTGGTCATCTTCAGTGCGGGGATATTATTGAGTAATTTCATTTTCAATACGCTGCTAATGCGAAGGCCATTTGTGGGTGCCCCGGTGTCCTATGCTGCCTATTACAAGGGCAGTTTCAAGGATCATATCACGGGTATCCTGGGAGGATCGATATGGTGTCTGGGAATGTCGTTGAGCATTATTGCGTCGGGAAAGGCGGGTCCGGCGATCTCGTATGGGTTGGGGCAGGGCGCCACCATTATTGCCGCGCTCTGGGGCATATTCATCTGGAAGGAATTCCGCGGCGCGCCGAAGGGCACAGGTGCGGTGCTGGGCTGGATGCTGATCTTTTATTTGGTTGGTCTTGGGTTGCTGGTGTCTGCCGGGGTTTAGATGCATTATAACTATGAGACCTTATATACTTATTGTCGGGAGTTCGAATACAGACATGGTGGTGAAGGCCGACAGGCTCGCGATGCCGGGGGAGACGGTATTGGGCGGGGCCTTTATGATGGCGGCGGGCGGCAAAGGTGCGAACCAGGCTGTCGCCGCGGCGCGGCTTGGCGCAGATGTAGTATTTGCCGGGAAGGTCGGAAACGATATGTTTGGGCGGCAGGCGGTGGATGGCTTCCGGCAGGAAGGTATCGATACGAGTTGCGTGTTGATCGATGCGGTCAGTCCGTCCGGGGTGGCGCTGATAACTGTAGATGCCCGGGGTGAGAATTGTATCGTGGTGGCGTCGGGGGCGAATGGGAATTTGTTGCCGGGGGATCTGGTGGTGGAGAAGATCAGGGATGCCGGGCTAATCCTGATGCAGCTGGAGATCCCACTGGAGACGGTGGAATATGTGGCGGAGCTGGCTTTTGCGGCCGGGGTCCCGGTTATCCTTAATCCTGCGCCGGCGCGAGCGCGTCCGGACAGCTTGTTGGGGAAGATAGCCGTGTTAATACCCAATCAGAAGGAGGCGGAGATGCTGACAGGAGTTCAGATCGGAGATCGGGGTGGTGCTGAAAAGGCGGCTGCGGCCCTGGCCGGCAAGGGGATTCGGACGGTGATCATTACGCTGGGCTCGGAGGGTGCATTGTTGTTGGATCAGGGGGCATTCGATTGGGTGGCGGCGCCGGTGGTGACGGCGGTGGATACGACGGCGGCGGGGGACGTCTTCTGCGGTTCGCTGGCGGTTGCGCTGGCGGAGAGGAAGTTAATGATTGAGGCGGTTGGTTTTGCCTGTGCGGCGGCGGCGTTGTCGGTGACGAGGATGGGGGCGCAGCCTTCAGCGCCGACGCGGAGTGAGGTGGATCGGTTCAGAGCCCGGCTTTGATTGATTGGAGATAGTCCCGCTACCATCAGCGGTCCTTCGCGAGACACGCGGTCCAGCACCTTATTCATCAGGTTGATCTCCGCCGGGCCTGGGACGGGGTGAGGGTGAGTTGGTCCATACGGGCGGGTAGAAAAAAATATTTTTGGCAAATGTCAGGAATCCGGGCTGCCCCGGTGTCTTAACCTAAAGATATTTATTAATTTTAAAATCAAACGTATGCAAAAGTTCATGCTGATTATCAGGGAAGATCTCGCCCAGTTGAAACAAGACGGCGATGCCGAGCGATACAGGCGGATGCGTGTCATGATGGCATGGACCGAGTCGCTGCAGGAATCGGTGAATTTCCTGGCGGGTGAACCTCTCGAGTTAACGCGAAGATATGTGGTCAGAGATCAGGTGATTTCTGACGGGCCCTTTATCGAAGCTAAAGAAGGGATAAGCGGTTATATTCTCGTAGAAGCAGAGAATATCGAGCAGGCTGCTGCTATCGCACAGGGATGCCCGTTGGTCCAGCAAGAGTTGATGGCGATTGAAGTCAGCCCTATACTGGCAAACAATGCATGCGGAGATGGACATAGTTGAGACGGAAGTGGACAGGCTCTACAGAAGCCAGTTTGGAAAAATGCTTTCTTCCCTGTTGAGATTTTCCAATGATCTCGATCTCGAATCCGCAGAAGATATCGTACAGGACAGCTTTTCGGCAGCGCTTGTCTCGTGGAAGAAAGATGGGCTGCCCGTCAACCCGGCCGGCTGGCTTTTCAAGGTGAGCAGGAACAGGGCGTTGAATAGAATACGGGAGGCGAAAAAGTTCACTAAAAAGGATGGTGGTGAGATCGGAGAGGGAAGTGTCGGTCCGGAGGAACTGGCCCTGCATGATGATCCGCTTGAAGATGAACAGCTGATCCTGCTGTTTGCCTGTGCGCATCCTGACCTGGCGCCAAAGGTCCAGGTGGTGATCACGCTCAAGTATGTAGTCAATCTAAAGGTGGAGGCCATTGCGAGGATCCTCGGGCTGACGATCGACGGGGTCGATAAAATGTTGTTTCGGGCAAGGCAAAAGATCAGGGATGAGCGGATCTTGTTTGTTGCGCCCTCCGCTGCCTCCCTGATACCCAGGATCCATAGTGTT
This sequence comes from Puia sp., assembly GCA_035948015.1. Lineage (GTDB taxonomy): Bacteria > Bacteroidota > Bacteroidia > Chitinophagales > Chitinophagaceae > Puia. The sequence goes on from DASZJO010000105.1 coordinate 12,765, forward strand.
CATAAGGTCCTTTACCTGATATTTAACGAAGGCTACAAATCTTCGTGGGGAAAGGAATTGGTCCGGGAGGAATTGTGCGAAGAAGCGCTGATCATGACCCGGGCGCTGTGCCGAAGCATTGTCGGCAGCGCTGAGAGCAGGGCGTTATATGCGTTGATGTTGTTTAACGCCGCGAGGATCAAGGCGCGGTTTGGCAGCGAAGGCGAATTGCTGGATCTCGAAGAGCAGGATCGAAGTCTTTGGGACCAGGACCTGATCCGGCTGGCGATGGTCAATCTTGAATCCGACAAAGGGGCCGGTATCAGTTCGTACTATTGTGAGGCGGCGATTGCGGGCTTGCATTGCGCGGCGGAGAGTCTGGGGACCACAGACTGGGATGCTATTATCAGGATATACAAACAGCTCCTTCGGATCCAGGCCAACCCGTTCGTTGAGCTAAACTATGCCATCGCGTTATATTATGGCGGGTATAATGAGGAAGCGCTAGGGGTGTTGCATGGGCTGGAAAAACTGGCTTTCCTGGGCCAATATTATTTATTGCACGCCAGCCTGGGGAGGATATATGCGGCGGAGGGCAATAAAAGCCTTGCGAAGGAATATTTTGTCAATACGCTCCGGTTGACGAATGCGCCGGACGAGATAGCATTTGTGCAGCGTTTGATCAGGAAATTGGAATAGTTTATATTTGGTTATGAACCTCCAGTCCCGGGGCTTGCCAACCACGCAGAAACGCGACTACTACATCGTAGCATTGATCATGCTAACCTTTTTTGTCATTTCGTTCCTCACGAATGTCATTGGTGCACTTAATCCGGATTTTATTAAGGGATTCGATCTGAGTTTGACGCTGGCGGCGGTGCTGCCGTTCGCCTTCTTCATTGCTTATGGGGTGGTGTCGATCCCGACGGGGATGCTGCTTGAAAAATATAAGGAGAAGAGGATAATGGTCGCCGGTTTTGTGGTCGCCTTTATCGGATCGCTCCTGCTGGCTATGATCCACAATTACCTGAGTGCGATCATTTCATTATTCCTGATCGGGAGCGGGATGGCGATGCTGCAGGTAGTGATCAATCCGCTGTTGCGCACGTCCGGCGGCGAGGAGCACTATGCGTTCAATTCGGTGCTGGCGCAGCTGATCTTCGGAGCGGCGTCGTTTATCAGTCCGTTGGTTTACTCCAGTCTCGTTAAAAACCCGGGCTTTTTCAGCAAGATCGTGCCGGCAGGTCTGCCCTGGATATCGCTCTATTGGATCTTTGCCGTGATCTCGCTGGCGATGATCGTGGTTATCAGGTTTTCACGGTTCCCGGTGGTCGAGCTTAAAGCCGATGAAGAAGTGGGGCCGCTGCAAACGCATTTGATGTTGTTCAGGAAGCGGGTAGTAGTGTTCTTCTTTATTGCGATGATCTGTTATGTGGGGACCGAGCAAGGCATTGCCAACTGGATCTCCAAATTTCTGGAAACCTATCATCACTATGACCCGCAAACCAAGGGGGCCGATACGGTCGCCTACTTCTGGGGGCTGATGACAGCGGGCGGCGTGGTGGGGTTGTTCTTATTGAAGATCATGGATAGCCGAAAGGTATTGATCGGATTTACGGTGGCGGCACTTATCTGTCTGACTGTTGCATTGTTCGGGACCGGCAAGGTCGCGCTGATTGCGTTTCCGGCGGTAGGCTTCTTTGCTTCGGTGATGTATCCGATCATTTTCTCACTTGCGCTTAATTCTGTCGATGAACATCACGGATCATTTGCGGGCATCATGGTTACCGGGATCATCGGGGGCGCGATCGTTCCGTTGATCATTGGCGGGCTGGGCGATGCGCTGGGGCTGCGGACCGGCATGTTCTTTTTGTATGGCACTTTGGGGTATATATTGAGTGTGGGATTCTGGGCGAAGCCGCTCATTACTAATCAAACGGTGTTTAATAAAACTGAAAAGCCGGTGGTATGAAAGTGGCAAAGGTGATAGGGATCGATCTTGGCGCTACCAATATCCGGGGTGCGGTGGTGAGCGGGGATTCGCCGTCGGACATCGTTTCGGTCCGGATTCATAGCGATGGCGAAGTGGAGGAGGTGCTTCAGGATATATATTCGGTCATCGATGCGCTTTTCGAATCGGACATCGCGGGGATCGGTATCGGGGTGCCAAGCGTTGTGGATGTCGGGGCAGGGATCGTGTATGACGTACAGTATATACCTTCCTGGGTGGAGGTTCCGCTGAAGGAGGTGCTGGAGGCCCGGTATCATAAGCCGGTATTTGTGAACAACGATGCCAACTGTTTCGCAGTGGGCGAATATTATTTCGGCAAGGGGAAGGGTGCCTCTTCGATGGTCGGGCTGACGATCGGAACGGGTCTGGGTGGTGGATTGATCATCAACGGGAAGCTGTTTGCGGGTTATAACTGCGGTGCAGGCGAGATAGGGTTGCTCCCGTACAGGGATAATATCCTGGAGTATTATTGCAGCGGATCATTTTTTAAGAACGTGCATGGGCTGGATGGGGTGGAGGTTTTTTCGGCTGCGGGTCACGGCGATGCGCGAGCTTTGGCGCTTTATTCCGAGTTGGGTGAACACGTGGGGCAGGCGATCAAAACAGTCCTCTATGCATATGATCCCCAGCTGATCGTGCTGGGCGGTTCGGTAAGCCAGGCGTATGAATGGTTCAGGGAGACGATGTGGGCTGCCGTCAGGACCCTCGTGTATGCAAAGACTTCCGAGCGGATCCGGATCGAAGTGTCGGATCTGAAAAATAGCGGCATTCTCGGCGCCGCGGCGCTTTATTATGATGCACACTAAGAATATTTATCGGGCGCTCTCTTTTGTCCTTTTACTATTGCCGGCGGTTCGGGCAATGGCCCAGACTATTACAACGAACCTGATCCTGCGGGACGGCTGGCGGATGCAATCGGCTACGGTCGTTAAGGCCGGTGGCGCTGTCGTGTCGGAGGCGGGGTATAAGCCAGAGGGCTGGTATGAGGTAAGTGTTCCGACTACTATTATCGGCGGGTTACTGGCGAACAAGGTTTATTCGTTTGACCCTTTCTATGCGATGAACTTCGAGAAGCTGAAGGATCCCAAGCTCGATTCGACCTGGTGGTTTCGAACGGCGTTTGTTCCGCCGGCAGACTGGAAGAACAAAGATCTTGTGCTTACGCTTCATGGAGTCAATTATAAGGCCAATGTCTGGCTGAATGGTGTTTTGATCGCGGATTCCAACCAAGTTATGAATCCGTTCCGGATCATCGAGCTGAATATCTCCAAAATTTTCCGTCCCGGGGCATCCAATGTCCTTGCGCTGGAGATCAAACGCCCGGTCAATCCGCAGAAAAGGGGGGGCGATCTGGCCATCGATTATGCCGACTGGATCCATTATCCGCCGGATTACAATGGCGGCATCGTCAATGATGTGGAGATCAAGGCCTATAATCGGGTTGGGGTTTCCTACCCGCTGGTCACCACGCATTTTGATTATCCGTCACTCGATGTTGCACATTTAACCGTTGATGTATTGGTTACCAATTATTCCGACCAGCCGAAGGACCTGATCGTAATGGGGAAGATAAACGGTGTAATCGACTTTATCAAAAATGTGCACCTGGAGGGGAAGGAGGTGACGGACGTGACCTTCAGTCCCACGGAATTCCCGCAACTGAATGTCGGGCATCCGCGTATTTGGTGGCCATGGCAGCTTGGGAAGCCGGAGTTAAACCACCTCGACATCGTCTCTTATTATGACAAAACGGTCAGTAATATTATCAGCGAAGATTTTGGCATTCGGGAAATCAAGTCGAATTTTATCGATTCCAGCTCGAGAGTGTTTGTTGTGAATGGCAAGCGGATCGTCCTACGCGGCGCGGCATGGTCGCCGGATATCTTCCAGCGTCGTTCGCCCCGGCGGCAGGAACAGGAAATTCGGTTGTACCGGGATATGAATATGAATATTGTCCGGTCGGAGGGCAAGCTGGAAGACGATCATTTTTATGCCCTTTGTGATAAGTACGGGATGCTGGTAATGACCGGCTGGATGTGTTGCGGTGCGTGGCAGTATCCGGAGAACTGGGATGCGGCCAAGCGTGCATCGGCGATGGCGTCGGACAGTAGTGTGATGCTTTGGCTGCGGGACAAGCCGAGTGTGATGGTTTGGTTGAACGGAAGTGATATGCCGCCGCGCGACACGACAGTGGAGCGCGGCTATCTCGACATCGAGGCGGCGCTGAAATGGCCAAATCCGATCATTTCGACTGCCGATGCCAGTAAGTCACGGGTATCGGGATATAGCGGGGTCAAGATGGCCGGGCCGTATGAGTGGGTGCCGCCGATCTATTGGGAGACGGACTCGACGCATAGGTTTGGCGGCATGTGGAGCTTTGCAACGGAGATCTCGCCGGGGCCGTCTATTCCGCCGTATGAGAGCCTGATCAAATTTATTCCAAAAGACTCAATGTGGTTCACGACGGCGACGTGGAAGTATCATTGCGGGACGATGAATTTCGGGAATACGGATGTCTTTAATGCGGCGCTGCAGGGCCGTTACGGGCCCGCGACGGATATCAAAGACTATCTTGCCAAGGCACAGGCCCAGAACTATGAGGCGCATCGGGCGATGATGGAGGCGTACGGGCTCCATAAGTATCATACGGCTACAGGCGTGGTGCAGTGGATGGGAAGTAATCCATGGCCGGGGTTGATCTGGCATACGTATGACTATTATCTGTATCCGGCGGGCACGTATTTCGGGATGAAGAAGGCGATGGAGCCGCTGCATATTATGTATTCATATGGCGGTCGCGAGGTGGACGTTACGAACGGTCTGCAGCAACGGTTTACGGGGTTGACGGAAGAGGCGGCGGTGTATGATCTGGATGGCAGTATGAAATGGTCGCGAAAAATGAAGGCGGAGGTGGAGGCGGATAGTATTTGGCGCGGCCCGGTGGTCCCGGCGATCGATGGGTTATCGTCCACGTATTTCCTGCGCTTGCAGCTGACGGACGGCGGCGGGGTGGTAAGGGATATCAACTGGTACTGGCTGTCGGCGAAGGGGGATGTGCTGGATTGGAGCAAGTCGAAGTGGTTCGTGACGCCGGAGACAGGGTATGCGGATTATTCGGCGTTGGGGTCACTGGGGAAGACAGTGTTGAAGATGCTGGCGGGCGCCGGGGTGAAGAAGGGGGACAGCACGGTACATGAGGTGACGATCACGAATATGGGTAAGGTGGTGGCTTTTCAGGTGCATTTGCGGGCGCTGAAAGGCAAGTCGGGGGATGATATTTTGCCGGTGATATTTAGTGATAATTATTTTGAGCTCGCGCCGGGGGAGAGTAGGGTTATTTCCTGCAAGTATGCGCATGAGGATGCGGGTGGGGTTGGGGCGTTTTTTGTGGTGGAGGGGTGGAATGGGTGACTATTTAGCCGGTCTTCACGGTTCGCAGGAAATTCACGAGCTCGTTATTGACCTGCGCTGAGGCTTCGTGTTGGACCCA